>DASVCF010000111.1:0-35927 GCA_036381735.1 Gemmatimonadaceae bacterium | reverse complement strand
CGCGCGCCACGACAAGAGCGGAGAGGAGCACTTCAACCTGCTGTCGGCGTACCACAAGTCGCTGCGCGGCAGCGATCCCCAAGGTGCGCTCTACTGGATGGCGCGCATGATCGAGGGTGGGGAAGACCCGATGACGCTGTTCCGCCGCGCGATCGCGATGGCGGCCGAGGACATTGGACTCGCGGATCCACAGGCGCTACGCATGGCCATCGCGGCGCGTGACGCGTATCACATGCTGGGTGCGCCGGAAGGATATCTGCCCCTCGCCGAGATGACCATCTACCTCGCGACGGCGCCGAAGTCGAACAGTGTCAAGCGCGCGCTGGATGCCGCACTGGATGCGGCGCGCGAGAGCCCGGCGGAACCGGTGCCACACCACATCCGCAACGCTCCCACCGCGCTCATGAAGGAACTGGGATATGGGCGGGGGTATCAATATGCACACAACGCCCCTGAGGCATACATTCCGCAGGAGTACCTGCCGGAGCGCCTCCGGCCGCTCACCTTGTACGAGCCTGGTCCTTTCGGCTTCGAGAAGGACATCGGGAAGCGGCTCGCATGGTGGGCGGAACTCAGGCAGAAGCGCTCATCGACTTCCGAGTAGGGCGGACGCGGTCAACTGTCTGGAGGACCAATGCGCAAGGTGGGGATGCTCATGGCGGCGATGGCACTGGCCGCCGGAATCGGGTGCGCGTCGCTCGGGCGGCGCGCGTTCACGGAGCCCGTGGTGTCGATCAAGACCCTGCGTCTGAACGGGGTGGGGTTGAACGGCGGCTCGCTCGACGTCGTGTTGAACGTGTACAACCCGAATGGATTCCGCCTCGATGCCTCGCGACTCACGTACAAGCTGATGCTCGACTCGATCCCGTTCGGCACCGGCACGGCCGACTCGCTCTTCACCGTCGGCAGCAAGGACTCGACGGCCATCCGGCTGCCGCTGGACTTCACGTGGGCCGGCGTCGGCGAAGCTGGCCGTCAGCTGATCAACACGGGCACCGTCCAGTATCACGTACTCGGCGATCTCACCGTTGGGTCGCCCGTCGGCTCGTTCACCGTGCCCTACGACCGGCGCGGGCGGGTGTCGACGTTGCGCGGAACGAACTAAGGAGGTCTTCCCCATTTCCCGTCCCACCATCTCACTCGCCCCGCCCGTCGAGCGCGCCATTCTCGTCGGGGCGCCGCGCAAGGGCGCCGGGGCGCGCCATCAACTCGACGAACACCTCGAGGAGCTGGCGGAATTGGCCGACACGGCTGGCGCGGTCGTCGTCGGCGAAGTCACCCAGTTTCTCGATCGTCCGAACCCCGCGACGTACCTCGGCAAGGGAAAGCTCGATGAATTGCGCGAGCAGATTCAGAGCAGCGAGGCCTCGCTCGCGATCTTCGACGACGAGCTGAGCCCCGCGCAGGGGCGCAACATCGAGCAGGCTACGGGTACGCGCGTCATGGACCGCGCCGAGCTCATCCTCGACATCTTCGCGACTCGTGCGCGTACGAGCGAAGCCAAGATGCAGGTCGAGCTCGCCCAGCTCGAGTATCTGCTGCCACGGCTCACGCGCATGTGGACGCACCTCGAGAAGTTCCGGGGCGGCATCGGCATGCGCGGCCCTGGTGAAACGCAGCTCGAGACGGACCGCCGGCTGATCAATCAGCGCATCCGCCTCCTCAAGGCGCGACTCGGCGACGTGCAGCGCGCGCGCGTGGTGCAGCGGCAGGGACGCCGCGGGCTGTTCCGCGCGGCGCTCGTGGGCTACACGAATGCGGGGAAGTCGTCGATTCTCCGCTCGTTGGCGGAGGCAGGGGATGTGTTCGTCGAGGACCGGCTGTTCGCGACACTCGATCCGCTCACGCGCGAGGTGCCGCTCGACGATGGAAGCCGCATCCTGCTCACCGACACCGTCGGCTTCATTCGCAAGCTTCCGCACGATCTCGTGGCGTCGTTCCGCGCGACGCTCGAGGAGGTGAGTGAGGCCGATCTGCTGCTGCACGTCATCGACGCCAGCCACCCAGTATGGGAAGAGCATCGGCGTGTGGTCGATCAAGTCCTCGCCGAGCTGGGTGCGCAGGAGAAGCAGGTGCTCCACGTCTTCAACAAGATCGACCGGTTGGAGCATGCGACGCTCCTCGCGCTGCAGGCACGCGTGGCGAACATGCTGCCGAACTCCGTGTTCGTGTCGGCCGTCGCCGAGAGCGGACTCGAGCCCCTGCGACGCGCGCTGCTCGCGGCCGCCCGCGAGACGCAGGTCGTCACGGAGGTGCGCATTCCGGCGAGCGACGGCAAGACGCTCGCGGAGGTGCATCGATCGGGCGAGGTGATCGAGCAACGGAGCGATGGCACCGACCTCGTGCTCCGCGCGCGCCTGGACGAGGCGTCGCTCGGTCGACTCAGACGGCTCGGCGTCGAGATCGCGTGACGCGCTCGGCCACGAGCCGTTCCTCCCATACCGCACGCACCATCGCGATCGCACCTTCCGGGCAGTGCTCGACGCATATACCGCAGCGTGTGCACGGCTCCTGGTCGAAGCGCAGCTCGGCGTGTTCCCCGGCGTCGGGGATCAGCGTGAATGCACCGACGGGGCAGGCGGTGACGCAGGCGCCGCATCGCGTGCAGCTGTCGTCGACGACCGGGAGCACGGTGCAGTCGTAGCACCGCGTTGCCTGACGTAGCATCTCGTCGGCGTATGCCGCGGTGGGGGTGCCGGCACCGTGGCGCTCCGACACGCCTGGTCGTTCCGGCGCGGCGCGCGGTGTCGCCAGCGCACGCTGGGTGAGTGTCCGGTCGCGGTCGTTCACCTCCACCCACGCCGAGGCGAGCTGTACGCGGATCTGAACACCTGTGAGGGCAGCATGCATCTGCCACGCGGCGCGCTTCCCATCCGCCACCGCGTGCGCGATCGAGCGATGCCCGAGGGCACACGCACCACCCGCCCAGACATTGGGGATCGAGGTGCGCAGGGTCTCGACGTCGACGGCAATGAGTCCAGCGGGTGTGCACGCCAGGAGCTCATCGAGCGCGTGCGCGGCCGGTACGCGTGTGGCCGCCACCACGAGCTGATCGCACGGGATCACCTTTGTGATCTCACCGCCGTCGCGCGTGACTTCAATGCCGGGCACCGTGCTCCCGTCGTCTTCGAGCAGGAGCCGACGCGGTCGCCAGCCGTGGTGAAGCTCGACGCCCTCCACGAGCGCGGCCGCAAGCAGTTGGTGATCGAAGGGCGAGTCCTCGAGCTCCGACGCGTGCACGAGATGTACGGTGGCATGCTGCGCCGGCGTGCCGCCGGGCTTGGCGCTCGGTGTGGCGCGTCGGACGAGAGTCCGCGCGGCGTCCAGCGCCAGGTCGCCGTCGCCGACGACGACCACGGACCCCGCCGGTGAGGCATCGGAGGTGCGGAGGACGTCCATCGCATCGACCACTGCCGGGTGGCGCGACTGCTGCTCGACGACGGGGCCGCGTGCATCGGATGCACCGATTGCGATGAACACCGCGTCGAACCCTTCGCGCAGCAGTGCCCGCACGCCGTCAGACCGCTCGATGCGCGTGCGGCGATGGTAGGTCGCGCCGCGCGCGAGAATTGCCGCGCACTCCGCGCGGATGCTCGCCACGGGAAAGCGAAAGTCGGGAACCGCGGTCGTGAGCACGCCGCCTGGCTCCTCCGACGCATCGAAGATCGCGCAGTCGTGGCCGAGCAACGCGAGGTCGTGCGCACAGGCCAGCCCCGTGACACCCGCACCGATGATCGCCACACGCTTCCCCGACCGCGGAGCGGGCGTGCTCACATCCCCGCCGCGTCCGACGAGTCCCGCGACGGAACGCAGGTCGTGCGCGCTGGTGCAGGGTCCCGGCGCCGCGAGCTGGTCCGGGGCGGCGCTCGTTGCCGCGTACGCCTCGAGCTCGGCAATCGCCACGGGTGAGCCCGCGTGGCGGCGCCGGCACGCGGTTTCGCACGGTGCGTGGCATCCGCGCCCACAGCTGCTCGCGAAGGGATTGGGGCCGCGAGCAATTTGATGGGCTCGTGCGACATCCCGTTGGCGCACGGCACTGACCATGGCCGGGACGTCGACGCCGAGTGGGCAGCCTCGGCCGTGCCCGCACGGCACGAGTGCTGCTAACGTCGAGGGCGCGAGGGGGAGCGGATATCGTTTTGCTTGAAGGCTCACCTGACGGCCGTTAGCTTCCAGCGTTTGAATCGTCTCCACATGCGGAACATCCGACGCGTGGAGGCGGGCCGCGACGAGGCCATCGAGTGGCAGTACGCCGCTCGACACCAGCGACGTACCCGCGACCACTCCCAACGGATGTAGACTGGCAACTCACCGGCAAGGTTACCGGTTCGAGGTCGGAGCAGGACTCGCGGCGCGATCCCGCCGTCCTCGTTGACCGTGACCCGCCACTTCTGGATACCATGAAATCCATGAGCAGCTACGAAGCGCTGTCGAAGAAGATCGATCGTCGAGAGATCGTGTGCGGTGTTGTTGGCCTGGGCTATGTCGGGTTGCCGCTCGCGGTCGAGATGGGGAAGGCAGGGCTCAAGGTCGTTGGCTTCGAGAAGTCCGAGCGCGTGGCTCGGCTCATCAGCGACGGCGAGAGTCACATCAAGGACGTGGCCGCTTCGGACGTCGCCGCGCTGCGCGCGAGCGGCCGCCTCGAAGCCACGCTCGACATGGCGCGCCTGGCGGAGTGCGATGTGATCTCGATCTGTGTGCCGACGCCGCTCGGGAAGACCAAGGACCCCGACATGTCCTTCGTCGTCTCGGCTACGGAGGCGGTCGCGCAGGCGCTCCGCCCCGGCCAGCTGATCGTGCTCGAGTCGACGACGTATCCCGGCACGACGCGCGAGCTGATGCTGCCAAGCTTCGAGGCGCGCGGGTTCAAGGTGGGGGAGGACTTCTTCCTGTGCTTCTCCCCGGAGCGCGTCGACCCCGGCAATACGAGGTGGCACACGAAGAACACGCCGAAGGTCGTGGGCGGCATCACCGAGCAGTGCACCGATCTCGCGGTGCGCGTCTACGCGCAGTTCATCGATACGCTCGTCCCGGTGAGCTCGCCCGAAGCCGCAGAGCTCACCAAGCTGCTCGAGAATACCTTCCGGATGATCAACATCGGGTTGGTGAACGAGATGGCGGTCATCGCCGACAAACTTGGCGTGAACGTGTGGGAGGTCATCGACGCGGCGGCGACGAAGCCGTTCGGCTTCATGAAGTTCACGCCCGGGCCAGGGCTCGGCGGCCACTGCATCCCGCTCGATCCGCACTATCTCGCGTGGAAGATGCGCACGCTGCACTACAAGACGCGCATGATCGAGCTGGCGGGCGAGATCAACACGGAGATGCCGGCGTTCTGGGTGTCGAAGCTCCAGGACGCGCTCAACGACGCGGGGAAGGCGCTCAAGGGCTCGCGCGTCCTCGTGCTCGGCGTCGCGTACAAGAAGGACATCGACGATCTGCGCGAATCGCCAGCACTCGAGATTCTGAGCCTGCTGTCGCAGAAGGGCGCGGTCGTGAGCTACCACGATCCGTACGTGCCGGAAATCGCCGACGATGGTCACACGCCTGCCGGCGCCGTGGGGCGCTCCATTCCGCTCACCGATGATGCGTTCCGCACGGCGGACGCGGTGCTGATCGTCACCGACCACTCGGGGATCGACTATGGTCGCGTCTCGCGGCTCGCGCCGCTCGTGATCGACACACGCAACGCCACGCGTGGTCGGCCTGCGCCCGTGAAGGCTGAGCGGAACGGCGTGGCGGCCGCCGTCTGAGGAGCGTTCGACATGGCCAATGATCGCGCCACGCCGTCGCGCTTCCGGGTGGTGCTCGTGGGGTGCGGCCGGATCAGCGAGCGGCACTTCGACGCCATCGCCGCGCAGCCCGCGCTGCACTTGGTGGCCGTCTGCGACGACGTGCCCGAGCGCGCCCGTGCGGCCGGCGAGAAGTGGCAGGTGCCGGCCTTCACGAGCCTCCCCGCGATGCTCGCCGAGACCGAAGCCGAGGTGGCCGTCGTCTGTACCCCGAGCGGCTTGCATCCCAAGCACGGCATCCTGGCCGCCCAAGCCGGGCTGCACGTGATCTGCGAGAAGCCGATGGCCACGCGCTTGGAGGAGGCCGACGCCTTGGTCAAGGCGTGCGACGAGGCGGGCGTCCACTTGTTCGTCGTCAAGCAGAACCGCCTGAACCCCGCCATCCAGCTCCTCAAGCGCGCGGTGGACCAGAACCGCTTCGGGCGGCTCTACCTGGCCAACACCACCGTGCGCTGGCAGCGGCCGCAAGCGTACTACGACGCCGCCCCCTGGCGCGGCACGTGGGAGTTCGACGGCGGGGCGTTCATGAACCAGGCGAGCCACTACGTGGACATGATCCAGTGGCTCGTGGGGCCGGTGGACGCGGTGAGTGCCAAGACGGCGACCCTGGCGCGGCGGATCGAGAGCGAGGACACGGGGGTGGCCTTGCTGCACTTCCGGAACGGGGCCTTGGGCGTGATCGAGGTGACGATGCTCACCTACCCACGGAACCTGGAGGGCTCGATCACCGTGCTCGGGGAGACGGGGACGGTGAAGGTGGGGGGGACGGCCTTGAACCGGATCGAGACCTGGGAGTTCGCCAGCTACGACGACATGGACCGCGAGGCGGAGGCGTTGAAGAGTGCGGCCAATCCGTTGTCGGTCTACGGGAGCGGGCACCGGCCGTACTACGAGAACGTGGTGAAGGTCTTGAAGGGGGAGGCGACGCCGGGGACCGACGGGCGCGAGGGGCGGAAGTCGCTGGAGCTCATTCTCGCCATCTACGAATCGGCCCGGGCCGAGCAGCAGATCCCCCTCCCGCTGCGCACCTTCTCGCGCGAGGCGTAGCCACGCTATGAGCGAGATGCGTGAGTGCGCCGGAGGGTACGCCGTGCACGAGTCGAGCTACGTCGACGACGGTGCCATAATTGGACGGGGGACCCGCATCTGGCACTTCTGCCACGTGATGCGTGGTGCGACGATCGGCGAGTCGTGCAGCCTCGGGCAGAACGTCGTCGTGATGCCTGGCGTCCGGCTCGGGCGCAATGTGAAGGTGCAGAACAACGTGAGCCTGTACGAGGGCGTCGTCTGCGAGGACGACGTGTTCCTCGGGCCGTCCATGGTCTTCACGAACGTCGTGAACCCTCGCAGCCACGTCTCGCGCAAGCACGAGTATCGGCAGACGCTGGTCCAGCGCGGCGCGACGATCGGCGCCAACGCGACGGTCGTGTGCGGACACACGCTCGGCGCATATGCGTTCGTCGCGGCGGGCGCCGTCGTGACGCGCGACGTGCCGGACTATGCACTCGTGGCCGGCGTGCCGGCGCGGATCATCGGCTGGATGTGTGAATGTGGCGAGCGATTGTCGCTGGCTGCTTCGCCGGGTGACGGAGACTCGGCGACGTGCGGCGCCTGCGGCGCGGCGTACAGCAGCGAGAAGGGGAGGGTCACGAAGCAGAACGCCGGCTGAGCACACAGTGCCAGCCGGCGTTCCGCCATTCAGGGAAAGGTGGTCGCGCAGGGACTCGAACCCCGGACCTCTGGTATGTGAGACCAGCGCTCTAACCGGCTGAGCTACGCGACCTGCTGACGAGCCGGGCACTACCGTACTTCCGGGCTCGCTCGAGCCCCGGAGCACCGGCCCCGAGACACGCCGCAATGTAAGCGGACCGGGGGCTCGGTGGTAGTGTGGCCGGAGAATTTCAGTACGGGGAGTGCTGGCGCCTGTTTAGCTCGTGATGTATCTGTAGGGACGCAGCCGGTGCACACCGGCGCGCCACAGCCCGTCGTCCCGTTCACGGAGGTCATTCGCATGGCCGGCCTGTCGTTCTTCGATCGTGAGCGCACGATCGCGAAACCGGGATTCAACCGCTGGCTCGTCCCCCCCGCCGCCCTCTCGATCCACCTCGCCATCGGGCAGGCATACGCCTGGAGCGTGTTCAACCTTCCGCTCAGCCATGCCCTCGGCATCGATCACTCCGCACCCGGCGACTGGAAGCTCACCACCATCGGGTGGGCATTCAGCATCGCGATCGTGTTTCTCGGAGTGTCCGCCGCCGTGTTCGGGCGTTGGCTCGAGCGCGTGGGGCCGCGCAAGGCGATGTTCGTCGCGGCGTGCTGCTTCAGCGGCGGCTTCTTCGTCGGCGCGATCGGCGTGGTGACGCACCAGATCTGGCTCCTGTATCTGGGGTATGGCGTGCTGGGCGGGACAGGCCTCGGCATCGGGTACATCTCCCCCGTGTCGACGCTGATCAAGTGGTTCCCCGACCGGCCGGGAATGGCGACGGGATTGGCGATCATGGGGTTCGGCGGCGGTGCGATGATCGCATCGCCACTCTCCGTGTTCCTCATGCAGCACTACAGGAGCGCGACATCGATCGGCGTGTGGCAGACGTTCGTCACGCTCGGCGTGCTGTACTTCGTCTTCATGATGTGGGGCGTGTTCACCGTACGCGTGCCGGCGCCCGGATGGCAGCCGCGAGGGTGGGTGCCGTCCGCGCATCGGAAGAAGCTGGTGACGACGGCGAACGTGCACGTGGACGAAGCGATGAAGACGCCGCAGTTCTGGCTTCTGTGGTGGGTGCTGTGCTTGAACGTGACGGCGGGGATCGCCGTCCTCGAGCAGGCGTCGCCGATGATCCAGGAGACGTTCAACGGCCGCGTGACGGCGGTGGCCGCCGCGGGATTCGTCGGCCTGCTGAGTCTCTTCAACATGGGCGGACGCTTCGGTTGGTCGACGTTCTCCGATTACATCGGCCGCAAGGCGACGTACACCACGTTCTTCATCCTCGGCGCGTTCCTGTACGCGACCGTGCCCCAGACGGGACGCGTGGGGAGCGTGGCGCTCTTCGTCCTCGGCTATCTGATCATCATCAGCATGTACGGCGGCGGCTTCGCGACGATTCCGGCGTACCTGCGAGACATTTTCGGGACGATGCACGTGGGCGCCATCCATGGGCGCATTCTCACCGCGTGGTCAGCGGCCGGCATCTTCGGTCCGGCGCTCATCAACTACATTCGCCAGTACGAGATCGATCACGGCGTCCCGAAGTCACAGTCGTACACGATCACGATGTACATCATGGCCGGACTGCTGATCATCGGCCTCATCTGCAACCTGCTCGTGAAGCCCGTGAACGAGAAGCATTACTATGTGGCCGGCGGCGACGAAGCGGAGCGTACGCCAGGCTACACGCCCGGGCGTCCGACCATTCCGGTGGAGGGCTGAGTCATGACCAGTCCCACGATCACTTCCATGCCACCCGAGCATGAGCAGGCATCATCGCGGATCGAGCTGATCATCGCGTGGCTCTGGGTCGGCATTCCCGCGGCATGGGGAATCTGGCACGTCTTTCTCACGTCGCTCAAGCTCTTCCAGTAGCACACCGCGCGGCAGTGCAACGCAGCCGTGTATCGCCGTGACGAGGAGCGGCGATACACGGCTCGCCGGTCCGGCGTGCGAATTGCGCCGAGGCGCGTCACTGCCGGGGAGGAGCGTCATCTGCCGAGCATCTGCGATGAACTGCCCGTCCATGTAGCGGCCATCGTGCTGGAGTGGGATCAGCTCGCACGCGGGAATTCGGAGCTGGCAAAGCTGCCCCCGGATCATCGGTGGGATTCGCTGCCCGAGACCGTCACCGGCCTGCTGAACGCCGCACTCTGCAAGCGGCCGATGTCGGCGGCGTACCGCGAGCTGGTCCTGGCTGCGTTGCAACATGGCCAGGACCGTCGGAGCGCCGGCATCTCACCCGACGTCGTATTCCGGGAGTACGGCAATCTCCACGACGCGATCTGGCATCATCTGCGGAACGTTCTGAGTACGGCCCATCGGCTCGATGCCATACTCAAGATCGACATGGCGATCTCGCTCGCCACGCGCGCGTCGCTTTCGGGGTATCACCGCGCGAAGCTGGAGGAGACGGGGAGCTGGGCGGGGATCGTCGACCACCTGGTCGACGAATGGATCCTGTTCAACCGCGAGACAACCGGGTGAGGTATCGCTGCACCTCGGACAGAGTGGGCCCTGCAGGGCTCGAACCTGCGACCGTCGGATTATGAGTCCGCTGCTCTAACCGGCTGAGCTAAGGGCCCGTCGCGCGTAAGGTAACCGGAACGGGCGCATCGTGCCACGTTCCTCGTCCTCCATCTCGTCCGGTACCACACGCTCCTCGACATAGAGCACGATCCCCACCTCGTGCTCCACACCCTCACCCCAAGTCTTGTACACCGACGCGGTGACGATCTCTTTGTGCGCTCCGCGCCGCAACCATGCCTGGACAGCGCCATCGTCCATGGGGTCGAACACCTTGGCTTTCACGCATTCCTCCCTTCCGGAACACGTGATTGCAAGCAATGGCCGTGCCGCTGCTCAGGCGCCCGCTTCGCGCTCCACGAACGCATCGTACGCGGCCACCACCTCGGCACGCGTTACCGTCGCCGCACCGAGCTTCCCCACCTCGACGCCAGCCGCGAAGTTGGCGATCACGGTTGCCTCGTGCACGGTCGCCCCCGCGGCCAGCATTGCGCCGAGGTACGCCGTCACCGTGTCGCCGGCGCCCACCACGTCGTAGACCTCGCGTGCCGTGGCGGGCACGCGATGCACGTCGTCCGTGGCACTCACCAGGACGGCGCCGCGCTCGCCGAGTGTGAGCAGGAGATTGTCGACCTCGAGTCGCTTGCGCGCGGTCGGAAGCGCGGTGGCACCATCGAGGTCGACGGCCGCGCCGAGCGCGGACTCGAGCTCGCGGCGGTTCGGCTTGAAGATCGTCGCGCCGCGGTAGCTGAAGAAGTTGCGGTACTTCGGATCGACGACGATCGGAATCCCGCGCGCACGCGCGAGGGTGATCGTCCGCTCGATCACGTGTGGGACGAGCACGCCCTTGTTGTAATCCTCGAGCACGATCGCCGTCGCGTCGGCAATCGCGCGTTCGATGGCGGCCAGCACCTGCTCCACGTGCACGCCGTCCAGGTCACCGTCCTCCTCCTCGTCGAAGCGGACGATCTGCTGGATGCGCGCGACGATGCGCGTCTTCGTGGTAGTGGGGCGCGGCGTGCAGCAGACGAGCGCACGCGCATCGGCGCCGATGTCTTCGAGCATCGTGCGCAGCGTCTCGCCGGCTGCGTCGTTCCCGATGGCGGCCACCAGCTCGCATCGCGCGCCGAGTGCAGCCACGTTCTGCGCGACGTTGGCGGCGCCGCCGAGCGCGTACTTGCGTTCTCGCACGCGCAGGACGGGGACGGGCGCCTCGGGTGAGATGCGATCGACATCGCCCCGCAGGTAGACGTCGAGCATGGCGTCACCCACGATGGCGATACGCTGCTGTCGCGCGGCATCGAGCAGCGCGAGGAGCCGCGCGCGCGGGAGGGAAGTGGAGAGGCGCATGAGCGACGTGCAAGCTATCGTCGTGGCATCTCGCCGGTCAACACGACGCCATGACGCCGCGCACGGGAGCGCCGCCCGTACCAGAACCGGCACGGCGCTTGCCCATGTGCCTGGCGTCCACCGCAGACGTGCAGCACGTCCTCGCGACTCATCACGAGCGATTGCGCGAGCTTCTCTGGCGAATCAACGAGGCGGCCAAGCGCCATGTCTTGCAGGTGCAGGAGTTCGTCCTCCTCGCCTGGGCCGCCATCCGCTTCATCTTCGCGCGGCCGTTCTATGGCGGAGACGTGGTGCAGCAGATGGACGCCATCGGCGTCCGCTCGCTGACCATCGTCATCCTCACCGGGTTCTTCACGGGGATGGTGCTCGCGCTCCAGTCGTCCGTGCAGATGGCGCAGTTCGGCGCGACCATCTACATCGGGCGGCTGGTGACGGCCTCGATGATCCGCGAGCTGGGACCCGTGCTCGCGGGGCTGATCGTCGCCGGTCGGGTCGGTTCGGGCATTGCCGCGCAGATCGGCTCCATGCGCGTCACCGAGCAGATCGATGCGCTCAACACGCTCGGCACGGATCCGATCAAGAAGCTGGTGACTCCGCGACTCGTGGCGGCACTCGTCATGATGCCGGTGCTCACGATCGTGAGCGACGTCGTCGGCATTCTCGGCGGAAATGTCATCGCGACGGGGTACGTCGGGATTCCGACCTCGCTCTACTGGGGCACCGTGTGGCAGCAGATCGCCCAGGGCGGTTTCTCGTGGCACTACATCCCCAACGACTTCATTCAGGGGCTGAGCAAGCCATTCGTGTTCGGCGGCATCATTGCGCTCACCGGGTGCTTCTTCGGACTCAACACGCGCGGCGGCACGGAGGGCGTCGGCGTCGCCACCACGCGGACTGTGGTGATCGCGAGCATCGCGATCCTGATCGTGGACTACTTCATGACGCAGCTGCTGCTGGGGTTCCTGGCCACATGAGCGAGACGACGGAGGCGCATCCGCTGATCGGGGCGATGCCCGATCCGTCCAGCGGCCACACGGCGGATCATCCGCTCATCGCGCTGGATCGCGTGTCGCTCGCCTTCGACCGCCCGGTCCTGGAGGAGGTGTCGCTCGCGGTATGCGCGGGCGAGACGGTCACGATCATGGGCGAGTCGGGCACCGGGAAGTCCACCATCCTGAAGCTCATTCTGCGTCTGCTCATCCCCGACGACGGGCGCGTGTTGGTGGATGGTGAGGACATCACGCGCCTCAGCTTCGAGGAGGCGCTCCGCGTACGGCAGCGGATGGGGATGGTGTTCCAGAGCGCCGCGTTGTTCGATTCTTTGACAGTGTTCGAGAACGTCGCGTATCCGCTTCGCGAGCACACCACGCTCGATGAGAATGCGATCGAGGCGCGCGTCCGGCAGAAGCTCTCATTCGTGGATCTGGAGCCCGATCAGGTCCTCGATCAACTGCCCTCGGCGCTCTCCGGCGGGATGCAGAAGCGTGTCGGGATCGCGCGGGCGATCGCGAACGATCCGCATATCGTGCTCTATGACGAGCCGACATCTGGGCTCGACCCGCTCACCACCGGCACCATCACCCGATTGATTCGGAAGCTGCAGCGTGAGCTCGGCGTCACGAGCATCATCGTGTCGCACGATGTGCGGGCCTCGTTCACCGTCGCCACGCGGATCGTGCTGCTGGCCAACCGGCACATCGCGTTCAACGGCACGCCCGACGAGATGGCCGCGAGCGATGACCCGTACGTGCGCACCTTCCTTGGCGGCCACTGAGCGCGTTCGCGGCGCGTCGCGCTCCGCCCGGTGCGCCGCGGCGCCTCGCCCTCCTTTGCATGGACGGTTCTCATGAAGCGATCGACGGTCATCACCTGGGACGAGCTCAAGGTCGGCGTGCTGATTCTGGTGGCGGTACTGATCCTGGCCATCGCCACGTTCCAGCTCGGCCGGGCCGCGAACCTGTTCGCCAAGCGATACACCCTCGTCACCTTCTTGCCGAACGCGAACGGACTGCGAGAAGGGAATTCGGTGACGATCGCCGGGCAGCTGGCCGGCATCGTCAAGCGCATCGAGTTTCTCCCCCCGGACGCCGACACGACGCGAAACATCGAGGTCGTGATGGCGATCGACGCGCGGCTCGAGCCGCAGGTGCGCGAGGACTCTCGGGTCGCGCTCCGCACGCTCGGTCTGCTCGGCGACAAAGTGCTCGACATCTCGCCCGGCACGCCGCGCTACCCTGTGCTTGCGCCCGGTGATACCATTCCTGCCACGCAGACGCTCGATTACGAGCAGGTGATTGCGCAGGCGGCGGGTACGGTGGGCGACCTCACGGTGCTCACCAGCGACCTGCGCAGCATCACCGGCGAGATCGTGCGGGGCGAGGGCACCATGGGGCAGCTCATCTCGAACCGCACGCTGTACGATCAGATGAGCGGGACGCTGACGCAGATGAATCAGGTGCTCGAGCGGATGCAGAACCCGAATGGAACGTTCGGCCGGTTGATCGACGACCCGACGTTGTACAACCGGCTTACGAGCGCTGCGACCGGGCTGGATACGCTGCTCGTCGCCATGCGGTCGCCGCAGGGGACGCTCGGGCGGTTGCTGTACGACGATACGCTGTACACGCGGATGGTCAGCGCCTCGTCGGCGGCAGACTCCGTGCTCCACCTCATGACGCAGGGGAACGGCTTCGCCGCGCGCCTGCTCACCGACCAGGAACTGTACGACCAGCTCAACAAGAGCTTGACGGACCTCAACACGATTCTCGAGGACGTACGACAACATCCGAACAGGTACACGAAGGGGCTGGTCAAGATCTTCTGAGCCGCCGGTCCGCACCCCCCGCCGCGGGAGTGCTGCTGCTGGCCGTCCTCGGGATCTCGGTCGCGGCACCCCTCGTTCGACTCTCCCACGCTGATCCGCTCGTCATTGCCGCCTGGCGGCTCTTCTTCTCCCTCATCATCGTCGCCGGCTTTCTGGTCGCCTCGGGGGGATGGCGCGCGTGGAGGCGCCTCGATGCGCGTGGCGTCGCGCTCGCCGTCGTTGCGGGTGTCCTGCTCGCGCTCCACTTCTGGGCGTGGAACAGCTCGGTCGAGCTGACGACCGTCGCGGCCTCGGTGGTGCTCGTCAATCTGCAGCCGGTGATCGTCGCGGCGTTGTCCGCGCTCTGGCTCAAGGAAACGCCGACGCCGCGGCAGTGGCTGGGCATCACGGTCGCGATGTTCGGCGCGCTCATCGTGGCGGGCGGCGACATACGCAGCGTCGCGCACATCGGTGGGAATCGCGCGCTGATCGGCGATCTACTCTCCTTCCTGGCCGGAGTGGCAGCCGCGATCTACTACCTGGCCGGCCGCCGGTTGCGCCAGACGCTCGACCTCTGGGCGTACGTGGGACTCGTGTACGCCGCGTGCTTCGTCACGCTGCTCATCTTCGCGGGCGTGCGACATGTCCCGCTGCTGCCGCAGCCGCCGCGCGAGCTCGCCATCTTCATCGGGCTCGCCGTCGGCCCCATGATGCTCGGTCACACCGGGATGAACTGGGCGCTCCGCTATCTTCCCGCGTACGTGGTGAACCTGACCGTGCTCGGCGAGCCGGTGGGCGCGACGCTGCTCGCCGCTGTCCTCCCGGGCATTCGCGAGGTGCCGCCCGTACTGACGCTCGTCGGCGGCGCGTTCGTGCTCGCCGGCATTCTTCTCTCGCTTCCTCGTCGCTTCTCGCAGGCTCCATCCGCCGATCCCTGACATGCCGCTCAATCTGGATGTGATCGTGACGCGCGGTCCGATGACCGAGTCGCATCATCGCGTGCACGCTGTCGTCGTCGATGCGAACGGAACGGTGCGCGACAGCGCGCGCGATCCCGAGATCGTCACCATGTGGCGCTCCTGCGCCAAGCCGTTCCAGGCCATGCCCTTCGTCGAGGCCGGCGCGCTCGACGAGATGGAATGGGGCGACGACCAGCTCGCGCTGGCGTGTGCCTCGCACGGTGGCGAGCCCGAGCACATCGCGCTGGTGCGTACGATGCTGGACAACCTGGGGCTGGAGGAGGGGGACCTGGCGTGCGGCGCGCACGAACCGCTGTCCAAGCGGGGGACCCGGCTCTTGCAACAAGCCGCAGCGCATCCCACTCGGTTGCACAACAACTGCTCGGGGAAGCACGCCGCCATGCTCGCCTTCGCGCGCGCCTCGGGGTGGCCGACGCTCGGCTACGAGCAGAGCGGCCACCCGGTGCAGCAGCGTGCGTTGGCGTCCGTATCGTACTGGACGGGTGTGCCTGCCGAGCAGATCGTGCAAACGGTGGATGGCTGTGGTGTGGTCTGCTTCGGACTGCCGCTCGACGCGATGGCCCGCGGCTTCGCGCGACTCGCGGCCGCCGCCACCCGAGGCGCCGAGGTTCCCGGGCGCGTCGTGCACGCCATGACCACGCGTCCGTTCCTCGTCGGCGGCACGGACCGATTCGACACGGTGCTCATGGAGGAGACGGGTGGCCGGATCCTGTCCAAGGTGGGCGCCGAAGGCGTGCACACGGTGGCGATCCTGGACGAGTCCCTCGCATTCGCCCTGAAGGTGGAGGACGGATCGCTCCGCGCTCAGCACCCGGCCGTGCTGCGGCTCCTGCAGCACCTTGGCGCGTTGCCGGAGACGCTCCCGCCGCGGCTCACGTCGTTCCTCCGTGCACCGCTCGTGAACACGCGCGGCGAAGTCGTCGGGGAGATTCGCCCGGCCGAGTGATTCGAAGGCCGCCGGCGTCGTTAGATTAGCCAGCAATCATTCGTACCCGCTTCACAGAATTCGATGACGGCGACCGACACTCGGCACGATAATTTGGCCGGCACGCTCGATCGGCCGACGCACGAGCTCGTGCGCGCGGCCATCGCGATCGCGGTGGCGCGCGAGGGCGATCTCCGCGTGGCGATGATCCGCGTGGCGCGGAGCGACGTCGATCCGCGGTGGATCGAAGAGCTGATCCTGCAATCGTATCTCTTCGTCGGATTGCCGCGGACGCTGAACGCCGCGCGGGAGTGGCGCAAGGCGTCGGGACGCCCCGCGCCCGCGCACGACGAAGGCGTGGAGTTCGACAACGTCGCGCAGTGGGAAGAACGTGGCCGCGAGACGTGTGCGGCGGTGTATGGCGACAGCTACGACCGGCTGCGCACGAACATCCAGGGTCTGCATCCGGCGCTCGATGCCTGGATGATCGTGGAGGGATACGGGAAAGTGCTGGGACGTGCCGGGCTCGACCTCCGTCGGCGCGAGCTGTGCATCGTTGGCGTGTGTGCCGCCACGGGGCAGGAGCGACAGCTCCACGCGCACCTGCGCGGTGCGCTGAACGTGGGGGCCCACCCCGCGCAAATCGATGAGGTGCTGTCGCTTGCCGCGGAGCGGTTGGACGCGGAGAGTGTGCGCCGCTATACCCACCTGTGGATGCGGGTGCGAGGAGATTCATGACGTCGTTCATTGATCGGGTGGTCATCCACGTCGAGGCGGGCACGGGAGGATCCGGTGCAACATCCTTCCGCCGGGAGTATCGCGTCCCGTTCGGCGGACCCGATGGCGGCGACGGGGGCCGCGGCGGCAATGTGATCGTGCGCGGCGATGCGAATCTCGCGACGCTCCTCGACTACACGTATCGCAGCACGTGGGTCGCGGATCGCGGCGAGCATGGGATGGGCGCGAACAAGACGGGCCGCTCGGGACGCGATGTCATCCTTCCGGTGCCCATCGGTACCGTTGTGCGCGACATGCGCACGCACGAGCTCCTCGGCGAGGTGCTCGAGGATGGCGAAGAGATCGTCGTCGCGCAGGGCGGGCGCGGAGGGAAGGGGAACGCCTTCTTCGCGACCGCCACACATCAGGCGCCACGTGAATGGCAGCCGGGTGAGGAGGGCGAGTCGCGCGATCTCGAGCTCGAGCTCAAGCTCATCGCCGATGTCGGGCTCGTTGGGCAGCCGAATGCCGGCAAGTCCACGCTCCTCTCCGTGATTTCCGCCGCGCGTCCCAAGATCGCCGACTATCCGTTCACCACGCTCTCGCCGAACCTCGGCGTCGTGCAGCTCACCGATCATCGCACCTTCGTCGTCGCCGACATTCCGGGGATCATCGAGGGCGCGCACGAGGGACGCGGGCTCGGTCTCCAGTTCCTGCGGCACATCGAGCGGACGCGCATCCTCGCGTTCCTCGTCCCCGTCGATGCGATGGACTGGCAGGCGGAGTACGACGCGCTGCGCCACGAGATCCGCAGCTACTCCGAGGCGCTCGCATCAAAGCCGCACTGCGTGGTGTTCACGAAGATGGACCTGCTGGGCGAATTGGAGCCGCCGCCGCTCGACGCCCCCGATGCGTTCGGCGTCTTTGCCATGAGCGCCGTCACTCGGCAGGGGCTCGACACGCTGCTCGCCGCGCTGTGGAGCAAGTTGCTCGATCTGCGGAAGAGCGAACAGCTGAGGCCGCAAGACGCCGCGCTCCCCTGAGCCCGACGCGCGGCTCGCCGCGCTCGCGCTCTCCCTCGTGCACGGGGTGGGAGCCGTGCGGTATCGAGAGCTCGTTGCACAATTTGGGTCCGCGGCGCGTGCATGGGATGAAGCGCCGAACCTTCCTGGTCGCGCGGATGCGCTCTCGGCAGCACGGAGCGCGCTGGACCGCGCGGCGCGGTGCGGGGCTCGACTGCTGTCCGTAGGAGACGACGACTATCCATCGTCGCTGGTGGATCTCCCCGATCCGCCGCCACACCTCTTCGCCGTCGGCGATCTCGACATGCTGCGCGCCCCGGCGGTCGCGATCGTCGGGACGCGGCGCGCTACTCCGTACGGCGAGCGCGTGACGCGGGAGATTGCCGGAGCGCTGGCGCGCGCCGGTGTGTCCATCGTGAGCGGGCTCGCACGTGGTATCGACGGCTCTGCCCACCGCGCCGCGCTCGACGCGGATGGTCGGACCGTGGCCGTGCTCGGCACGGGCGTGGACATCGCCTATCCCGCTGCCCATCGCGCGCTGCACGCGGAGATCGCGGCGCGCGGACTGCTGTTGGCGGAGGAGCTGCCCGGCGCTCGTGCGTCCGGGGGATCGTTTCCCAAACGGAATCGCATCATCGCCGCGCTCACCCAGGCTACGATCATCGTCGAGGCGCCGTTCCGCAGCGGGGCACTGATCACGGCCGAGTACATGCTCGATCTTGGGCGCATGGTCGCAGTGGTCCCCGGTCCGATCGATTCACCGCAGAGTGCTGGCTCCAACGAGCTGATGCGCGATGGCGCCATCGTCATCACGGGCGTGGCCGATGCGCTGGCGCTCGTCGGCATCGTCCCCCCGCCGCGTCGCGAGCTCACGTTGCGGACGGCGGCCGAGCGCGCGGTGTGGGACGCGCTCGAGGTCGGTGCGGCGGACATGGATACGCTCGCCACGCGATCGGCGCTCCCGGCGCGCGAGTGTCTCGCGGCTATCACCGCGCTCGAGCTCTCGGGCGTCGTCGAGTGCGCGTTGACGGGAGAGATCCGGCGGCGGTAGCGCGCTGTCATCCCGAGCGCAGCGAGGGATCTCCCATGCAGCGCGAGATCCCTCACTCGCTTCGCTCCTTCGGGATGACATGGCCGCTGTGCTCCTTCGAATCGACGTCGTCGTTTCGCTCCTTCGGGCGTGACATCACGCCCTCCGGCCGTGGTATCTTTCACCATGCTTCCCCGCCACGTGTACGTGCACGTCCCGTTCTGCGCGCGGCGCTGCTCGTACTGCGACTTTTCCATCGCGGTGCGGCGTGCCGTGCCCGTGGACGAGTATCTCGATGCACTCGAACGCGAGCTCGCGCTCCGGGTGCCGGCGGATCAGGCGTGGGACATCGACACGCTCTACTTCGGCGGCGGAACGCCATCGCATCTCGGACCGGAAGGCGTGTCGCGGATGCTCGCGCTGTTCCAGTCCCGCTTCGCGCTCGCGCCGGACGCCGAGGTGACCCTCGAGGCCAACCCGGACGACATCACCGAACGCGCCATTCGAAGCTGGCGCGCGGCCGGAGTGAACCGCCTCTCGATCGGCAGCCAATCCTTCGACCCGCGCGTGCTGGAGTGGATGCGTCGAACACACTCGACGGAGCAGATCGTGAATGCGGTCGAGGCCGCGCGCGGTGGTGGGATCGAGAATCTCTCGCTCGACCTCATCTTCGCACTCCCCGAAACGCTCGGGCGCGACTGGGATCGCGATCTCGAGCAAACCCTGGCGCTCGCGCCGCAGCACGTGTCGCTCTACGGTCTCACGGTCGAGCCCGCGACGCCGCTCGCGCGATGGCGCGATCGGGGAAGCGTGCGTGAAGCACCCGAAGAGCGCTACGAGGCCGAGTTCCTCCGGGCACACGACCGTCTTGCGAGTGCGGGGTACGAGCACTATGAAGTGTCCAATTACGCGCTGCCCGGCAGACGGTCTCGGCACAACTCGAGCTACTGGCGTCGTGTGCCGTACGCCGGTTTCGGTCCTTCGGCGCACGCGTTCGACGGGACGCGACGGCGCTGGAACATCGCTCCGTACACGGGGTGGGTGCGATCGCTCGCGGAGGGACGTGACCCTCTCGAGGGCGAGGAGGTCCTCACCGACGAAAGCCGGCAGGCGGAGGAGATATATCTGGGACTTCGCGTAGCCGATGGGTTGGAGGTGGATGAGGGCATGGCACTCCGGGTGCAACCGTGGATCGCATCGGGGTGGGCGGCACTCTACGGTTCGCGTCTCAGGCTCACACCAGCCGGCTGGCTCCGGCTGGATGCTCTGGCGGCTGACTTGACACTTGTTGCAAGTCATTGATAGTTTTGGACTTATGAGTCTTCCGCAATTAACGGAACGAGAGCGTCGGGTCCTCGAAGCGGTGATTCATTCGTATGTCGAGACCGCGGAGCCGGCCGGGTCGCGTATGATCTCGCGACGGTTCGGGCTCGGGGTGTCGCCAGCGACGATTCGCAACACCATGAGCGACCTGGAGGACAAGGGGTACCTCTTTCACCCGCACACCTCCGCAGGTCGGATCCCCACGGACATGGCGTATCGAGTCTACGTCGATTCGCTCATGCGGCTGTCTCCCCTCGACCCGGCGTCGAAGGGGCAGATCCTGGAGGAGCTCGCCACGGGTGGCAACGCGATCGAGGCAATCCTGCGGCGGGCCGCGCAGATGCTGGGCGTGCTCACCCAGGAGCTCGGCGTCGCGGTGGGCCCGCAGCTGGAGCAGGCGCGACTAGAACGGCTCGAGCTGCTCCGTCTCTCATCCGGTCGGCTGCTCATGGTCCTCGGGCTGACCGGCGGCGTGGCGCGCAACATCTTCATCGAGGTACCGGGGGAGATCGCCGAGAAGGCGCTCATGGACGTAGCCATCGTGCTCCACGAGCGGCTCGTGGGGCTCACCCTTCGTGAGATCCGGACGACGTTCCTGCAGCGGCTGCGCGACACGACGGTTCCGTCCGAGGCCGGCGAGCTGCTCAACGTCTTCATTCAGGAAGGGGAGCAGATCTTCGACGTCGCGATGAGCAACGAGGGCGGCGTCCTGATGGGACGTCCGTCGGTGCTCGCGGGACAGCCGGAGTTTTCGAGCGGCGAGAACATGCGTAAGCTCCTCACGCTCACGGAACGACCCGAAGCGCTGGGCAACTTGCTGCGAACGCGCAGTGCGACGTCCGGCATCACGATCACGATCGGCGACGAGCATGACGATCCGCACTTCTCCGATTTCACGGTCGTCACGGCCGAGTACAGCGCGGGTCCACTATCGGGTGTGATCGGCGTGATCGGTCCGACGCGCATGCCGTACGAGAAGGTGATCTCGCTCGTGACTCATACATCGCGGCTCATCAGTGAGCTGCTGGACTGAACGGCAGTGAGTCAGTGGGTCAGTGAATCAGTGGGTCAGGAACGGCTCGTACGACTGTCATCCCGAGCGCAGCGAGGGACCTCTCGCGTCAGCCCGAGATTCCTCGCTGCGCTCGGAATGACAAGGATCGCCCCCCAGGCTTCTTCTGACTCACTGACCCGCTGACCCACTGATCGACTGACGCATTTCTTCCACTACTACGGACCCCTGTTTCACCATCATGGCCGACTATTACTCCGTGCTCGGCGTCGCGCGCGACGCTACGGACGACGATATCAAGAAGGCGTATCGCAAGCTCGCGATGCAGTATCACCCCGACCGCAACAATGGGTCGAAGGAAGCCGAGGAGCGCTTCAAGGAGATCACCGAGGCGTACGAAATACTCGGCAATCGTGAGAAGCGTGTGGCGTACGATCGCTACGGCGAGGCGGGACTGCGGGGCGGTGGCTTCGGCGGCTTCCATCACGTCGATCTCTCCGAGGCGCTGGGCATCTTCATGCGCGACTTCGGCGGCTTCGCCGGGCTCGACGAGCTCTTCGGCGGACGCTCGCGCGGCGGCGTACGCGCCGGCGCCGATGTGAAGGTCACCATCCCGCTCACCCTGGCCGAGGTAGCCACCGGCGTCGAGAAGACGTTCACCGTGAAGCTGCTCGACCCGTGCGACCGGTGCGAGGGGACGGGCGCCGAGCCCGGCACCGTGCCGGTGCGTTGCACGACGTGCGGCGGATCGGGCGAGGTGCGTCGGGCGCAGCGCTCGTTCTTCGGACAGTTCGTGAGCGTTGCGCCGTGTCCGGCATGCGCCGGGCAGGGCAAGACCATCGAGGCGGTCTGCAAGAAGTGCCGCGGCGAGGGACGCATCCGTGGCGAGCACACGATTCCAGTAGACATCCCACCCGGCGTGGCCACGGGGCAGTACATGACGCTCCGCGGTATGGGGAGCGTGGGACCGCGCGGCGGGCCGCGCGGCGACATCCTCGTGGTATTCGACGTCCAGGAAGACCCGCGCTTCGAGCGCGACGGCGCCGATCTCTTCACCGAGGTGCTCGTCACCTATCCGCAGCTCGTGCTCGGCGCGGATGTGGAAGTGCCGCTCGTCTCCGGGTCGTTCTCCCTGCGCGTGCCGTCCGGCACGCAGAGCGGGCAGGTGTTCCACATTCGCGGGCGCGGTCTGCCGCGCGTGAATGCGAGCGGGACGGGCGACATGCAGGTGCGCGTTCAGCTCTGGACACCACAATCGCTGTCGAACGAGCAGGAGGCGCTCGTCAAGCAGCTCGCCAACCTCGAGACCGTTCCGCCGGCGCCGCGTGAGAAGGGGTTCTGGTCCAAGGTGAAAGAGGCGCTGGGTGCCTGAGCCCGGTTTCACGGCGGCCGGCACGCGCTGGCTGCCGATCCACATTCGTCCCGGCAATGACGATCGTCGCGATGCGGTGGCCGCCGCGCTCATCGAGGCGGGTGTCGACGGCGTGCAGGAGATGGCGGACGGCCTCGTCACGTACGTCGAGGAGCGCACCGACCTGCGGGCGCTCGAGCGGGCGGTGCATCAGGCGGACCCGGGCGCCACGCTCACCGTAAGCGGCCCCGCGCTCGATGCCGATTGGGCGGAGCAGTGGGCGCCGCGCGTGGGGATTCAGCGAGTCGGCAGCCTCGTCATCGCGCCGCCCTGGCTAGCGGACGAAGCTGCCGGCGACGCCGAGCCGATCATCATCGAGCCGGCCATGGCCTTCGGCACCGGCGAGCACGCGACAACGCGCGGTGTGCTCCGCCTCATGCAGAGGCTCGTGCGTGAGGGCGATACCGTGGCCGACCTCGGCGCCGGGAGCGCGGTGCTGTCGATCGCAGCCGCGCGACTGGGGGCGTCACGCATCGCCGCGATCGAAATGGATGCGGACGCCATCGGCAACGCCGAGGAGAACGTCGAGCGCAACGGTGTGGGCGATCGCGTGAAGGTCCTGCACGGCGACGCCGCGGTGCTGCTCCCGCTCGTCGCGCCGGTCCGTGTGCTGCTCGCGAACATCCTGTCCTCGGTGCTCGTGCAGCTCTCGCCGATCATGCGTGAGAGTCTCGCACCGGATGGACACGCGATCGTGAGCGGAATTCTGCTTCGCGAACGCGAGGATTTTCTGCGTGCGATGGTCGTGGAGGGGTGGGTCGTCGAGGACGAAGACCAGGAGGGGGAGTGGTGGAGCGCGCGACTCAGTCATCGGTAGCCACCTTCTTCGCCCTCGATGAGCTCGTCGCGGGGCGCACGGCGACGCTTGGCGAGTCGGAGGCGCACCACGCACGGGTGCGGCGCCTCGGCGTCGGCGAGACCGTGCAGCTGCTCGACGGCGCCGGCCACGTCGCCGGAGGCGTGCTCATCAAGCTCTCGAAGACACAGGCGGTGGTGCAGGTGGACACCGTAGACCACGCGGAGCCGCTGCCGGAGGTCCACCTCATGGTCCCCATCGCGGATCGGGACCGCATGCTCTGGCTCGCCGAGAAGGCGACGGAGTTGGGCGTCTCGAGCTGGCGTCCCGCGCTGTGGCGGCGCTCGCGCAGCGTCTCGCCGAGAGGGGAAGGCGTTTCGTTTCGCACGAAGGTGCGAGCCCGCATGACGTCGGCGCTCACACAGTCGCAGGGTGCGTGGCTGCCGACGCTGCACCCGGATGCGACGCTCGACCGCGCCGTAGCCGCCGCGCCCTCCGGCGCACGATTCCTGCTGGACGCCACCGGCGAGCCGCTCCTCGCGCAGCCGATCTCGGGGCCGGTCACGATCGCGGTCGGGCCGGAAGGGGGAGTGGAGGCGGAGGAGCGTGACGGGCTCGTCGCCGCAGGCTTCATCCCCGTGAGTCTCGGACCTACGATCCTCCGCTTCGAGACCGCGGCGCTCGCGGCGCTCGTCATCGTGCGGAATGTGCTCGCCCTTCAACTGGAGAGGACTGGTGGCTGACGATTGTCTCTTTTGCCGGATCGTTCGTGGGGAGATTCCCGCGAAGATCGTCGCGGAAACGGACACGGCGGTCGCGTTCCGCGACATCGATCCGAGAGCCCCGGTGCACGTGCTGGTCATCCCGCGCGAGCACGTCGTCTCGCTGTCCGAGACGCGCGATCCGGCGTTGGTGGGGGAGCTGGCATTGCTCGCCGCGCAGATCGCCGCGCGCG
Organism: Gemmatimonadaceae bacterium; assembly: GCA_036381735.1. Taxonomy (GTDB): domain Bacteria; phylum Gemmatimonadota; class Gemmatimonadetes; order Gemmatimonadales; family Gemmatimonadaceae; genus DASSNR01. Next base: position 11,580 of record DASVCF010000111.1, on the reverse strand, counting down.
AGGGGATCGCGGAATCCGGCTACCGCACCGTGATCAACACGAACAGCGACGCCGGGCAGTCGGTGCCGCATCTCCACCTGCACCTGCTCGGCGGTCGAGCGATGGGGTGGCCGCCGGGGTGAGTGTTCAGCTTGACACTCTCACGGCCGTCCGTAACTTTCGTCACACTCTACACCCAGCACGATCAGCCGGCGTACAAGCGCCACGAAGGGGGGAATTCAGCTCTTGTCCGAAGTCATCATCCACGACGATGAGAACTTTGAGCGCGCACTCAAGCGCTTCAAGAAGAAGTGCGAGAAGGCGGGTATTCTCTCCGATCTGCGCAAGCATCGGCATTACGAGAAGCCGAGCGAGCGGCGGAAGCGTAAGGAAAACGCGGCGCGCCGAAAGAACCGTCGTCCGCGGCCGGTCTGAGTGTCGGAACTGCTCACGCGTCTGCAGGGCGAGCTGAACGCCGCACGCAAGGCGCAAGACAAAGCCACCACGCTCCTGCTGAGTACGGTCCTCGCCGACGTGAAGAACCGGAAGATCGAGCTACGCCGCGATCTCACGGACGAGGACGTCGGGGACGTCGTGCGCAAGGGGATCAAGCGTCGCCGTGAGGCGGCTGAGATGTACGAGAAGGCCGGGCGCGAGGATCTGCGGGAGAAGGAGCAGTGGGAGATCACGCGTCTCGAGCAGTACATGCCCGCGGCAGTCAGCGACGACGAGGTGCGGACCGCCGTGCGCGCGGCGATCGCGGCAGGCGCGGCCAACATCGGCGCGGTCATGGGCCGTGTGATGCCCCAGTTCAAGGGGCGGGCCGATGGCGCCACGATCAATGCGATCGCGCGCGAGGAGCTGGGCAAGTAACATTGGGTGTGTGCACGATGCCGTTGACGACAGCCCGAACGAGCGAGCGGAAGCTCCCGTTCGGGCTGTCGCGTCTCACGCCGGTCGAATGAGCGAGTGCCGCGAATGAATCCGCATGCGCTGCAGGTGCTTGCGTTTCCGGAGGTGCTGCACCTCGCGGCGGATCGCGCATCGTCCGCGCTCGGCGCCGCGCGCGTCCGCGCGCTCGAGCCATCGACCGACCGGACGTGGGTCGAGTCGGAGCTCGCGCGTGTGGCCGCGATGCGTGCGCTCATGGGGCGTGATGATGGCTGGCACCAGGAACCGATCCCCGATCTCACGCAGGCGCTCGCTCGCTTGCGGATGATCGGGAGTCGATGGTCACCCGAGGAACTGCTTGGTGGAGCACAGCTGCTCCGGTCGTCACGGCTCACGCGCTCCGCCATCCTGGGTGATGGGCGGTCGGGCGACGTGGCGGCCGCGGTGTTGGCTCCGCTCGCCGAGCGGCTGATCGCCGCGCGCGATGCGGAGACGATGATCGAGCGAACCATCGACGCCGACGCGCAGGTGAAGGACGACGCGTCGCCCGTGTTGCGCCGCGTGCGGCGCGCGCTTCGCGGCGCGGAGGGCGAGCTCGTGCAGCTGCTCGAGCGTGAGCTCGCGCATCTGGAATCGCGATTCCGCGTGCCCGACATGTCGGTCACCGTGCGCAACGGGCGCTACGTCATCCCGGTGCGGCGCGAAGCGCGCGGAACGATCGGCGGCATCGTCCACGATGAGTCGGCCACGGGCGCGACGCTGTTCGTCGAGCCGCCGGCCGCCGTCGCCGCCGGCAATCGCATCCGCGAGCTCGAAGCCGAGGCGGCGCGCGAGATCGACCGCATCCTGGGCGAGCTCACCGACGCGTTGCGCCCGATGCGCGACGCGATGACCGTCTCGCTCGATGCGCTCGTCGAGCTGGATGCGCTCTACGCCCGCGCGCGCTTCGCGGATGACTTCCACTGCGCCAATGCGGCGCTGTCGTCGCCGGAGGAAGGATTCGCGATCCGAGATGGTCGGCATCCGCTGCTGCTCGCGCAGGGGAAGCCCGTCGTCCCGTTCGACCTGGAGATGCGCGGCGGCGAGCGGACGCTGCTGGTGTCCGGTCCGAACACGGGAGGGAAAACCGTTCTCCTCACAGCGCTCGGTCTCATCTCGCTCATGGTGCAGTCCGGGATTCCAGCGCCCGTCGGTGCCGAGAGTCGAGTGGCGATGTTCGAGGATGTCTTCGCCGACATTGGCGATGAACAATCCATCGAGGCGAGCCTGTCCACGTTCAGCGCGCACGTCAAGAACCTCGGGGAGATTCTCGCCCGCGCGACCTCGGCGTCGCTGGTGCTCATCGATGAGTTGGGCTCCGGTACCGATCCGGCGGAAGGAGCCGCGCTGGGGAGCGCGCTGCTCGAGGAGCTCACCCGTCGGCGCGCGCTGACGATCGCGACCACGCATCTTGGCGCACTCAAGCTGCTCGCGACGGAAGTGCCGGGGATCGTGAACGCCTCGCTCCAGTTCGACGAGGCGGCGCTCGAGCCGACGTACCGACTGATCAAGGGGATTCCCGGCCGGTCGTACGGCCTCAGCATCGCGCGACGGCTGCGTCTGCCCGAGGACGTTCTCGCGCGCGCCGAGGCGCGGTTGCCGCGCGGCGAGCGCGATCTGGCCGCGCTGCTGGCCGATCTCGAGCGGCGCGAGGCGACGCTCACCGAGCGCGAGGCGGCCGAACGCGACGCGAACGAGCGACTGCGTCGTCGCGAGGAGCGCATGAACGCGCGCGACGAGGAGCTGCGCGAGTCGCAGCGCGAGCTCGAGCGTCGCTCCCGCCAGGAGGCGCGCCAATATCTGCTCGAGGCGCGCGCCGAGGTGGAGCGTGTGATCCGCGAGCTGCGTGAGGACGCGGGTGCATCGGAGGAGCAGGCGCGCGAGGCGCGACGTCGCGTGGAGGCGTTGGCGCTCGCGCACGCGACCGAGCTCGAGCGCATGGTGGAGGTCCGACCCGGGCACCGTGTATCCCGCGAGCGTGAGGGCGCCGCGCTGGCCGTGGGCGATGCGGTGGCCGTCGGCACGCTCGGCGGGCGCGAGGGGACGGTCGTCGAGTTCCGCGGCGGCGATGCGGTGGTCGCCGTGGGCGCGATGAAGCTCACCGTGCCGTGCACCGTCCTGCAGCGCTCGGCGCGCGAGCCCGCGCCGGTGGAGAGTCCCGTTGCGCTGCGCGGTGATCTGCCGGAGATCGAGGCGCCCACGGAGATCGACCTCCGCGGGATGCGTGTGGATGAGATCGGACCGGTGCTGATGAACGCCATCGATTCCGCGGTGCGCGCCGACCTGAAATCGCTCCGCATCATCCATGGCAAGGGAACGGGCGCGCTCCGTGAGCGTGTGGCCGAGCTGCTCCGCGGCGATCGGCGCGTTCGCGAGTTTCGCCTGGGCGTGTGGAACGAGGGCGGCGCCGGCGTGACCGTCGTGACGCTGGCATGACGCGATGATCAGCGAGGAGACGATCGAGCGCGTGCGCGAGGCCGCCGACATCGTGCAGATCATCGGCGAGCACGTTCAGCTGCGTCGCACCGGCTCGGACTATCGCGGGCCGTGTCCCTTTCATCAGGGCACGCACCGCAACTTTGCCGTCGTTCCGAAGAAGGGGATCTATCACTGCTTCGTGTGCCACGAGCAGGGCGATGTCTTCGACTTCCTGCAGAAGCGACTGGGCATGGACTGGCCATCCGCGCTGCGCTACGTGGCGGAGCGCGTAGGCCTCGAAGTCCAGGAGACGCGCGCGCACCGCGCGGAGCCCGACGAGCGCGAGCCGCTCTGGGAGATCAACTCGACCGCGGCGGATTACTTTCGACGGCAATTGTGGGATGATGATGCGGGGCGCGCCGCGCGCGATTATCTGGCCATGCGCCGCGTCACGCGAGAGGTCGCCGATCGGTTCGGTCTGGGGTTCGCGCCGCGCGATGCGAACGCAATGCGCGAGCACCTCAATGCGCTCGGATTCCAGGACGATCGGCTCCTCGAAGCAGGGCTGCTCGTGCGAAAGGAGGAGACGGGCGAGCTGCGTCCCCGATTCCGCAACCGCCTCATCTTCCCGATTCTCGATGTCGCGGGTCACCACGTGGGATTCGGTGGACGGCTGCTGGGACCAGGAGAGCCCAAGTATCTCAACTCCGCCGAGTCGAAGATCTTCTCCAAGGGGCGGCTGCTGTACGGCCTCAACTGGGCGAAGGCCACGATTCGCCGAGAGGATCGCGTGTTGATCGTCGAAGGGTACTTCGACGTCGTGCGCCTCATCTCCGCGGGCATCGAGGCCGCGGTCGCCCCGCTCGGCACCGCGCTCACCGAAGCGCAGGCGACGCTGCTGCGCAAATACACGAAGCACGTGTATCTGCTCTACGACAGCGACGCCGCGGGCCTCAAGGCAACGTTCCGCGCGGGCGACGAGCTGCTGCGTCACGGCTTCGCGGTCCAGGTGGTGACGCTGCCGGAAGGCGAGGATCCGGACAGCTTCGTGGACAAGCACGGCGGTGCGGCGTTGACCGCGCAGCTCGGTGCGGCACTCGACGTGTTCGAACGGAAGGTGCAACTCCTCGAACGGAGTGGCTGGTTCGCGGATCTCCGCAAGAAGCGGCGTGCCGTGGACCGGATGCTGCCGACCATCCGCGCCACCGCCGACCCGTTGACGCGCGACATGTACCTTGCGCGCGCGAGCGAAGCGGCGGGGGTGAGCAAGGAGTTGCTCGAGCGCGAAGCCATGGGCACGGGGACGGTCGAGACCGCGCGGGTGGGCGGAGCAGACGCCGCGGCCGCCGCCGTGCGCGCGGCGAGCGATTCGCGGCCGTCCCGCGTAGAACCAGCGGAGGACCGTGGCGCGCGCCCGCTGCCGCAGGGGCAGGGCGCCGCGGCGGAGGGTTATCTGCTGCGCGTGATGCTGCATCATCGCGCGCACATCGATACCATCGGGGAGCGCGTCGGCCCCGAGGACTTCTGGAACCCGGTGTACCGCGAGCTCTTCCAGGCACTGCTGCAGCATGGGGCCGATGACTCGGTGGAGCAGATCGCGGCGCATGTGTCGGAGGACGCCGTCAGCGTCATGCAGCGATTTCTCGATGAGCCGGGCGCGATCGTCGACATTGAGCTGACGGTGAACCACAGCGTGGCCCGCCTGCGGGCGCGCGCGAAGGACACGGAGCTCCGCGAGCTCCGCCGTATGATGCAGATCCTGGATGATAGCGACCCGAAGAAGAACGAGCTCCTGAGTCGCGTGCAGCAGATCGGACGCGAAATGCAGGCGCTCCACGATGTCATTCGCCAACGCGGCACGACTCACTCACCATGATCACGGAGGCTCGGTGCACCCTGATCTCGTAGCGCTGTTGGAGCTGCAGCAGGAGGACGCGGAGATCGCTTCGCTGGAATCCCGTCGCAGAGATCTCGATGGCCAACTTGAATCGCTGGACCGTGAGCGCGACGCGGTCACCCAAACTCTGGACCAATCCCGCGCCGCCGTGGAGGCGGAACAACGGAAGCGGCACGACCTCGGAGCGAAGGTGCAGGCGCACCGCGAATTGCAGGAGCGCAACGTCGCGACCCTCGAGTTGGTGAAGAAGGCGAGAGAGGCCACCGCCGCCATGGCGCAGGTGGAGTTGGTGCGCAAGGCGCTGGCGCAGGAAGAGAGCGAGCTGCACGCGATCTCGGCACGCATCAGAGAGCTCGAGCAGAGCGCGCAACGCCAGGAGCTGGAGGTCGCCGATACGGACGAGCGCCAGCAGGAGGCGCGCGAGCAGATCGCGGAGGCGCGCGCACAGCTCGATGCCGAGTTGGCGCAGGCGCATGCCAAGCGAGCGGAGCGCGCGAAGCACATCTCCCGCCCGCTGCTCACCAAGTACGAGCGCATCCGCGAGCGCAGCGGCGCTGGCGCGCTCTTTCCGCTCCGTGGCGCCGCCTGCGGGCGGTGCAACACCGCTATTCCATTGCAGAGGCGCAACGTCATCGCGGCGGGACGCTCGATCGAAGTGTGCGAGGGGTGCGGCGTGTTGCTGTACGCCGCGGGGTGATGCTTGTTCACCGTACCCACCGCGCGTAGCTTGCTCCCCGTGACCACTCCGATGACGCGAGTGCGCCCACCGTCGCGCTGGGTGCTGCCTGATCCACCGCCGCCGGCCGCCGTCGAGACGCTGGCCGGCGAGCTCCATCTTCCCGCGTCGGTGTGCCGGCTGCTCTGCCAGCGCGGGTATCATCAGCCCGAGGATGCCAAGCGCTACCTGCGCCCGCGGCTCGAGCAGCTCCACGATCCCGCCGCGCTGACCGATGTCGACCGTGCGGTCGATCGGCTCGTGCGAGCGATCCGTGGCGGTGAGCTCATCATGGTGCACGGAGACTACGATGTCGACGGCATCTGCTCGACGACGATTCTCGTGCGCTCCATTCGCGCGTTGGGCGGCCGTGTCCTCCCGTTCATCCCTCGTCGGCTCGAGGATGGCTACGATCTGAGCGCAGCGGGCGTGCACGCCGCGATCCAGGCGCGCGCCGCGGTGCTCGTCACGTGCGATTGCGGAACGACCGCGCGCGATGCCGTCCGCGATGCCTGCGCGGCGGGAATCGATGTCATCATTTCGGATCATCACCTGCCCACGGGCGCGCTCCCCGAGTGCCTGGCGGTGCTCAACCCCAAGCGTCCTGGATGCGACTACCCGGACAAGGACCTGGTCGCCGCCGGTGTCGCGTTCAAGATCGCGCTGGCGCTCGCGCGGGCGTTGGGCGAGCGGGACGAGCCGATCTTCGAGATGCTCGATCTCGTGGCGCTCGCCACAGTTGCCGACGTCGCGCCGCTGCGGGGGGAGAATCGCGTCCTCGTGCGCTATGGGCTCAAGCGCCTCGCCGTGACGACCAATCCGGGGCTTCGCGCGCTGATCCGGGCGTCTGGTCTCGATGGCAAGCCGCTCACCGCGGGGCGCGTCGGTTTCATCCTTGCGCCACGGCTCAACGCCGTCGGGCGGCTGGGACACGCCCTGCGCGGCGTCGAGCTCCTCACCACCGACAGCGAGCACGAGGCGAACTCGATCGCGCGCGAGCTCGAGGAGCTGAACCGGCAGCGGCAGGAGCTGGATCGCACGACACTCGAGCGAGCGTGGCGGCTGCTCGATCGCGTCGATCTCGACGAGACGTACGGAATCGTTCTCGCCGAGGAAGGGTGGCACGCGGGGGTCATCGGGATCGTCGCATCACGCCTCGTGGAGCAGATCTGCCGCCCCGTCGTGCTCGTGGCGCTCCAGAACGGTGAGGGGAAGGGGTCGGGCCGCTCCATCCCCGCCTTCGACCTGCACGCGGCGCTCAGCGACTGCCGTGATCTCCTCGTGCGCTTTGGCGGCCATCGCTCGGCGGCGGGTGTCACCGTGCGTGCCGAGCACGTGCCGGCGCTGGCGCAACGCTTCGATGCCGTCGCGCGCGAGCGGCTCACCACCGCGGACCTCGTGCCCGAGATCCGCGTGGACCTCGAGCTCTCGCTCGATGAAGCGACGGCCGACCTCGAGACGTTGCTCCGCCACTTCGAGCCGTTCGGCGTGGGGAACCCGAGCCCGATGCTCGTCGCGCGAGGCGTGCGCCTCGCCGCGCAGCCGCGTACGGTCGGCAACGGTCACCTCAAGCTCCGGCTCATGGATGGCGGTACGGAGCTCGACGCGATCGGCTGGGGGATGGGAGGACTGGCGTCCGCGCTGGATACCAAAGTGGCGCTCGACGTGGCGTTCCGTTTGGAGCGCGACGAGTGGAACGGTGTCCAGCGTCTTCAGGCTCGACTCGCGGATATTCGCCGGTAGCGCATACCGTGCGCATCGTGAGCGGGCAGTGGCGTGGCCGGATCATCAAGGCGCCCGCGGACAACCGGGTACGTCCCACAGCTGATCGTGTTCGCGAAGCGTGGATGAGCATCCTGCAGCCGGATCTCGTCGATGCGCGCGTGCTCGATCTCTTCGCTGGCTCCGGCGCACTCGGGCTCGAGGCGCTCTCGCGCGGCGCCGCGTCCGCGGATTTCGTCGAGCTGAGCGCGCGCAGCCTCCGCGCACTGCGAGAGAACGCCGCCGCACTCGGCGCCGAGCAGCAGGTTGCCATCCATCGCGGGGATGCGCTCCGGTTCATTGAGCATCTCGCTCCCCACGCGTATGATGTGGCGTTCGCCGATCCGCCGTATGGGGTGGGCCTCGCCGAGCGAGTGGTGCGGTGCTGGTTGGAGACACCTTTCGCATCGGTGCTGAGCGTGGAGCATGCGGCGCGCGAAACGCTCCCCACCGGCGGCGACGTCCGGCGCTATGGCGACACGGCGATATCGATTTACAGACAGGGTGGAGGGAGTAGGGGATAGGGTGCAGCCGGCGCCCCCCGAGATCTCTACTCAGCGGGCAGAAGTCCTCAGAGGTTGTCTATACCCTAACCCCGACACCCTACTCCCTACACCCTGCTTTCATGACCCGCACCGCCATCTACGCCGGCAGCTTCGACCCGATCACCCGTGGCCACGAAGATCTCATGCGACGCAGCCTGTCGTTCGTGGATCGGTTGGTGGTCGCCGTTGCCGTGAACGTCAACAAGCAGCCGCTGTTCACGGTGGAGGAGCGCATGCAGTTCATCCGCGCGGCGGTGAACCACGATGAGCGCATCGAGGTCCGGCAGTTCACCGGACTGCTGGTCGACCTCGCCCACGAGGTGGGGGCGACGGTCTCGCTCCGCGGGTTGCGGGCGGTGAGCGATTTCGAGTACGAGTATCAGATGGCGCTCATGAATCGACACCTGTACGAGCCGCTCGAGACGCTGTTCATGGTCCCGAGCATCGACCTCACCTACGTGAGCTCGAGCCTGGTCCGCGAGATCGCGCGCTTCGGCGGCCGGACCGCCGACCTCGTGAACCCCGAGGTCGAGCGCGCGCTCGCGCAGCGCTTCGCGCACGCATGACGTTCATCGAGTCGGTGCGTGAGCGGGCGCGGGCCGCGCGCAAGCGCGTCGCGTTCCCCGAGGCCGCGGACGAGCGCATGCTGTCCGCGGTCCGCGAGCTGGCACGCACGCGTCTCGTCGAGCCCGTCCTCGTCCTCGATCCCGCGGACCCGGCCTCCCACGATGCGGCACGCTCGCTCGGCGTGGATGTGGTGAACCCCGTCAGCGATCCGCGCCGTGCCGCGGTTGCCCGGTATCTCGCCGAACGGCGCGCGGTCACGTCGAACGCACGACGCCTCCGCTCGACGGACGAGACGGACCCGCTCCTGTTCGCCGATGCCCTCGTGGCGCTCGGTGAGGTCGACGGATGCGTAGCCGGCGCGGTGCATACCACGGCGGATGTCCTCCGCTCGGCCCTCGCGTGCGTTGGACTTGCACCGGGGACGGCCACGATGTCGAGCTCGTTCTACATGGTGCTGCCGCCGTTCCGCAACGATCATGAAGAAGTGCTCACCTTTGCCGATTGTGCGGTCATTCCCGAACCGACGGCGGAGCAGTTGGCGGACATCGCGATCGCCGCCGCGCACGACCGGCGATGCATCGTGGGTGACGAGCCCCGCGTCGCGATGCTCTCCTTCAGCACGCGGGGGAGCGGGAGCAGCAGCAGCGTCGCCAGAATTCGCGAGGCGCTGGCCATGGTGCGTGCGCGCGCGCCGGAGTTGATTGTGGATGGAGAATTGCAGGGGGATGCGGCGCTCATCCCAGCGGTCGGGCGGCGCAAGGCGCCCGACAGTGCAGTCGCCGGCTCAGCAAACGTGCTAGTTTTCCCGTCCTTGGATGCGGGCAATATTGCCTACAAGCTGGTGCAGCGCCTTGCACGAGCCGATGCCCTCGGCCCTATCGTTCAAGGTTTGGCGCATCCGTGCAATGATCTCTCGCGCGGAGCGACGGCAGATGACATTATCAATGTCGCGGCCATAACCGCCCTGCAAGCTGCGGGTGCGGTGGACGCGAACGCGTGTGGATCCCCTGGGGAGAACGAGTCATGAGCTTCACGATTGAGAAGCAGGGAGATGTGGTCGTGGTGGATGTCGAAGGGCAGCTCATTGTCGGTAACCGCCAGGAGCTCAAGCAGAAGGTGTTGGACGAGCTCGATCACGGCGAGAAGAAGTTCCTCATCGATTTCAGCCAAACCGGCTACATCGACAGCTCGGGACTCGGCGTCCTCGTGTCGCTCTCGAAGAAGATTCGCGAGCAGGGCGGGGAACTGCGCCTCGCGAATCTGAACGATGACCTGAAGACGCTGTTCGAGCTCACGAAGCTCGACACGCTCTTCCAGATCGCGGACACCAGGGAGCGCGGGCTGGCCAGCTTCTAGAGCGCTGGATCAGGAGACGGGAATCAGGGGTAGAGTTCGGAGGGCCCGTCGCACGGCCCGTTGCTCCTGATTCTCGTTTCACGTCCAGCGGTCCACGAGCGCCGTGCCATCATCACGCATGCCGAAGGTTCCGTCCGAATCCGATACGCCGCGTCCACGCCACGTTCGCGCGACCATCGAGCTCGAGATTCCGAGCGATGTGCGCTACATCGAGCGCGTGGTCGAGCTGGTCACCCGGCACTGCCAGGATCTCCACTACTCGCCCCGCCTCTGCGCGCTCAACGTGCGTGTGGCGCTGAGCGAGGCGTTGTCCAACGCGATCCTGCGCGGGAACAACGAGCAGCCGGACAAGCACGTCTACGTGCGCGCCGAGATCACCGCGGAGCAGCTGGTGCTGGAAGTGGTGGATGAGGGCACGGGCTTCGACATCTGCGAGTGCCTCGTCGATCCCACGCGCCCGGAGAATCTTTTTCGTGAAGAGGGACGCGGCCTCTTCCTCATGTCCAAGCTCATGGATCGCGTCGAGCGGTATACCGACCACGGCAACGTGGTGCGGATGACGCTCAACAGTCATGACTGAATTGCCGGGGGTGCTCGGGGCGTTTCTGGATGCCACGGGCTGCCCAGTCACCGTGTGGGCGAAGGAAGATGGCGGCGCCCCCATCCGCCTCGCGGCCGCACCCGGCGATACGTCGCGCAACGGCCCGCCGCCGTTGAAGAGCAGCGCGCCGTACCGCGTGGAGTCCCCCGGCGGCGTTATCCTGATCGCGCCGGTTCCGGGACCGCGACGCGCCTGGATCGCCGTTGGACCGTGCGCCAATGGCACCGGTCCGCTCGATCGCTACCTGAAGTTCCTCCTGCCCGTCGTCGCCCAGTATCTCCAGTCCACCCTCGAGGTCGAGCACGCCGCCAACGAGCTCGCCGAGCGGTACGAGGAGATCAACCTGCTGTACACGATCACGGAGATCCTCGGCCGGACCGTGTCGCTCGAGGAGGCGGCCGCGACCATTCTGCGTGAGGTGTCCGAGACGGTCGGTGCGCGACGCGGCTCGATCCTCGTGCACGATCGCGTCACCGATACGCTGCAGGCGGTGGCGGCGCTCGGCGTGCCGGTGCTGGATGTACCCCCGATCGCCGTGAGCGATGAGTGCAGCGTCTCGGCGCGCGTGTTCCGCGAGGAGCGCTCGATGATCGTGGAGGACGACGAGGACCAGTGCGATGCCGAGGTTCTGTACCGACGCGGCGCGATGCTGTCGGTGCCGATCATGTGGACCGCGCCGAACGGTGGCTCGCGACCGCTGGGCGTCGTCAATCTCTCCGATCGTCGCTCCGGACAGCCCTTCACCGCGGGCGATCAGAAGTTGATCACCGCCATCGCCACGCAGATCGGCACCGCCATCCAGAACGCGCGG
>DASVCF010000110.1:0-35570 GCA_036381735.1 Gemmatimonadaceae bacterium | reverse complement strand
TCGATGGACTGCCGACGACGCCGCTCATCGAAAAGGCGCTCGAAGGGGCGAGCAAGCGCGCCACCAGTGCACGCATCGTGGCTGCCGTCCGCGCGCTGCGTGCCGATCTCGGAGCGGCGCGCGCGGCGCTCGGCACGGCGTCGTCTGAGGAGGAGATCGTCGCCGGCGCGAGCGCGCTGCGCGCCGGTGTGGATGCGACGACGCTCGGGCAGCTCCGCGCCGAACGTCCGGGACATGCGCTCACCGTGCCGCTCGCCGTGCTCACCGATCTCATCGCGCGCGGCGTACCGGTGGACACGGCGGCGGAGGTCGTCGCCTCGCTCGAGCGCCGCGGCGCGCCAGATGGTGACTTCGTCGCGCTGCGCGGGAACGTGGAGCGCGACGTGCGCGCGGGTGCGCTGCCCGCCGTCGCGGCGGCGGTGCGCGCGCATGGGGTCCCCGGTGTGCTAGGCGCTCCGCCCGGCCAGGTGATCGGAGCAATCGCTGCTCCATCGCACAACAAGCCGTCGAAGAAGCCCTGACGGCTGGTGATGGTCTCGTGTACCCGGCGCCGTGTGGTCGCCGCCGCTCTCGCGCTCGCGCTCGCCGCACCCAGCGTGCTGCGAGCGCAGCGCGAGGCATCGCTCGACGCGGGGTACGTGAGCATCGCCTACGATAGCGCCGCGCGCGTCAGCGGCTTCACGATCGCGCCCGAGCTGCATCTCACGGGTGCGGCGACGGAGCTCGGCGCGAGCGGTGCGCTGTCGGTGTTCAACGCCGGTGGCTGGAGCGGGCAGGGCACGCTCGCGGGCAGCGCATTCACGCCCTCGTTCCACCGGCTGCGCGTCGAGCTCGCGGGCGTGGCGAGCGGCAGCGGCTTCGAGAACGGGATTTACGCGGGAGAGATGCTCGGCCAGGCGCGGCTGCATGTGCTCGGTGCACAGCAGGGGGCGTGGCTCGCGCTCGGCGGCGGCCAGAGCTGGAATTCCATCGAATCCCGATCGACCGCGCTCGCCGGCGTCGGAGGATGGATGCGCCGCGGCGGCGCACTGCTCACCGCATCCGTGAGCCCGACGTCGGTGGCCGGGCTTCACTTTACGGACGCCACGGCCTCGCTCACCTGGACAGGGGCATCGTTCGAGCTGTCGGGCACGCTCACGACGCGCCGCGGCGACGACGTCGTACCGAATGGCGCCTGGGGCAACGCGAGTGCGACGCTCTGGCTTTCGCGCCGCATGGCTCTGGTCGCGGGAGGGGGGAGATACGCGTCCGATCCCGTCCAGTCGCTCCCCGGCGGCCGCTACTTCACTCTGTCGCTGCGACTCGGGACGCGGCCGGTCGCCTATCCGACTGTCCATGTGCGCCGCCCGGCGCGCGTGCCCGCGCGTCCTGGCGCGGCGCGCGCCGTCGATGTGCGCGACGGGAGCGATGGCCAGCGCATCGTCCGCATCCAGGTCGCGGACGCCGAGCGGGTGGAGCTCATGGGCGATTTCACCGACTGGCGTCCCGTGTCGCTCGTGAACACGTTTCGCGACGACTGGGAGATCGCGCTTCCCATCGCGCCGGGCACGCACTACATCAACGTCCGCATCGACGGCGGCGACTGGAGCGTGCCGGCCACCATCCCGTCGATGGCCGATGACTTCAATGGCCGCGTCGGTGTGCTGATCGTCCAGTGAAGGGAGCATACAGCGGGTCCAGTGCTACCGATACTGAGATGTGGCTATCACGCCGAACCGGGGTCCGGTACTTGGGGCCCGGCTCTATTGGAGTGGCGACGGCACGCGACTCGCAATTATGTACGGCGTGAGACGGGTCGCGCGCGCGGCGCGGCCGGTTCCCAGCTGCATCGAGGACTGATTACTGAGTGGGGATTGCTCTAGCACCGGCGCGTTGGTCAGCTTATGTTGACTCGCTCTAACTAGCCTCCAGCGACTAACCGTGATCCCAAGACCTGACGCTTGGACAATCGTGCTCGCCGGCGCTTGGAATACGCGCCTGTTTACGCCGCAGTGGCTTGCCGAGCATGTATTTCAGCAGCGGGAACTACAGGTCGAGTTCCCCGACCGGGCCGGTTTGCCGTATCGGTACATCGCCGAAAATGTTCGGATCACGCCATCGGCCAACCAAGTCGTTCTCTCGCCACTCGTCTTAACGGACGGAGCCTTGCAGGAGGCTGAGCGCCAAGCGGTCCGGATCCTACGCACTCTCGTGCACACTCCTGTTTCAGCATTCGGCACGAATTTCGGATTCGCAGAAGAGGCACCTACTGCTGATGCCTTGCGTCTTTTTAGCCTTGGAGACAGTGCAGAACTCGCAACGGCGGGCTATACGATTGAGTCGACGGACATCCGGCGGAGACTCATCTATGGTGATGGAGACTTGAATTTCACTCTCTCTCTTGTCGAAGGTCAGGTCCGGACCGATTTCAACTTCCATCAACCTGTCGCGAGCTCGGCTGAAGCTGCACGGCTGCTAGATGGCACAGTTCTACGGAACAGAGACCGTGCTGTTGCTCTCCTTCAAGACGCCTACAACTTTGACATTACCGCGGAGGTAGTTGACCTGTGACGCGGCCCTTGGGTATAACTGTGGCCACTGTGCCTGTGGCTCGAGATGCACGATACGCAACCGAGCAGGAGGCCGAAGTGTATCGCGGCGCACTCACACCTGAAGACGAGGACAGCACAGTCGTAGTGGCTGTAACTCTTCACCATCCCTACCTCCGCGTCCATCAGTCGGAAAGACCCTACGTCGCTGTGAGTATCGATGTTGACGAAGAGGCGAAGCGTGAGGGAATAGCTGCGGCTAACGCAGCACTTAGCGCTCGATAATCTGTCGCACAGTGAATGCACTTCACGTACGAAGGGGAGGATGGGGTAGAGCGTAAGGCGCTGCGCCAGGGGGACATCTTACGCAGAACGCCCCGGGTGGATGAGCTCTTACGGCTTGTCCACCCGCACTATTATCAGCACGCCGAATACAAGTTCTTCCAAGTCCTTACACAGAGCTGCGATCTTGAGCGGCGCGACGGTAGGCCTTGCCGCGCTCGTTATGTTACTGTGGCTGCCGTTAGACCGGTGCGTGTCGCCCTAGACCGTGAGACCGACAACTTCCGACACACAGCCGTTGAGTCTCAGGCACATATCGCTGACGCATCAAAGCGTCAAAATCTCGTGCAGTTCGTTCAGAGACTCCTGAACAACAACGAGCCGGCCTACTTCTACTTGCACGAAGAACTCGAAGCGGGGCTTTCGGAGCCCTATTGCGCGTTTCTACGCCTATCAATCGCAATACGCGCTCAAGAGCATTACGAGACGTGCTTGGAAGCTAAGATCTTACAACTGCGGCCGGAGTTTCAGGCCAAACTAGGATGGCTCGTGGGCAACCTGTATTCGCGTGTTGGTACCACTGACTGGGCCGAAAATGGTCTGGAGCGAGAATACAAGGATCGGGTTGAGAGGTTGGTCGATGAGACATCGATCTGGGTGGAGAGGCGAATTCACGCACGGCTCGTAAAGGCCCTTGAGGAGGAACGCGGACCGGTGACTATCGAGATGGTTCGCCAGAAGCTTGGGCAACTAAAGGGTCCGTCTCGGCGTGAGCGCGCATCCGAGAGACTTCGCGGGCTGCTTCCAGCACTTGGGGTTAACGAGTCGCATGTGGATGGCGCTGTCGCTAGACTGCTGAGCGATCCCGAATTCGCGCAACTGTTACGCGATTAGGCCGTATCTCCTCTTGTAGAGCATGCGCGCAGCTGTAGCAGTCTGCAATTCCGCTCCGCTCCACTAGCACTCCGCGCGCCCCACACGATACAATTCGCTGCTACCCGAATCCCGCGGCCCGCGCGGACGACGCGCTCCGCGATCACTGCCGGCCAGCTGCATCCATCCACTCCGCCAGCGAATCCTCTGCGTTGATGGTTCTCCCGCTCCTCGCGCGCGCTCGATGTGCCCGCACCGCACTCCTGCTCGCGCTCGGCGCGTGCGCCTCGACGTCGCCTACCACGCGCCGCATGCCGTCGTCCCCCGCCACCACCGCGCTCCCGCAGACACGCGCCGAGCGCACGAGCTACCGCGAGACGTCGCACTACGATGACGTGGTCGCGTTCATCGACTCGCTGCAGGCGCTCGGCGCGCCGATGTGGGTGACGTCGATCGGCAAGACCACGGAGGGACGCGGTCTCCCGCTCGTCGTCCTCTCGCGACCACTCGTGACCACACCCGCGCAGGCGCGGCGGCTCGGACGGCCGGTGGTGTACGTGCAGGCGAACATCCACGCCGGCGAAGTGGAGGGGAAGGAAGCGCTGCTCGCCCTGATGCGCGACCTCGTGTTCGACCCCCACCCCAACGTGCTCGACTCCGTGGTGTTGCTCGCCGTGCCGATCTACAACGCCGACGGCAACGAGCGCTTCGCGCCGCAGGAGACGAATCGCACCGAGCAGAACGGACCCGAGCTCGTCGGGACGCGCGCCAACGCGCAGGGGCTCGATCTCAATCGCGACTACGTGAAGGCGGAGGCACCCGAGACGCGCGCCTCGCTCGCCGCGTTCAACACGTGGGACCCCGACATCTTCGTCGACCTGCACACGACCGACGGCAGCTATCACGGCTACGCGCTCACCTACGCGCCCTCGCTCAACGCCGCCGCGGTGTTCGGCGGCGTGTACGCGCGCGATTCGCTGCTCCCCGAGCTGCGCCGCCGGATGCGCGAGCGCGATGGCTTCGAGATCTTCGACTACGGCAACTTCGGCGGGAACTTCGACGCCGGCTTCCAGCGCGAGTCGCTCACCGATACGGCGAAGAGCGGCTGGTTCACGTACGAACCCTACCCGCGCTACGGCACCAACTACTACGGCCTTCGCGGGCGCATCGCGATCCTCAGCGAGGCGTTCTCGCACGATCCGTTCGAGCGGCGCGTGAAATCGACGTACGCCTTCGTGCACGAGATTCTCACGCTCGCCGCGGAGCGTGGCGCCGAGATCGTCGGACTCTCGCAGCGCGCGGACAGCACCACGACGGCGTGGGGACGCGAGCCCGCCAAGGCGCCGAAGCTCCCCCTCCGCTCGGAAATGACGAAGACGCCCATCCAGGAGGACGTGATCGTCGAGCAGCTCGTGCGCACGGGGGATTCGACGCGCACGCAGCCGGGCGTGCCGCCGGGCATTCGCCGGACGGGCCGCTTCCTCACCGAGCGCATGCCCGTGTACGATCGCTTCACGCCCACACTCGAGCGCTCGCTCCCGTACGCGTACGCGGTGCCCGCCAGCGAAGCGGATGCCCTGCGCCTGCTCCGCCTGCACGGCATCGTCGTCGAGCGCCTCACGCGCGACTGGTCCGCCGATGTGGAGCTCTTCACGATCGACTCGGTGCAGACCGCACCGCGGGCCTTCCAGGGGCACTACACCGAACAGCTCGCCGGCCACTGGCAGACCGCGCATCGCACGCTCCCCGCCGGGTCCTACGTGGTCGAGACCGCGCAGCCGCTCGGCATCCTCGCCTTCACGCTGCTCGAGCCCGAAAGCGAAGATGGGCTGGTGACGTGGAACGTCTTCGACCACCGCGTTTCGCCCGGCGCCGTGTTCCCGGTGTGGCGCGTCGAGGAGCCCATCTCGGCGGCGAGACGCGCTGTTGGAGTGAGTCAGTGAGTCAGTGGGTCAGTGAGTCAGGACCGGCTCGTATGCCTGTCATCCCGAGCACAGCGAGGGATCTCACATGGTTGTCATTCCGAGCGTCAGCGAGGAATCTCCTCGCCCACCCGAGATTCCTCGCTGACGCTCGGAATGACAGTGGTTCGGGATCCCTCGCTGCGCTCGGGATGACAGCGCGCTCGGGGATGCCCACCGCCCGTTCCTCCCTCCTCCTTCCTCCCTGCCGTTCCTGACCCACTGACCCACTGACTCACTGACTCACTCTCTCTCCCCGCTCCCACCGCTCCGACATACTTTTCACATATGCTCCGTCAAACTTTCCTTTATCTCTCGAATCAGCCGCAGATCTTCCGTTTCGTCCGGCGCAACGCGCTCGCGAAGAAGTTCGCCTCGCGCTTCGTCGCCGGCGAGACGCTCGACGACGCGCTCCGCGCCGTGCGCGGGCTCAACCAGCGCGGTATCGCCGTCTCGCTCGACCTGCTCGGCGAGAGTGTGCACAATGAGCAGGAGGCGCGCGCGGCCGGCGAGGCGTACGTGCACATTCTCGATCGCATCCACGAGGAGAAGCTGAACGCCAACGTCTCCGTCAAGCTCACGGCAATGGGGCTCGACGTCTCCGAGGAGCTGTGCGTCGCGAACATGCACAAGATCCTCGCCCGCGCGTGCGAGTACCGGTCGTTCGTGCGGCTCGACATGGAGGGAAGCGACTACACGGAGCGCACGCTGCGCCTGTTCGAGGATCGGCTCTACCCGACGTACCCCGAGAACGTCGGCATCGTGCTGCAGAGCTATCTCTACCGCACCGCGGCCGACGTCGACCACGCCGTCGAGCTGGGGTGCCGCGTGCGGCTGTGCAAGGGCGCGTACCAGGAGCCGCCAACGGTCGCGTTCCCCGAGAAGAAGGACGTGGACGCGAACTACGTGCGGTGCATGCACACGCTGCTGCAGCGCGGCAACTATCCGGGGATCGCGACGCACGATGAGGCGATCATCGCCGAGGCCAAGCGGTACGTGGCGGAGCAGCAGATTCCCACCGAGCGCTTCGAGTTCCAGATGCTCTACGGCGTGCGCCGCGACCTGCAGGAACGACTCGTGCGCGATGGCTACAACCTGCGCGTCTACGTCCCATTCGGCACGCAGTGGTATCCGTACCTCATGCGCCGGCTCGCCGAGCGTCCCGCGAACATCGCGTTCGTCACCGGCAACATCATGCGCGAGATGCTCCACGGACGGTGAGGCGCGATGGGCCGGTTTCTCCCTCCCGATCACTCCAAGGGTGATGAATCGACGATCGGCGGCTACATGGCCGTACACGCTCGGCCCGCGGCGTTCGAGGGCGTGGATGGGATGTCGTACAGCGTGGAGATCGACACGGACGAGACGGGCGACCGCGCGCAGCCCGTGGGCGCCTATCTCCTCTTCGTGCAATGGGGGCGCGGGGAGCCGCGCGTGACGGGGCACCTGGAGACCGACTTTCTGGTGCGCGGCACCGACGAGCGCGAGGTGCGCGACACGCTCGGCGCCTATCCCCTCGACGAGGTGAAGCGCATGCTCGATGCGCTCATCCGCGAGCGCGCGCAGTCGAGCGCGCCCAGCCGCCCGTGGTGGGAGGCCATGCGGGACAGCGATGCCGACGATGAGTGACGCGTGAGCACGTCCCAGCGTGGCGTCGTGCTCCGCGGGACCGGCGGGGTGTGGCACATCCGGAGCGAGCAGGGCGAGGTGCACGAAGGATCGCTCCCCGGGCGGGTGAAGAAGGATGCGGCGATGAAGCTCGCGGTCGGCGATGAAGTCCGCATCGAGCGCGATGAGCACGACCGCGCGTGGACGGTGGCCGAGATTCTCCCGCGGCGGTCGCGCCTCGCGCGGCGCGCGCCCGGCGGCGCGTACGGCGAGCGTGTGGTCGCGGCCAACATCGATCAGGTGGTCGTCGTGTTCGCGGCCGCCGAGCCGGAGCCGCACCCGCGCATGCTCGACCGCTTCCTCGTCATCGCCGCGGCCAACGAGATCCCGGCGCGCATCGTCGTCAACAAGAGCGACCTCCGCGACGCGGCCGAGCTGCGCGCGCGGTTCGGCGAGTATGAGCGCGTGGGGTATCCCGTGCACTACACGAGCGTGACGAAGCGCGAAGGGCTCGACGCGCTGCGCAATGCACTGGCCGGCCGCGTCTCGGCGCTCACCGGCCCATCGGGCGTGGGGAAGTCGTCGCTGCTCAACGCGATCTACCCCGGGTTGAAGCTCCGCGTGGGCGAGATCAGCCGGTCCGTCCTCAAGGGGCGCCACACGACGGTGGGCGCGGAGATGCACCCGCTGCCCGACGGCGGCTACGTGATGGACACACCGGGGCTGCGCGAGGTCGGCGTGTGGGGGATCGCGCCGGACGAGCTCGACCGATGCTTCATCGAGTTCCGGCCGTACATCGACGTGTGCCGCTTCGGGGACTGCCGCCACCGCGTCGAGCCCGACTGCGCCGTGCGTGCGGCGGTGGAGCGCGGCGACATCAGCCCCGCGCGCTACGAGAGCTACGTGCGATTGCAGGACGAACTGGAGCAGACGGCGCGGCCATGGTGAGTCGAGCGACGGCGACATCGGTGCGCGTGGGGCGCGCGCGCGAGGCGGTGATCGCGCAGATCACCGGCCCGCTGGGCGCGATCCTGCGCTGGATCGAGTCGCGCGACTGGGACGAAGGCGCCGTGCTCATGGTGTTCGGCGCGATCATCGGCGTCGCGGCCGGGATCGGCGTCGTCGTCTTCTATCACCTCATCGACCTCGCGTACTTCGTCTTCATCACGTGGCTCGGCGCGAAGCTCGGCGTCGTGCAGCACACGTTCTACCGGCCGCTCCTCACCGCGGGCGGGCTGTGGGCCGCGTGGGAGCTCGTGCGACGCTTCCGGACTCCGCCCGGGCAGAACGTGGCCGACGTGCAGCTCGCCGTCGCCAAACGCGGTGGACGCGTGCCGTGGCGTCCCGTCGCCATCCGCACGATCGCATCGGCGATCACGCTCGGCTCCGGCGGCTCGGCGGGCAGCGAAGGGCCGACGGCGGTGCTCGGCGCCACCGTCGGCTCCGAGATGGGGCGCGGGTTCCGGTTCCAGCCGCGGCGCGTGAAGATCCTCGTCGGGTGCGGCGCGGCAGCCGGGATCTCGGCGGCGTTCAACGCGCCGTTCGCCGGCGCCTTCTTCGCGCTCGAGGAAGTGCTCGGCGCCTTCTCGATCGGCGCGTTCAGCCCCGTCGTCATCGCGAGCGTCGTCGCCGCGCTCACGGTGCGGCCGTTCCTCGGCAGCCACCCGGCGTTCCACATCCCGCCATACGGTCAGGTGCGCCCGCTGGCGATCGTGCTGCTGTATCCGATCCTCGGTATCCTGTGCGGGCTCTGGTCCGCGCTCTACACGCGGATGTTCTTCCGGGCGGAGGACTACGCGAATCAGCTCCCGGGTCCGCTCTGGCTGCGCCCCGTGCTCGGCGGCTTCGCGGTGGGACTCGTCGTGCTCTTCTCGGGTGGACTGCTCGTGGGGAACGGGCATCTGGCCATCCCCGCGCCCGTGTTCGGCGGCATCGCGTGGTTCCTGCTGCTCGGCATCGCGCTCGCGAAGACGTTCGCGACGTCGGTGACGCTGGGCTTCGGCGGATCGGGCGGCGTCTTCACGCCGACGTTGTTCATCGGCGCCGCGCTGGGCGGCGCGCTCGGCCGGCTCGCCGCGGACCTGCTGCCGCACTTCGGGCTGCACCCCGAAGCGTGGGCCATCGTCGCGATGGCCGGACTGGTGGCCGGCGCCAACCGCGCGCCGCTGACGGCCATCTTCATGGTGTTCGAGATGACGAACGACTACGGTCTCGTCATCCCGATCATGATTGTCGCCGTGCTCGCCTACGCGACGGCGCGCCGCTTCGCGCCGTACGGCCTGTACGATGGCTGGCTCGAGCGACGCGGCGAGCATCTCGCGCACGGCGCGGACCGCGCATTGATGGAGCGCATCGAGGCCCGCGAGGCGCTGAACGCGAATCCGGTGACGGTGCTCCCCGATGCCTCGCTCGATGAGCTCGTCGCCGCCGCCGCGCATACCCGGCAGACGACGCTCCCCGTGGTCGACGAGGATCGCATGCTCATCGGCGTCATCACCTACGATGACCTGCGCCAGGCGATGCTCGACCGCGGCGACCTCGCCGCGATTCTCGTCGCCGAGGACCTGGCCGAGCCCACGGAGGTGGTCACCCCCGCGAGCTCGCTGCGCGACGCGCTGCGCAAGATGAACGCGCGCGCGATCGACGCGATCCCCGTGGTCGAGCGCGAGACACGACCGAAGCTCGTGGGCGTCCTGAGTCGCGCCGACGTGCTGGCGGCGTACGAGAGGGAGTTGGTGCACGAGGTGTGAGTGGTGGGTTCTGGGTTGTGAGTTCTGGGTTGTGAGTGGTCGTGCGTGCGAGCATCCAGGTCGATCGGCACTACTCATTACCCACCACCCATAACCCACCACATCTCTCACCCTTTCTTCCCGATCGGATTGCTGTTCGGCAGGTTCTGGCCGATCGTCTTCGTGGCATCGTTGCACACGGGGTGGCCGAAGCCGCTGGCGCTCACGCCGTTCGTGATGTCGTAGATGATGTTGTCATCGACGCCACCGTCCGCCACGCCGGCGGGCACGAAGTCGAAGCCGAGCTTGTCGCGCGCCTTCCAGGCGATGATGTGATCGGCGCAGGAGAGATCACCGCTCACGCCGATCGCGCCGACGATCGTGCCGTCGGATGCGTACAGTGCGAGCCCGCCGCCGAACACGTTGATGCCGCCGGGCTTCCGTCCCACCATGAAGTCCTTCGTGGTGCCGTAGTCGCTGGTCTTGCCACCATAGACGACGGCGGGATCGACGGGGTTGCTGAACTGCAACCCGAACAGGCTGCCACCGGGCTGGACGGCGGAGTAGAGGTTGGCCGTCGAGAGGGCGAGACCCGGGAGGCTGAGCGAGTTGGCGGTGACCGCCTTCTGCGCCGAGATCGCTCGGCTGGCCGGCCACTGGTCGCCCACGTTCGCGCCGGTGAACGCGACCGCGACGACCGTACCCGTCCGATCGACGATCGTCCCCCACATGTCGAGGTTGAGCCCACCGTTGTTCTCGCCGCGCGCGGAGACCAGCGCGTCGTGCAGCTGCTGCCACGTGGGAAGTCCCGCCCCCAACTTCCTGGTGGACGTCGTCGTGTTGTTCGGGGCCACCGAGTCGCTGCACCCCACGGCCGCGATGATGGCGAGCGCGGAGAGCAGTACGGTTGGCCGGATCACGAGCTGTCGAGCGCGTTGCGTACGCATCGTTCCCCCCTTCTCCTGCTGCATGAACGGATACGTGCGGCCGATCCGCACGGTCGAGCCGGTCTGTCCGATGCTGTCGCGACACCTCCGTCATGAACGTCCGTGAGCGTCAGGGCCGTTGCTGGAACGAAAGGGGGTGACTATAGTGAGGGTCCGTTATCGCGCTGTTCCCTGGCCGTTACCTCGCTGTCGAGGTGGCGCGTCCGGAGGGTTGGGCTCATGATCCGCCTCCGGTTGCTGGGCCCGCTCCACCTCGTGACCCGCGACGGGTCGGAGGCCCGGGCGGTCCTCACGCAGCCCAAGCGGCTGGCGTTGCTGGCCTATCTCGCCATCGGTGCGCCCGGCGGCTTTCACCGGCGCGACGCGCTGTTGGCGCTCTTCTGGCCCGAGTCCACGGAGTCGCACGCGCGGCTCGCGCTCCGGCAGTCGCTCTATCATCTCCGGCGTACGCTCGGTCGCGAGGTGATCGTGCGTCGCGGACGCGATGAGCTCGCGCTGGCGGCCGGGATGGTCTGGTGCGATGTGCTTGCCTTCCGCCAGGCGCTCGCCGCCGGCCATGCGCATGCGGCCCTCGATCTCTACGCGGGCGACCTGCTCGACGGCTTCTCGTTCTCCGGAATTTCGCTCGAGCTCGAGCGGTGGTTGGACGACGCGCGCGCGACGCTCCGGACACTGGCCGCGCGGGCGGCCGCGTCGCTCTCGCAGCGGGCGGCGGAGATCGGCGAGCTTTCCCGCGCCGTCGAGTGGGCGCGGCGCGCGCTCGCGCTTTCGACCGACGACGAGCCCGTGCTCCGGCACCTCGTGCGCCTGCTCGATCGACAGGGGAACCGCGCGGCCGCGCTCCGCACCGTGCAGGACTTCACCCATCGCACGCTGCGCGAGCTCGCCGCGGAACCGGCGGCCGAGACGAAGGCGCTGGCCGACGAGATCCGCTCGCGTGCGACCGCGCGCCCGCTGTCCGATGCGACGGTACTCGATGATGTCGCCGCGGCTGGACTGGCACCGATGCAGCAACGCCGCGCCGCGGTGGCTCGCGGGCACGGCGTCGTCTCACATCGCGGCGCGGCCGATCAGGCCGTTGGTTCGCGCCGCCGCACAGGCGGCGGGCGCGTTCCGACGTTCCTCGTGTCGCTGCTCATCGCGGGCGGCCTGGGCGCCGTCGTCGCCCGCCTGCGCGGCAGCTAGTAGCGCCGGCCGCTCGCGTTCACCGCCGCGGCGGCTCGCGCTACCGTTGCGACCGTGGGTCCCGCTTCGGGTCGCGGTCGCCCGCGGTGGCGGTCTTCGTGTCCGAGACGCTGGCCGCACGCGACATCACGACCGCCGTCGCGCCGAGCGGCGGAATCGCCGCGACATCCTTCTTGAAGTTGGGATCCGTAGGATCGATGGCCGGCCACTTGGACGGATCGTCCGGCGCGAACGCACCATCGACGTGCGCCATCGCGCCGAGCTTGATCGTATCGGGGCGCGGGTTGTCGTACACCGCCTGTACCGTGTACCGATGCCCGGCCACCAGCTTGAGGGTCGAGAGAATGAACATCTTGCGCGACACGCCCGTCACGTGACCGCTGTCATCGTGAATCGAGTGCAGCGTCACGAGGTCCTTCCCCGTCTCGGCATCGATGAGACTCACTGTCTCCCCGTAGTCGTGTAGATGCCCGCCGATCCCGAGCAGCCGCCCCGTGATCGGCTGCGTGAATGTGTAGCTCTTGACCGTGCGGCCCGGCGGCAGATCGAAGGCGTTGTCACCGCCGTACACGTAGTGCACGTCCGCGTAGAACGGGAAGACATCCATCGGTTTCGGGCGCGCCGTGGACGGCGTCCAGTACAGGACGGCGCGCAGGTAGACGTTGTGTAGAGCCTTCCCCGTTTCGTTGTGCCACGCGCCCCACAAGCCGAGGTGGTCGCCCTTGGGGAAGGGGAGCCCCAACTCCTTGGGGAGCATCACCTCACCGGTCTCCGTGCCGCCCGCGAACGGACGCTCGAGTGCGTCGTACACGAGCTGACGGCGGTCGAAGTTGACGCCGATCACGTGGTGCAGCAGCTCGCTGGAGAGCGGATGTCCCTGTGCATCGACGGGACCCAGACGGAAGCCGCGCAGCCATCCATCCACCGGCCAGTCGAAGCGCAGCAGCTGCGGCGGCAGCATCATCATCATGTCATCGTCCATCTGCATGCCGCCGTGATCCATCTTCATGTCGCCGTGATGCATCATGGGCGGCATGGCGGGCACATCGAACGGGCCGGCATCGACGATGATCTCGTGATTCGCGGAGTCCACGCGCACGGAGACGGCGAGCGAATCGCTGGCGTGCGGTGGGAGCTGAACGGGGGCGGGGACGGAGGGATGTCCCGTACATGACGCGGTGATGAGCACAGCAGCGGCGAGGTACAGCACTCTCATGGGCAACCTCGGGCGAATGCAGATCAGAATCTTGCGTGGCGGGCAACAACCATACCCTTCACGCTCGAGACGCGATGCGAGCGGACTGCATAGAGCGCATCGCGGGCGAATGGCGTATGAACTCCGGATGGGCAGCCGAAGGCCTGCATAGTGGCGCCCCGCGAATGAACGCGCTTTCCGTCGCGTCGGTTTCAGCCCGCCGCGGTGTCATTCTTGCCGTCGATCCTCCAGCCGCGGTTCTGGTTGCACCGCGACTCCTCGTACAGTAGTGTAGCACAGACCCCCTCACCGGCGCGCCAGACAGTACGGGCGTCGCCGGAGCGAACGAGCGGCCGCCCCACTCGAGCAGGCATCGCTTGCACGAGAGCGGCCGACGCACCACAAAGGAGTCCACCATGCGGGAGTACAGCAGCTCGGAGATCCGCAATGTGGCGGTCATCGGTCATGGAGCGAGCGGGAAGACCACACTGGTCGACGCGCTCGCTTTCGTTTCCGGGGCAAGCAAACGGCGCGGCTCGATCAAGGACGGCACGGCGCTCACCGACTTCACGCCCGAGGAAATCGAGCGCGGCTACTCCATCAACCTCGGCTGTGCCTTCGCCGAGTGGATGGATACGAAGATCAACCTGATCGACGTGCCGGGCTACCTGGACTTCCAGGGCGAAGCGATCGCCGGGCTGGCCGCGGCCGACGGCGCGCTCGTCGTCGTCAGCGCGACCTCCGGCGTCGAAGTCGGAACCGAGAAAATGTTCCGCCTGAGTGTCGAGCGCAACGATCCCGTGCTCTTCGTCGTGACCATGCTCGACAAGGAGCACGCGAGCTTCGAGCGAACCTTCCAGCAGATCAAGTCGCAGCTCACGCCGAACGTCATCCCCGTCGAGGTCCCGGTGGGCGAGGGCCCGGACTTCCGCGCGATCCTCAATCTCTTCTCCCGCAAGGCGCACCTGTACAAGTCCGGTACGAAGACCGGGGAGTACGACGAGACCGAGATTCCGGCGGAGCAGCAATCATTGTTCGATCGCTACTATCAGGAGCTCATCGAGACGATCGCCGCGACGGACGACTCGATGCTCGAACGCTATCTCGAGGGGGAGGAGATCACGCGCGACGAAGCGATCGCCGCGATGAAGGAAGGGATGAAGCGCGGCCAGCTCTTCCCGCTCTTCTGCTGCTCGGCCGAGCTCACGTACGGTACGCGCGCACTGCTCACGAAGCTCGTGGAGCTCATGCCGTCGGCGTACGAGATGGAGGAGTTGCACGCGCTCAAGGGCGCCGAGGGGCACGAGACGGTCGAGATCCACGCGCGCGACGACGCACCGTTCAGCGCGCTCGTGTTCAAGACGCAGTCGGAGCCGCACGTGGGCGACGTCTCCTGCTTCCGCATCTTCTCGGGCATGGTGGTGAACGGACAGGATGCGTTCAACGCGACGCGCGACACGCCGGAGAAGCTGGGCCATCTCTCGGTGCCGCAGGGGAAGGACCGCATCGAGGTGCCGATGCTGCACGCGGGCGACATCGGGTGCGTGGCGAAGCTCAAGAACACGCACACCAACGACACGCTGTCCACGCGCGAGCATCCGGTGCGCCTGCCGCAGATCACGCTGCCGGAGCCGCTCGTCACCTTCGCCGTGCACGCGGCCTCACGCAATGATGAAGAGAAGCTGCAGCAGGGGTTGCACCGCCTGCACGATGAGGATCCGACGTTCGAGATGCACTACAACCCCGAGACGCACGAGACGATCGTGTCGGGGATCGGCGAGCGGCATCTCGAGGTGAACATGGCGAAGCTCCGGCGCAAGTTCGGCGTGCAGGCCGAGCTCACCAAGCCCAAGGTCGCCTACCGCGAGACGATCAAGGGGCGCGGCGAAGGGCAGGGGCGGCACAAGAAGCAATCGGGTGGGCGCGGCCAGTTCGGCGACTGCTGGGTGCGCTTCATGCCGCTCCCGCGCGGCGAAGGCTACGTGTTCGAGGATCAGATCGTCGGCGGCGCGATTCCCGGGAAGTACGTCCCGGCGGTAGACCGCGGCATCCAGGAAGCGGCCGCGCGGGGCGTGATCGCCGGGTATCCACTCGTCGACTTCAAGGTCGAGTGCTTCGACGGCTCGTACCACTCGGTGGACTCGAACGAGATGTCGTTCAAGATGGCGGGGATCCTCGCCTTCAAGGCCGTGGCGCCCAAGTGCAACCCCGTACTGCTCGAGCCGCTCGATGAAGTGGAGGTCACGACGCCGGACGAATATCTGGGCGACGTGATGGGCGACATCTCCTCACGTCGCGGCCAGATCCTCGGCTCCGAGGTGATGGGCGATGGGAAGGGCACCGTGGTGCGCGCGATGATCCCGCAGGCCGAGCTGCACCTGTACGCCACGGATCTCAACTCGATGACGCACGGCCGCGCCTACTTCACGCGCCGCTTCCGCGGCTACGAGGAAGTCCCCACCGACGTCGCGCACAAGATCGCGGCCGAGTCGAGCAAGGAGGAAGTGCTGGCGGAAGCGTGAGAACGGCGGAAAGCAGAGAGCAGAAAGCAGAAAGCAGAGAGCAGAGAGCAGAAAGCAGAGAGCCGTTCCTGCTTTCTGCTCTCTGCCTTCTGCTCTCTGCCGTTCTCAGTGCTTCGCCCACACCCGCGTCTTCCCGTCCTTCCCGAAGGCGATCACGTCGTACGGATCGGGGGCCATGCCGGGCATCTCCATGCCGGGTGAGCCCATCGGCATCCCGGGGGCGGCGAGGCCGATGATCGCGGGACGCTGTGCGAGCATGCGCTTGATGTCCGCGGCGGGGACGTGTCCTTCCACCACGTAGCCCTCGACCGTCGCGGTGTGGCAGGAGCGGAGCGCCGGCGGGACGCCGACTTGGTCCTTGAACTGATCGACGTTCGGGTCCTCCGCCGCGGTGACGTCGAAACCGTTGGCGCGCAGGTGCTCCACCCACTTCGTGCAGCAGCCGCATCCGACCTGCTTCTTCACGTCGATGTGTGGCGCGCCGAGTGGGAGCGCGAGCGCCGTGCCGCGCGATGCGACGAGCGCCGCCACCGTGCCCGCGGTGTAACCGGCGGCGCGCCGCAGCCATGCTCTGCGATTCATCATGCGATCCTCGTGATCCTCGTAGTGTCGACTGGAGTCGCTGTAATTAGGCGACGCATCGGCGGAATGCCAAGAGGAGGCGCGAGATGGCCGTGAGCCCACGCGGGCGCGACTTCAGATGTCGTGGGCCCGAGCGCGTGATGCATTCCTCTTGACACCGCTGCGACCCGCGCGCACCGTGTCTCGCCGGGCGTCATCGAATGTCGTCCGTCGTGCAGCATTCCGCTCTTCGAGCGTCCCTCCTGCTCGACCCTCAGCCAGTCAGCTCATTCATTCGGAGGTACTTCACGATGCGGCTTCGCCGTTCGCGATTCGTCGGTGTTGCTGCCATTGCCGTGCTGCTCATCCCGTGCATGGTGTCCGCTCAGCAAGCGGGCACGCTTGCCGGGCGCATCACGGACGCAGCCAATGGCACCCCGTTGGCGGATGTACAAATCAGAGTATCCGGTACGATGATCGCCACGTCGACATCGGCCGACGGGCAGTATCGTCTACCGTCGGTGCCGGTCGGCCAACACACGGTGACGGTGCGCCGCGTCGGATATGCGGGCACGAGCCGTGATGTCACGATCGCCGATGGGCAGGTCGCCACCGCGGACTTCACGCTCACGGCCGTGGCGGCCACGCTCGGTCAAGTGGTGGTGACGGGCGTGGGCGCGCCGGCCGAACGGCGCGTACTCGGCAACACCGTGGAGACGGTGGCCGGCCAGGATGTGAGCGAGTCGCCCGGTGCGACGGCCCTCGATCAGGCGCTGCAGGGGAAGATCACCGGCGCCGTCATCTCGGAAAATTCCGGACAGCCGGGGGGCGGCGTGAGTATCCGCTTGCGCGGGACGAACTCCATCCTCGGTGGTGCGGAGCCGCTCTACGTGGTCGACGGCGTGATCGTCGACAACAGCTCGGAGGCACTCGTCAGCCTCGGCGCGAACGCGACACGCGGTGGTGCGGCGCTCACCAACCGCATTGCCGATATCGATCCGGATGACATCGATCACATCGAAGTGCTGAAGGGCGCCGCAGCCGCCGCGCTGTACGGCTCACGCGCGAACAACGGCGTGATCCAGATCTTCACCAAGCGCGGGCGCTCCGGCCAGCCGCGCGTCACGGCGAAGACGGAGTTCTCGCTCTCGCATACGCCGGCATACTACCAACTGAACATGTCGCCGACGGCGGGTTATGCGGACGTGGTGTACGGCGGCGCGGATTCGATCGGCGCGCCCATCCAACGCTACGACATCCAACCGCAGATCTTTCGCACGGCGAAGGGCACGAACGATCAACTCTCGGTGTCCGGCGGCAGCGCGACGACGCAGTACTACATCGGCGGTGGCTACAACGTGGATCAGGGCATTCTGCGCTCGACGGATTACCGTCGCTGGGATGTTCGCTCGAATCTGACGCAGCAGCTCTCGAACTGGCTCGAGGTGTCGCTCGGCGGCAACTTCATCCAATCGAAGGCCGACTTCATGCCTGAAGGCGAGCAGACGCAGGGCGTCCTCACCAGCGTCATCTTCACGCCGACGAGCTTCAATCCATCCATCGATCCGACGACGGGCCGCTATCCGTACAATCCGCTGCTCGGTCCGAACCCATTCGTCGTGCTCAACCAGTTCGAGGCGCCGGAGAACGTGACACGCGTGCTCGGCAACGTGTCGGTCACGGCGCATCCCGTCCAGCAATTGACGCTTCGCTACCTCGCCGGCATCGACGATTATCGGGACGAGGCGAAGTACTTCGAGCCGCCGTTTTCCACGAGCGCGTCGTTCACCGGATCCGTGCAGAATCCCGTGAGCATGTCTCGGCTGTTCAACAACGACCTCACGGCTACCTATGAGGCGCAGCCGTTCACGCACATCGGACTCACGAGCACCGCTGGGTTCCGCTACACGTCGGACCACCACGAGGTCGTGAGGGCCGCTGCCGGCGATCTGCCCCCGATCGGCGATCTCGTGACCGGCGCGACGCAGTTTGCGTCGCAAAGCGTCACGGAGTTCCGAACGGTCGGCTGGTACTTCGAGGAGCGTGCCGCGTTCAACGATCGATTCTATCTCACCGGCGGCCTCAACTGGGACGCGTCGTCGGCGTTCGGAGCCGACCAACGCGTACAGCTCTTTCCGCGACTCAGTGCCTCGTGGCTGTTGGGCGAGGAGCCGTTCTGGAAGAGTCTCACCCACAACGTGTTCAGCTCGCTGCGACTGCGTGCCGCATTCGGTGAAACGGGCGGACAGCCGCCCGCGCTGTATTCGCAGTTCGACAATTATCTGAACGTCGGGTATGCCGGGTTGCCGGGACTCGTGGCGAGCGCGACGGAAGGGAACCCCAACCTCAAGCCGGAGCGCCAGCGCGAGTATGAGGCGGGCTTCGATGCGGGCGCGTTCCACGATCGCGCGCAGCTCGAGTTCACGTACTACAACAAGCACACGTCCGACCTCGTGCTCAGCGTCCCGCTCCCCCCGAGCACGGGCTTCTCGCAACAGTTCCAGAACATCGGCGAGCTGAGCAACAAGGGGATCGAGCTCGCGCTCAACACGGTGAACGTGGCAAGCCCGAGCTTCAGCTGGCGGTCGCGGATCAGCTACGCGGCGAACCGGAATCGCGTGGAGAAGCTGGTGACGGCCGGCGACACGCTGGTCTTCGGCTATCTCAATTCCGTCGTCGAGGGCCAGCCGATCGGTGTGTTCTACGGCGGGGTCTACGCGCGCAACACGGATGGCACGCTGGCGTACAAGCCCACCGCGATCACGATCAACGGCCGGGCGGACACGGTGATGCTGCCGTACCGCGGCACGGTCACGCTTCCCAGCGGCGCGACCGCGAATGCGAGTCGGATCATCGGCGATCCGAATCCCGATTTCGTCGCTACCCTCAGCAACGAGTTCCAGTTCGGCAAGCACCTGCAGGCGAGCTTCCTCCTCGATGGGCGGTTCGGTAATGACGTCGCGAACTTCTCGCGCCGCATCAGCGAGCTGTTCGGCGTCGACAAGGATACGGAGGGTGAGTTCACGGGAGACACGATTCCGCGGACGTACACGCTCAATCCAAACGGCCGCAGCCTCATCTACGAGGAGTACATCGAGGATGGCAGCTACGTGAAGCTGCGCGAGATCGCGGTGCAGATCCTCTTCGATCAGCCGTTCGTTCATCGCATCGGTGCGGATCGCATGACCCTCCGGCTCGCCGGGCGGAACCTCTACACCTGGACCCACTACCGCGGGCTCGATCCGGAAGTGAATCTCTTCTCCGCCAATACCGTCGCGCGAGGCGTGGACTTCGGGACCACACCGCTGCCTCGCGAGTTCACCATCGGCCTCAACCTCAACTTCTAGGAGCCGGGTCATGACGACACGCCCGTTCGCGGCGCACGCCGCTCGGCCCGCGCTGCCGCGCGTTCTGCGCGGCGCCGTCGCGCTCGCTCTCGCCATTGCAGCGGCCGCCTGCAATCTCGATCTGCAGAACCCCAACTCGCCGCGCGAGGATCAGGTGCTGTCGAACGTCGACGGCGCCATCGCGCTCGCAGTCGGGATGCAGGGCCAGTTCGCGACCACCATCGATGATTATCTGGCGACGAACTCGCTCGTCACCGACGAGTGGGGGACGCAGACCAAGGCGCTCATCTCGTATCAGTCGCTCTTTACGGGACCGGCCAGCGCCATCGATCCATCGTACGATGTAGTGCTCGCGCCGTGGAGGGATTCGTACCAGACGATCAAGTCCGCGAACACGCTGCTCGCGGACGTCCCCAAACTGGGGCTCGATCCCGCACTGGCGAATCAGTTCACGGCGCTCGCCAAGCTGTACAAGGCGATGTCGCTCGGGATGCTCATTCAACAGTACGCGCAGGTACCGATCGACATCACCGTGGCGGCTCCCACGCCGCAACCGCGAGCTGTGGTGCTCGACACCGTGCTGGCGCTGCTCACCAGTGCAGACTCGGACCTGGCGCAGGTGACGGATGCGGACATCAACGCGAACCGCGCTCGGCTGCTCGGGCAGGGCTTCGACTTCCGCAACACGGTCGACGCGATGCTCGCGCGGTACTCGCTCATGGCGGGGCAGTACGATCAGGCCATCGCGGCCGCCGATCGCGTGAACCTCGGCGTGCTCTCGGTGCTCTCGTATCCCGCGCCGACGCGCAATCCGATCGAGAATCTGGCGTTCCAGACGGGCTACGTAGGGGCGCTCAAGAGCTTCGTCGATGCGGCGAAGCCTGGCGATCGGCGCCCGGCGTACTGGGTGGACACCGCCGCGGCTCCACTCAAGTCGAACCCGCCTGACAGCGTGATCCTGCCGCTCAGGAAGTATTCCACACCGAACGAGCCCTTCCCGGTCTACCTGCCGGACGAGATGCGGCTCATCAAGGCCGAGGCACTCACGCAGCTCGGAGGCGCCGCGAACTTCGCTGCGGCTGCGGATCTCGTGAACCAGGTGCGGACGGACAGCATCTCGACCTTGGACCAACCGGTGGCCGGGCTCGCTGCGCTCCCCAGCGACTCGCTCGACACCGCGCCGGAGCTGCTCGCCGAGATCGCCTACGAGCGGCGCTACGAGTTGTTCGAACAGGGGCTGCGCTGGGAGGACACGCGGCGACTCGGTCCGGCACTCACCACGACGCCGACCATCGACTTCCTCCCGATCCCGCAGGTGGAGTGCATCAATAATCCGAGCAAGCCCTGCGGATGAGTTGTGAGTTGTGGGTTATGGGTTCTGAGTGATGGACTGTGGGCATTCCTGACGCCCGGCCTCACCACTCACGACCCATAACCCACAACTCAGAACCATCACTCACTTCGTCCAGATTCTCTCGTCCTCCGGCCCCAGCACCCACGCCGAGAACCCGCGCAGCTTCTTCTCGCGCATGAGGGCGAGCTCCGCGTTGAAGCTGCGGACATCATCGAGGAAGAGCCACTCGTAGGTTCCGCCGTTCGGATAGTAGGTGTACGTCACACCCTGCTCCGGATCCCAGATGAGCTTGGCGCCGTGCCGCTCGGCGAGGCCACTGGCCCACGACCAACTCATCGTCTCCGACCAGGAGCGCGCGTGCTCCGGGATGCTCGGGTCCTCGCGTGTGAACCAGTGCTCGCTCCACAGCGGGATGCCGAGCGAGAGCTTCTCGGGCGGCACGAACTGCAGTGCGTAGTCGACAGTTTTGCGCATCCACGGGAGGCTGGCAATCGGACCGGGCGGCGTGCGCCGTGTGTGCTGATCGTACGACATGAGCGAGATGAAGTCGCCCACGCGTCCGAGTGCGGCCAGATCGTACCCATCGCGCCAGTTCTCGTAGAGGAAGCGGGAATAGCCTGTCGGGCCGGCCTGCTCCTCGATGCGGTGCACGACCGCGATGCTGATCTTGCATCCCACCCGATGCAGCGCGTTCGCCGTCTCCGTATACCACGCGGTAAGACGATCGCGGTCCAGCATGTTTACGTCCTCGATGTCGAACTGAATTCCCCAGTAGCCGTTGCTCTTGCACAGGTCGACGAGCGAACGTGTGGCGCGTGCCCGCGCGGCGGTGTCGGCGAGCAGCCGTCGCAGCGCGGGTTGATTGAACCCTTCGTCGACGACCAGCGGCATCACTTTCACCCCATGCTTCTTCGCCAGCGCGAGCACGCGCGGGTCGAGACTTCCCCACACCGTGCCGAGGCTGTCGACGGTGTAGACCTGTGGCGCGACGACAGTGATCTGATCGATGTGTTTGACGAAGCTCTCGTAGCTGTTCTGGTTGTCGACGTAGTAGAAGAGGCGCTCGGGCGCCGTCTGAGCGTGCAGGCTTGTGGTGAGCAGCGCGGCAACGGCGCCGAGCATGAGGAGGCGTCGGATCATGAAGGGGGGCGATGCGGGTGAGTGCGTATGGCGCGCGCGATGCGATTGGCGAGCTCGCGCGCGACGGGGCGGGCAATGCGCTGGTACTATACGCGAGCGCCCACGGTCGGGGGAGAGGGACCGTGGGCGTTTGGCGTCAGCCTCGGATGCTAGCTCACGGCCGCCACGCCGGCGCGTACTCGTCGGAGTAGAACTGCGGCGTGATGCTCATCTGCCCGGAGCCGTTCGCGCTCATGACGTAGATCTCGTCGTCCCCGTCGCGGTTGGTGCGGAACGCGATCCGGGTGCCGTCGGGCGACCAGTCGGGTTGATCGTTCACCACGCCGGGCGCGCTCTGCGTGAGTGCCGTCACGCCCGAGCCGTCCGCGTTCACGACGTAGATCTCGTCGGACGTGCCCGTGGTGCCGCCGACGAACGCGATGCGCGTCCCATCCGGCGACCACGCGGGCTCCACGGAATACATGGACGGGTCCTCGTGCAACTGCACGGCGTTCGAGCCGTCGGCGTTCATGATGAAGAGCGCGTGGCTGTCGTCGAAGACGATCCGCCGTCCATCGGGCGACCAGCGCGGATTCTCGCCCGAGCGCTGGATCATCGTCTGCCCCGTGCCGTCGGCGTTCATGATCCAGATGTCCATTGGCAGCGCACCGGACGAGGTGCTCGCCTGCCGCGCGCTCTCGAAGGCGATCTTCGTTCCATCGGGCGACCACTGCGGGAAGCCGTCGAAGGCGGTATCGCTGGTGAGGCGCACGGCGTTGGTGCCGTCGGCGTTCATCACGTAGATCTCGTAGTTGCCGTCGCGATTCGTGTAGTACGCAATCCTGCTCCCATCGGGCGACCACGACGCACTGTAGACGAGGTTGTTCGACACGCTCGTGATGTGGACGACGTTGGTGCCGTCGTCGTTCATCGTGTACAGGTCGTGCGCGCCGTCGCGCGTGCTGCCGAACAGGACGTGCCGCACGGTGGCCGAGCACGAGACGCCAATGGGGACGAGCAGCATCCCGCCGGCGGGGACCGACACGGTTCGCTCGGCGGGCGTGTTCAACTGACAGTTCGTGGCCACGCCCGCGATGCGCACCACATGATCGCCGGCGGCGAGGTGATCGACGCTCACCGTGCCGTTCGACGCGGGGAGCAGCTGCCACGGTCCGTCGTCCACGGCCGCGAGATAGGCGAGATCGACGTCGGTGCCCGTGGTGATCGCCGCGATCTGGATGCGCCCGGCGTCGGGTCCGGAGGGATCCCCGCACGATGCGGCGACGAGGAGCAGGATGGCGAGGACGGCTCTCGAACGGTTGAGCATGGCTGCGATGCGCGTCGTGCTGGAGGGAGTGACGCGACGCCGAGCGAGGCAGACGGCGTCGTGGTGGCTTCTCCTGTGGGACGATGCGCGGCGCCGTCGGGCAACGAGCGCTGTCATCCCGAGCGGAGCGAGGCATCTCGGGCTGCTGTCATTCCGAGCGAAGCGAGGAATCTCGGACGGGTGAGGAGATCCCTCGCTGCGCTCGGGATGACAAGCTCGTGCTCGGGATGACAAGCTCGTGCTCGGGATGACCAGTTGCCATGACAACGAAGAACGGGTGGGAGCACACATGCTCCCACCCGTTCTCCCGCCGCTCGTGATCGCGGCGTGCGCTGCTAGCCGTTCGCCGCCCGGCGCCGCGTCTTCCGCTCGCGTGAAGGTGTCTTGGCGATCTGGAGCGGCAGCACGTCGGGCGCCGCCTCCGCCGCCGCGCCGCACGCTGCCACCGCCGGCGCCCCCTGTCGCGGCTGCTTGTAGACGTAGCGCTCGCCCGCGTAGTTGCGGAAGATCACTTCGTCGTCGTTGATCTCCTCCACGTACTCGGGGAGGAGCGGCACCTTCCCGCCGCCGCCAGGCGAGTCGATCACGAAGTGCGGCACCGCGAGCCCCGACGTCCACCCGCGGAGCGCCTTGATGATCTCCAGCCCCTTCTGCACGGTCGTGCGGAAGTGCTCGGCGCCCGCCACCTGGTCGCACATGTAGATGTAGTACGGACGCACGCGCGCGGCGAGCAGCTTCCGCATGAGCTCCATCATGATCGCGGGATCGTCGTTCACGCCCTTGAGCAGCACCGTCTGGCAGCCGAGCGGCACGCCCGCATCGGCGAGACGGCCGAGCGCGGCCACCGAGGCCGGCGTCAGCTCGTCGGGGTGATTGAAGTGCGTGTTCATGTACACCGGATGGTACTTCTTCACCATCTCGCAGAACTCGGGCGTGATGCGCTCGGGCAGGTGCGAGGTGATGCGGCTCCCGATGCGGATGATCTCGATGTGCGGGATCTCGCGCAGCTTCTGGAAGAAGTACTCGAGGCGCCGGTCGGAGAGCATCATGGGATCGCCGCCGCTCATGATGACGTCGCGGATCTCGGTGTGCTCGCGCAGGTACGCGAACGCCGAGTCGAACTGGTTGAGCGGGATCTTCTCCGGATCGCCCACCTTGCGGCGCCGCGTGCAGAAGCGGCAGTACGACGCGCACACCGGGCTCACGAGAAAGAGCGCGCGGTCGGGGTAGCGGTGCGTGATGTTGGGCACCGGCGAATCGGCGTCCTCATCGAGCGAGTCGATGATCCCGTCGTAGATGTCCAGCTCATCCGTCGTCGGGACGTACTGCCGCCACATCGCGTCGCCCACTTCCTTGATCTGGTCGAGGGCGGCCGGTGTGATGCGCATCTGGAAATTGTCGAACGCGGGCTTGAGCGCGTCGACATCAATGACATCGCGGCCGAACTTCTCGGCCAGCTGCTCCAGCGTCGCGATGCTCTGGTCCTTCAGGATGCTTTGCCATTCACTCATGGCGATCTATGCTCCCCGCCTGGGCAGGCGAGTGATGGAACCGTTTCGTGAAGATGATCCGATCGTCACCCGGCGCGTAGAACTCGCGCACGCGAGCGGATTCCGTGTAGCCACACCGCCGGTAGAAGGCGCGCGTCGCGGCATAATCGGATCGGGACGATGTTTCGACGACCAATAGCCTGGCGTGCTGTCCCGTGAGCCTTCGTTCGACCTCAGTGAGGAGAGTGGTTCCGATGCCTGTCCCGTGCATCGCCGGATCGACCGCGATCCAGTACAGATCGTATGTGCGGTCGGTGCCCGGTGTGGGACCGTAACAGGCGTAGCCCACCAACTCGTCCTCCGGGGTGAAGGCGCCGAGGAAGAGATAGTCCGAGTCGGTGGAGGGGGGAGTTCGGGATGCGGGATGCGGGATGCGGGATGCGGAACTGCCTCGGGGGAGAGAGCTCTCCTCCAGAGGCTGTTCATCGCCCCCCGCATCCCGCATCCCGCATCCCGCGTCAAACAACTCGAGCGCGACGTCGATCTCGTCGGGACGAAAGACGCCGGTCGCCCGAAGGATGTGCGCGATCCGTTCGCGATCCGCGGGCCGCAGGCCATCGACGCGAATGGTTGGCGACACACGCTATTGCGGCCCGACCGCGAAGAGCTCGAGCGCGGTCGCATCGTGCCCCACGATGCCCGACAGCCGCTGGGCGAGCGCCCACCGTTCCTCGTCGGGCACGCGACGCCGCTCGAGCGCCAATTGACAGATGGCGCGCACGAGCGCGCCGTAATCCATGCCGGCCACGCGTGCCATCCGCGCGAGTCCGGCGTCGGGCGCGATGTCGGGGTTCGCGTTCACCTCGAGCAGCCATGGCCGCCCCTTGCGATCGATGCGGAAGTCAACGCGGCCGTACCCTTCGCCGCCGACGATCCGCCACGCGGTGCGCGCGAGCGCCACGAGGTCATCGGCGAGCGCGGGCGCGAGATCCGCCGGACACTGCGGTACGGTGCCGACGTCCTCCTCGCTCCCGAGGTCCCACTTCGCGCGGTACGAGACGATGCGCCACATCCCCTTGGGGAGCGCATCGAAGTGGATCTCCGAGATGGGGAGCACCTCGTCGCCGAGGATGCCGACGTTCACCTCGCGGCCATCCACGTAGCGCTGGACAATCAGCTCATCCCAGCGCTGGTGCATGGCCTCGACGCGCTCGCGGAGCGCGCGCTCGCTGCGCACGACGGAGCGCTGCTCCACACCGATCGAGGCATCCTCGGCCGCCGGCTTCACGATCGCGGGGAAGCCCACCGTCGGGAGCGGTGCCTCGCGTCGCACGACGGCGAAGCGCGGAATGGGGAGCCCCGCGCGATCGAGCAGCGCGTTCACCACGTGCTTGCGCAGACAGAGCGACGTGGTCCACGACGAGCTGCCGGTGAAGGGGATGTCGAGCACCTCGAGCGCGGAGATGGCGGACGACTCGAGCGCCGCCACGCCGTCGATCCCCTCGCACAGGTTGAAGACGAGATCCGGTTTCATGCGGCGCACGCGTTCGACCCATCGCCCGTCGGTGTGCGCGGGGACGCGTGTCACCTGGTTCCCTTCCGCGCTCAGCACGGCCTCGATGGCCTCGAGCGTCCCCAGGATCATGACATCCGGGTCCGCTCCCAGCGCCGAAGCGCCATCGAATAACAGGGCAATCTTCATTCGGCTCTCCCGCTCGTGGTGGAGCACAGCGTCGCTGCACGGACGAACGGAGCTCGTGGCGAACGCGCGGTGACGTCACGGTCACCGGCACGTCCGACCACGGGCTCCTGCTCCAGTCGAGCTCAGCTCAGTAGCGCCGCCGCCCGAGGGTCCTCGGGTCGGGTGCTCGACGACATGTACGCCGTCGAGCCGGGACGCACTGCGTGAACGCGACTGGCAGTCTCCAACAGGGACACGCCCTGTCGTTCCGCGGCGATGCGCACACACGCCTGAATGAGCTGGTCGTAGCTCATCCCGGCGGCGCGCGCCGCTTTCGGAAAGCACGAATTGTCCTCGGGATTCGGGAGGATCCCCGGGAGGGGATTCACCTCCACCACGTTCGGCACGCCGTCCGCATCCAGCCGTACGTCAATGCGGGACCAATCGCGGCAGCCGAGCACGTGATAGGCGCGGAGCACGACCGATTCGATTCTGCTCCGCAGCGCCTCATCGATCCGCGCTGGACATTCAAAGATCTCGAGTGGACGCTCCGGGCGATCCCAGAGCCACTTGGCCTCGAAGCCGTACACCGGCAGCGCCCCATCGGGGAGCGCCGAGAAATTCATCCCCACGATCGGGAGCACACGCGCGTCCCGTCCGTTGCCGAGCACCGCGCAGGTGAACTCCGCACCGGGGAGATACGTCTCGATGAGCACGGGCTGCTGGTAGCGCTCGAGCAGCTCCGCCACCTGCGCCTCGAGCTCATCGTGCGTGCGGCAGAAGTTCTTCTCCGTGATCCCCTTGGAGGAGCCTTCGTGGAGGGGTTTGATGAACCAGGGATGCGGGATGCGCTGTGCGGGATGCGGGATGCGGGATGCGACCGGCTCCGGGGGAAGAGTCCTCTCCGCCGAGGTCGTTCCTGCTCTCTGCTTTCTGCTCTCTGCTTTCCGCCGTTCCGCAGCTCGCATCCCGCATCCCGCATCCCGCAACTCCTCCACGGACCTCACCACCGCGAACGCCGCCGTGGGCACGCCGTGGAACGTCAGGCACTCCTTGGTGCGCGCTTTGTCGAGGCAGAGCGAGAGCGTGAAGGGGTCGCTCCCGGAGTAGGGGATGCCGAAGAATTCGCAGATGGCCGGGACGTGGGCTTCGCGGTTCACGCCGCGGAGTCCTTCGGCCATGTTGAAGACGATATCGGGGTGTGTGCTGCGGAGTTGCTCGGGAAAGTCTGCGTTCGCCTCGAGACGGACCACGTCGCCGAGCCCGGCCAACGCGCGCTCGACTGCGGCGATCGTGTCCTCGCTGTCCCACTCGGCGAATTCGTCTTCGGGATGCGGGATGCGCTCTACGGGATGCGGGACCGGCTCGTGGAGAGACGGCCCTCGCCCCCGAGGCTGTTCCGCATCCCGCATCCCGCAGAGCGCATCCCGCGCCTTACTGGGAGGCTCCTCCTCCGCGTACGGCGACTCCGTGTCCGCAGCGTCGTGCGAGTCAGCCTGAGCTGGCTTCTGGTTGTAGGCGAATCCGATTCGCGTCATTCGCTCCACTGGTCGCTTGCCGGGTGTCACTCACCTGCCACGCTAGGCCTGGTGTCGGCGCACTCACGAAAGGTTGGCGAGCGAACGCTCGTGCCACCGTGCAAGCGCGATGCCAGATCGAAGGTGCGCGGAAAATAAGAGTGAGAGAAATTCCGCGCAATGCACTTGTACGTAGGACGCGAAAAAATGTTCG
Source organism: Gemmatimonadaceae bacterium (assembly GCA_036381735.1). GTDB lineage: Bacteria > Gemmatimonadota > Gemmatimonadetes > Gemmatimonadales > Gemmatimonadaceae > DASSNR01. The sequence continues at coordinate 7,130 of DASVCF010000110.1, read as the reverse complement.
CGGTAACCGTGGGAGGCGGGGGTGAGCTCTGAGCTGTGGGCTCTGGGCTGTGAGCGGGCTCTGAGCCCGACACTCCCTGGATGGTCGAGCTCAGAGCCCCCACTCACTGCGACTCACAGCGCAAAGCTCACAGCGCACAGCTCAGACTTTGTGATACCCCACCCGCGCCGCCTCCTGGCGGTCGCTCGCCTGGTAGATCTCGAAGTCGGAGAAGAACGCCGGCGCCTCGGCTTGCAGCAGCCGGAGGACGGCGACCGCGAGGCGGCGGATCTCCATCTCGGCCCCCTCGCTCGCACGCAGCTCCAGCATGGTGCGCCACGCCCGCGCGTTCCCCGTCACCACGATCTTCGTCTCCGTCGAGTTGGGGAGCACACCGCGAGCCGCTTCGCGCGCCATCTTCCGGCGGTGCTTCTTGTCGTCCACCCACGCGTAGCGCTCCATCAGCTGCTCGACGAGCGACACGTAGCTCGCGAGCGCGCCCTCGATCTGCGAGCGCCAGGCGGCCAGCAGCGCCTCGTCGCCAATGATCGCCGGCGGGACGACGAAGCTCGCGTCCGATTCGTCGACGTAACGCTGCGAGAGCTGCGAGTACGCGAACCCCGCGCGGTGCCGGATGAGCTCGTGCGTCAGCGAGCGACTCACGCCCTCGAGCAGGAGCGAGTAGTTCGCGTGCTCGAGCACGCTCCCGTGCCCCTGCCGCTTGATGTTCTCCAGGTACTCGCGTGTCTCGCGCCCCGCCGGATTGCGCTGACTCATGTAGCAGAGCCGCCCCGCGAATTCCGCGAGACGCTCGCCATCGGTGCTCTCCCCGAGCCAGTTGACGGGCAGGTGCGATGGCTCGGCGAAGGCCGGGCGCGAGAGGAGGGTGACGGTGGGCTCGTAGATGAACACGGGAAAGGCGGATGTGGGCTGTGAGCTTTGAGCGGTGAGTAGCTGTGAGCGGGGCTGTGAGTTCGACCATCCAGGGAGCTCGAAGCTCAGAGCCCATTCATGGCCCAAAGCTCACAGCTCAAAGCTCACAGCCATCATGCATCGGTCGAACCCCGCACAACCTACTCGCCTCCCTCCACCAGCGACAGCCTGAACCGGTTCCACGCGCGCTCGCGTTCGAGCGTGTCGAGCGCGGCGCGGGCGGGGGCGGGGAGGGGCGGGAGCTCCGGGTCGTACTTGACGGCCTCCACGGGCGACTGCCCGGGGAGCGCGATCTTCACGCCGGGGTCGAGAATGTCGAGCGGGTCGAAGCTCTGCTTCACGAGATGGAAGAGCGAGAGCGCCGTCGGATCCCACACGCGTTCGAGCAACGGCGTACGCAGGCGTCCGTCGCCGTGCTCGCCGCTCGTCGTGCCGCCCAGTCGGGCGACGAGTGCGGTGACCTCGTCGAGTACCGCGCGCACCGCGTCGCGCCAATCGGGTCGGCGTACGTCAATGAGTGGATTGACGTGGATGTGCGCATCGCCCGCATGGCCGAAGATCACGCCGCGGATGCCGCGCGACGCGAGCGCGGCCCGCACGCCGCGGATGTAGTCGGGAAGGCGGTCCGGTGGAACGGCCGCGTCCTCGATGAACTGCATCGACTTGAGGGCGGGATCGAGCCGAGCGAGGATCGGGCTCGCCGCGTGGCGCAGCGCCCAGAGCGCGTGCTCGGTGTCGGGGTCGAGCGCGACGCGCACCGTCGCGGCGCCCGCGTCCCGCAGCACCTGCGCGAGCGTGTTCGCCGCCGACGCCGCACCGCTGGCGCTCTCGGACTCGACCTCCACGAGCAGCGCGGCTTCCGTCGCGCGGTTCACCGTAACGGCGCCGCCGCCCTGCGCGGCCACATCGAGAAAGGTGCGGTCGAGCAGCTCGCAGGCACTCGCGCCCGCTTCGCGCGCGGCGGTCGCACCCGTGGTCGCGCTCTCGAGCGTCGGGAATTCGGCGAGCAGACTGCTCGTCGCGCCGGGCACGGGGGTGAGCGCGAGCTCCACCGCCACGATGAGCACGAGCGTCCCCTCGCTCCCCACGAGCAGGTCGACGAGCTCACCGCTCCGCGCGTAGTCGGCGAGCGCGTACCCCGACGAGTTCTTGCGCACCTCGGGGTACGTGAGCGTCCGTTCGGGCGCGGCGAGGATCGCGGGGCGAGCCCGCTCGAGAAACCGTGCGACGGCCGGCACGTCACTCGGCGGCGCATCTCCCCGGCGCACGATCGCGCGCGTGCCATCATCGAACACGCAGTCGAGCGCCGTGACCCACGCGCGCGTGGAACCGTAGCGGAGCGAGTGCGCGCCGGCGGCGTTCGTCGAGGCCATCCCGCCCACCGTGCAGAACGCGCCGCTCGACGGATCGACCGGAAAACGGAGTCCGACCTCGCGCGCGGCCGCATCCACCGCATTGCGCACGACGCCGGCACCGGCCCACACGCGGCGATGCTCGGCGTCCACCGGGTGCAGCGTGTTCAGCTGGCTCAGGTCGACGATGACGCCGCGCCCCACCGCGCCGCCCGCCATCCCGCTTCCCGACCCGCGCGGCACCAGCGGCACGCGCTGCTCGTGCGCCCATCGGACCAGCGTGCACACATCGTCGGCATCCACGGGCACCGCCACCGCCGACGGCAGCGCGCGCGCGATCCCCGCGCCTTCCGAGTACAGCGCACGCGCGAGCTCGTCATCGCGGAAGATGCCGCGGAAGCGAGAGGGTTTCAGGTCAGGCGACACGACGGGGTAACATCAGAGCAGACACAGGGCTGAGGATCAGACGTTATGGGTTGTGAGTTCTGGGTTCTGAGTACGGCGTTCTGAGTATTGGAGGGCTACTCACAACCCACAACTCACGACTCACAACCCCAACTCACTCGCCCGCGGCGGATCGAAGCTGTAGTCGTAGAACCCCTTCCCCGACTTGCGACCGTACATCCCGGCGAGCACCATGCGCTTGAGGAGCGGCGGTGGGGCGTACCGCTTCTCGCGGTACTCGTCGAACATGATCTCGGCGATTTTGTACGTCGTGTCGAGCCCCACGAAGTCGAGCAGCGTGAACGGACCCATCGGATACCCGGTGCCGAGCATCATCCCCTTGTCGATGTCCTCCACGCTCGCCACGCCCCGCTCGAGCGCGTTGATCGCGTCGATGAGGTAGGGGACGAGGAGCAGGTTCACGACGAACCCCGAGTTGTCCTTCGCCGCGATCGGCTCCTTGCCCAGCCGCTTCGCGAACTCGAACGCACGGGCGAACGTCTCGTCGCTCGTCGTCACCGTGCGCACCACCTCGACGAGCTTCATCACGGGGACCGGATTGAAGAAGTGCAGCCCGACAATGCGATCCGGCCGCGTGGTCGCCGCGGCCATTGCCGCGATGGTGAGGCTCGACGTGTTCGATGCGAAGATCGTGCTCGCCGGGCACAGACCGTCCAGCTCCTTCCACATCACGTTCTTCACCTCGAGGTCCTCGACCACCGCTTCGATGACGATGTCGGCGTCCTTCAGATCGCTCACCTTCGTCGTGAACGACAGCCGGCCGAGCGCCTCGTCGCGCGCCTCGGGTGTGAGCTTCCCCTTCTCGATCGCCCGGTTGAGCTGCTTCTCGATCCCGGCGCGCGCGCGCTGGCACACGGCGTCGGAAACCTCGCGCACCTTGGTCGTGAATCCCGCCTGGGCGGCGACCTGCGCGATGCCGCTCCCCATCAGCCCGGCTCCGAGTACCCCTACGGTCTTGATGTCGGCCATGTTCGTTGAAGGTGTGAGAATTCGTTCATGTCATCCCGAGCGAAGCGAGGGATCTCGCTGGCGGGCCGAGATTCCTCGCTGACGCTCGGAATGACAGGGCCCGAGATTCCTCGCTGCGCTCGGAATGACAATCCCGTTACATGATGCGCGGCGGCATGCCGATCGCATCGAACAGTGTCGCGCGGGGCAACTCGCCTCGCTCCAACCGGTCCAGCACCTGCTCCAGCGCAATCTGCGCGCGCGCCACCACGGGTGCGTGGCTGCGCGCCGTCACGTACCCGCCGGCGAGGCCGACCGCGGTCGGGATCGCCGCAATGGGCGCGAAGAATCCGAGTGTGAGCAGCACGGCCGTCGCGACGAGTCCCGTGCCCGTCGTCGCGCCGCCGGTGGCGAGGCGCTGCGCCCGCACGTTCCGCAGATTCGCTTCGAGTCGCACGAGCACGCGGTCGGCGTCCACCGCGAACGCGGTGGCCGCCACCTCGTACGCGCGCGACAGGTGGTAGCCGCGTCCACCGACGTTGAACGCGCGCCGGATCTCGCTCACGAACCCCGCGCGCGGCTCCCACACGATGCGGTCCGTGAAGCGCCGCTTCACCTGCAGACTCTCCTCGCGCTGCATCCACGCATCGAGCACGTTGAACACGCTCTCGGGCGTGCCGCGCACCGTGCGGCTCGCGTGCACGATCGCCGGGCCGAACACGCGCGCGATGCGGCCGTGCTCCTCCGGGACCACCGCGCGCGAGCGCTCCTCGGCCAGCGCCTGTCGCAGGTGCTCCGGCGCGATGCCGACTTCCTTGCCCACGTCGAGCAGCTGATCGTCCGTGAGCGTCGCCTCGCTCGGTTCCGCGTCCGAGGCCTGCAGCTCCGCCGCGCGCGCGAGCACGCGCTCGAGCGCCGCGCGACTGAGTGGCGGCCCGGGCAGCGGTGCGCGAGGCGAATCGTCAGGCACGGAAGTCAGATGCCGCCGAGCACCACGCCGAGCTGGCGGTCGATGGCGTCGAGCATCGGTTGAGGGAGGGGGAACGTGCGCGCGAGCGCCTGCTCGGGGTCGCCGCCAGTGGACGATGCGTTGGCCGAGGCGAGATAGTAGCGCGCGTAGCCGGGTACGAGATCGGGCGCCACACGCTTGAGGAGCAGCTCGCCGCCGCGCACCGCGGCGGGACTCGTGTACCGGTCCGAGAGCCCCTGCTGCTTCTCCGCCGGTGTGGTGTTCTCGGTGACGGCGAGTGACGAGATCGTCCCCATCACCTCGTGCGCGAACACGTAGATCGGATCGAGCGCGCCGCCCAGCGAATCGGGGAATGCCACCGTCACGCGGCTGTTCCCGCGCTCGGTGTTCGGGTTCCCCGGGATCGTCCGCCCTTCGCCGTCGAGCGGGAGCGAGAGATAGACGATGCCGCGGTCCATCTGCTGGTTGTCGAGCAGCCGCTGGAACTTCGCGAGATACGTGTGCTCCCACAGCGAGTCCGTGCGCGCGAGCACCGGCGCAAGATCGCGCTGCCGTGCGTTCCAGTAGCTCTGGTAGTACTGCGTGTTCTCGTCCTCGACGGCGGCCGTGAACGTACGCAGCCAGTCGCGATCGGCGGGTTGCGGGAACACGGACGCGAAGGTGGCGACGATGGCCTGCTGCTGCGGGTCGGTGACCGCGCGGGGATTGCCGTTCGCGCCGAGGAAGAGCTGCACCGCCTGGCGCATCGCGTCCCATGAGCCGAAGTAGAGCGGGAGGAACTGTCCGCTCACGTACCCCGGATGCTGCGCGAGCCGATCGTGCAGCGTCTGATAGTTCGCGTCGAGCTGCGTGGACACGTTCGCGCGATGCTTGAACGCGATCATCTGCGCGCGGTAGCCGCGCCTGAAGAGCGGTACCTGCGTCGTGTCGTCGGTGAGCATCGCGTAGCCGTGCAGCCAGAGATCCACGTCTTCGCGCGTCTGGATCGACCACGTCGTGCTCGTCTGTGCGGTCGCCGGCGTCGCCGCCGGCATCGGCGCGCCGGGGCCCACCGTCACACACGCCGCGAGCAGGACCGTGCAGCTCCCGGCGATCAGCGCGCGCGTCGCGGGCATCGTCGACTCAGCCGTACGCTTCGACGACGACCGCGATTCCCTGGCCGCCCCCGATGCACGCGGTGCCGAGTCCGTAACGCTTTCCGCCGGCCCGCAGCGCGTGCAGCAGGTGCGCGGTGATGCGCGAGCCCGAGGCCGCGAGCGGATGGCTCAGCGCGATCGCGCCGCCGTGCACGTTGAGCTTCTCGCGCGGGATCCCCAGCTCCTTCTCGACCGCTACGCACTGCGGCGCGAACGCCTCGTTCACCTCGATCAGATCCATGTCGTCGAGCGTGAGCCCGGCGCGCTCGAGCGCGCGCTTCGACGCCGGCACCGGCCCGATCCCCATGTACTTGGGCTCGACGCCCGCGATCCCCCACGAGATGAGCCGGCCGAGCGGCTTCACGCCCTTCTTCTTCGCGAACTCCGCGCTCGAGATGACGAGCGCCGCCGCGCCATCGCCGATCCCCGACGCGTTCCCCGCCGTCACCACGCCGTCCGCCTTGAAGTACGGCCTGAGCTTGGTGAGCGCGTCCATCGTCGTGTTGGGACGCATGTGCTCGTCGCGCTTGAACTCTTCCGTCTGGCGCGTCTTGGGGTTCTTCACCGGGATGCTGATCACTTCGTCGTCGAACACGCCGTTCGCCCACGCATCGCGCGCCATCTCCTGCGAGCGGAGCGCGAGCTGGTCGACGGCCGTGCGATCGAGTTGGTACTTCTCGGCGAGATTCTCCGCGGTCTCCGCCATGGTGAAGCCGCACATCGGATCCTTGAGTGCTTCCCAGAGGAGATCCTCGAGCACCGGCGCCTTGCCGAGCTGCACGCCCCATCGTAGTCCGCGCGCGACGTGCGGCGCCTGCGACATTGACTCGCCGCCACCCACGAGCGCGGTCTCCGTCTCGCCCATGATGATGTCCTGCGCGCCGCTCACGATCGATTGAAATCCGGAGCCGCACAGGCGATTGACGGTGAGCGCCGGCGTCTCGATCGGACAGCCGGCCTTGAGCGCGACATGACGCGCGTAGTAGATCGCATCGGCCGACGTCTGCAGCGCGTTGCCGAAGATCACGTCGCCGATCTCATCCGGCTCGACGTGCGCGCGCGCGAGGGCGCAGACGGCCGCCTGCGCGGCGAGCTCGATGGCGGAGAAGTCCTTGAGCGTCCCGCCGAACGTGCCGAATGGCGTGCGGACGCCCGAGAGGAAGACGATGTCGCGAGCGGAGCCCTGGGTGTTCACGGTTGATGAGTTCCGGAAAAAGGTCCGACCGACGCTCGGCGTGCTTGACCCGAGCCGATGTTCATAAGATGCTTGTGGCCCATCGGGTATTCAAGGAATGTGCACAATGGATCAATGGGGTCAGACTCGATTGATCCGCCGCGGTTCAATCG
>DASVCF010000109.1:0-14760 GCA_036381735.1 Gemmatimonadaceae bacterium | reverse complement strand
TCGCGATCAATCGACTCTGACCCCTTTGATCCCCTCAGTCACCGCCCCCCCGACCTCACTCGTCGAATAGCTCGGCGCACCCGAACCCGCGATGTCCGCCGTCACACACCCGGCGTCGAGCACCGCGCGCACGGCGTCGTCCACCGCGCGCGCTTCGTCGTGGAGCCCGAGCGAGTAGCGCAGCAGCATCGCGGCGCTCAAGATGGCGCCGAGGGGGTTCGCGATCCCCTTCCCCGCGATGTCGGGCGCGGAGCCATGGATGGGCTCGTACAGCCCCATGCGCGTCGTCGCTCCGTTCGCCGTGCGCGCATCCCGCGCATTCGTCTCATCACTCGGCGCGCCGAGCGACGCCGAGGGAAGCAGCCCCATCGAGCCGGCGAGCATCGAGGCTTCGTCGGTGAGGATGTCGCCGAACATGTTCTCGGTGACGATCACGTCGAAGTGCGAGGGGCGGCTCAGGAGATGCATCGCGCACGCATCGACGAGCAGATGCTCGAGCTGCACGTCGGGGAACTCCTCGCGCATCACGCGCGCGGTGACGGTGCGCCAGAGACGCGACGTCTCGAGCACGTTCGCCTTGTCCACCGACGTGAGTCGCTTGCGCCGCGCGCGCGCGAACGTCCCCGCCGCGCGCACCACGCGCTCGATCTCTTCGGTCGTGTAGCTGCACACATCCACCGCGCGCTCGGCGCCGCCACCGAGCTGCTCGCGCCGCTTGTCGCCGAAGTAGATGCCGCCCGTGAGCTCGCGCACCACCAGCAGGTCCACGTCCACCAGCCGCTCGGCGCGCAGCGGCGAAGCGCCGGCCACCGACGGGTACACGACGACGGGGCGCAGGTTGGCGTAGACGCCGAGCGCTTTGCGAAGACCGAGCAGTCCCTGCTCGGGACGCACGCGCGCGTTGGGGTCGTCCCACTTGGGCCCGCCGACCGCGCCCAGGAGCACCGCGTCCGACGCGCGGCACTGCGCGACGGTGGCATCGGGGAGCGGCGAGCCGGCCGCGTCGATGGCCGCGCCGCCGATGAGCGCGTCGTGCATCTCGAAGCGATGGCCGCACCGCTCGGCGACCGCGTGCAACACGCGTGTCGCTTCGGTCGTGACTTCCGGGCCGATGCCGTCGCCCGGGAGAATCGTGATCGTGGCGTCCATGGTCAGATCGTGCGCACGCGCGCGGCGTGCGTCGTCTCGTACGCGTCGATGTCGGCGCCGTTCGAGAGCAGGAAGCCGAGCGGGTCCACGCCGTGGAGCAGACAGTGCTTGGCGAAGGGATCGATGGGGAACCTCACGTGCGTGCCGTCGGGGAGCGTGAGCGTCTGCGCCGCGAGGTTCACGGTGAGCGCGGCCGACGGCGCGTCTTCGAGCTGCCGCACGAGCGTGCGGTGCACGTCGGCGTCGACGACGATGGGGAGGAGCCCGTTGCCGAGCGCGTTGTTGCGGAAGATGTCGGCGAAGCGCGTGCTGATGATCGCGCGGAAGCCGAAGTCGGTGAGCGCCCACGGTGCATGCTCGCGCGAGGAGCCGCAGCCGAAGTTGTGCCCCGCGACGAGAATCTGCGCGCCGCGCGACGCGGGGCGGTTGAGTACGAAGTCGGCGCGCGGCGAGCCGTCGGCCGCGTAGCGCCAATCCGAGAAGAGGTGCACGCCGAGTCCGGTGCGCTGCGTCGTCTTGAGGAAGCGCGCGGGGATGATCTGATCGGTATCGACGTTCTCGTTGGGGAGAACGACCGCGGTGGCGGTGAAGGTCGTGATCGGGTCCATGATGATGTCGGTGCTCGCCGGAATCAGCCGAGGAGTTGGCGCGCGTCGCTGATGGCGCCGGTGACGGCGCTCGCCGCCGCGGTGAGCGGGCTCGCGAGGAAGGTGCGGCCGCCCTTCCCCTGCCGCCCCTCGAAGTTGCGGTTGCTCGTGCTCACCGCGTACTGCCCGGGCGCGAGCTGATCGCCGTTCATCGCGATGCACATCGAGCAGCCCGCCTCGCGCCACTCCGCGCCCGCGGAGAGGAACACCTCGTCCAACCCTTCGGCCACCGCCTGCTCCTTCACCTGTTGCGAGCCGGGGACGACGAGCACGCGCACACCCGGCGCCACCTTGCGGCCGCGCAGCACGCTCGCCGCGAGCCGCAGATCCGTGATGCGCGAATTGGTGCAGCTCCCGATGAACACCACATCGACGGGGCGGCCGAGCAGCGACTGTCCGGGCTCGAGCGCCATGTAGCGCAGCGCCTTGTCGAGCGCCTGCCGCTCGCTCGCATCGGGCACACGCGCGGGGTCGGGGACGCGGCCATCGATCGGCATCCCCATTCCCGGGTTGGTGCCGTAGGTGATCATCGGCGCGAGACGGCTCGCGTCGAGCGTGACGGTGCGATCGTACGTCGCACCCGCGTCGGTGGGGAGCGTGCGCCAGCGCGCGACGCTCGCGTCCCACGCGTCGCCCTGCGGCGCGAACGGGCGACCGGCCACGTACTCGAACGTCGTGTCGTCGGGCGCGATCATCCCGGCGCGCGCGCCGCCCTCGATGGACATGTTGCACACCGTCATGCGTTCTTCCATGCCGAGCGCGCGAATGGCGGAGCCGGTGTACTCGATGACGTGCCCCGTCCCGCCGCCGATCCCGATCTGCGCGATGACCGCGAGGATGATGTCCTTCGCCGTCACGCCCGGCTGCACGCGGCCGTCGATGCGTACCTCCATGGTCTTCGGCTGCTGCTGCAGCAGACACTGCGTGGCGAGCACGTGGCCCACCTCGGAGGTACCGATCCCGAAGGCCAGCGCACCGAACGCGCCGTGCGTGCTCGTGTGGCTGTCGCCGCAGACGATGGTCATCCCCGGCTGGGTGAGTCCCTGCTCGGGGCCGATGACGTGCACGATCCCCTGCCGGTCGGAGCCGAGTGCGAAGAGCGGGATCCCGAAGTCGCGCGCGTTGCGCTCGAGCTCGCCGAGCTGCGCGGCCGCCTGCGTGTCGAGCACGGGGATGACGCCCGCGCCGTTGCGCGGCGTCGTGGGCGTCGAATGGTCCATCGTCGCGATCGTGTGATCGGGGCGACGCACGCGAAGGCCGCGCGCGCGCAGCTCGGCGAACGCCTGTGGCGAAGTGACTTCGTGGATGAGATGGAGATCGATGTAGAGAACGGCCGGTGTGTCGGGCGTCGGCTGGCGGACGAGATGCTCCGACCAGATCTTCTCGAACATCGTGCGAGGGTGCGACATGCTGGCGATGCGGGAGAGGCGAAGGGATGAGGCGAGCGAGCGGATGCCGATCTCGCACACGCGAGGAGTCCGGCCCCACAAGCTACATTATCGCGACGCGGAGTTTCAATGCGGGCATCGCCTGCCTCACACATCTTGCAGAATCGCCTCTGACATGCGTACCCCCACTACCCTGACCCTCATGGGCGTCGACGTCGTGCTCGAGCCGGCGGAGGGCGTGTTCACCCCCTCGCCGCACGGGATGTTCTACGCCTGCGCCCTGCACGTGGAGCCCGGCGAGCGGGTGATCGACATCGGCACCGGGTCCGGCGTGCTCGGCATCGCGGCCGCGAAGCGCGGCGCCAGCGTGGTCGTCACCGACATCAACGCGCTCGCGGTCGCCGCGGCCGAGCACAACGCGCAACTCAACGGCGTGCACATCGACGGGCGCGTGGGCCCCCTCTTCGCCGGCGCCGAGGGGCCGTTCGACGTCATCCTCGCCAACCTGCCGAACGAGATCGTCGCCCCCGCGCACATCGCGCAGATGGACCCGGCGCAGGCGCACGCGCTCGCGGGCGGAGCGCGCGGCAACGAGCAGATCCTCGCGCTGCTCGACGCCGCACACCGGCACATGCACGCCGCGTCCCGACTCTATCTGGGCGTGCACGCGCTCACCGATTATCACGCCACGCTGCGCACCGCGCTCGAGCACTACGCGCTGCGGCTGCTGGACCTCGCGCCGCTTCCCGTGAAGCCCTTCGTGACCGAGCACCTGGAGTTCTACCGCGCGCTCGCGGATGCCGGCGTCATCGAGCTCTTTCGCGATGCTGGTGGGCGGTGGTGCTCGTACGGGTACATCTACGAGCTCAGGCGCGCGACAGCGGAGTGAGCACGAGGAATCTCTGGCGGGGGTGGCTGGAGATTCCTCGCTTCGCTCGGAATGACAAGCGTGTGCCTCTACCCCGCCAGCACTCCCACGCGCTCGTCGTGCGCCAGAGCGCGCAGGAAGCCGCGGCTCCACGCACTCACATCGTGCCGCTCCACCACGCGCGCGAGGCGGCGGATGCGCTGGCGTCGTTCCTCCTCGGGCAGCTGCAGCGCGTGGTGCAGCCCGTCGCGCAGCCCCTCGAGATCGTACGGGTTGGTGAGCAGCGCGCCGTGCATCTCCACCGCCGCTCCCGCGAACTCAGAGAGCACGAGCACGCCGGCGCCGTCCACGGCGCGCTGCGCGACCACGTACTCCTTGGCCACGAGATTCAGTCCGTCGCGGAGCGGCGTGATCCAGGCGACGTCGGCCGCCGCGCTGTAGGCGACCACTTCGTCGAACGGAAGCGTGCGGAACAGGTAGTGCACCGGCGCCCAGTCGAGTGTACCGAAGCGGCCATTGATCCGCCCCACTACCGCATCCACCGCGTCGCGGATCTCGTCGTACACCTCCATCCCGGGCGCGGGCGGCGTGGTGACCATGAGCAGCGTCACCGCGCCGCGCATCTCCGGATACGCCTCGAGCAGATGCTCGAACGCCTCGAGCTTCTGCCGCGGACCCTTCACGTAATCGAGCCGCTCCACGGACAGCACGAGCTTCGTCCCCGCGAACCGCTCGCGCACCTGCTCGTAGCGCCGGCGCACATCGGGCGAGTCGAGGATGTCGCGGATGCCGCGCACGTTCACGCCCACGGGGTGCGCGCCGAGTCGCACGGTGCGGTCGCCCACGCGCACCCTCGTGGGCATCTCGCTCAGCGCGAGCGCCACGCCGTGCACGCGGTAGCGCGGCGCGCAGGGGACGGTCTCGAGCACTTCGGTCGAGCCGTGCGACTGCAGCACGTCCACGAAGTTCGCCACGTAGCGCGGGATGTGAAAGCCGACGTAGTCGCACTGCGCGAGACTCCCCACCACCTGCCCCGCCCAGGGAATGACGTTGAACACGTCCGCCGGCGGGAACGATGTGTGATGGAAGAACCCGATGCGCAGATCGGGGCGCAGCTGCCGCAGGAATGCGGGCACCATCCACAGGTTGTAGTCGTGGATCCAGATGAGCGCGCCCTCATCCGCCTCCACCGCCGTGCGCTCGGCGAACACGCGATTGATCTCGAGAAAGTGCTCCCAGTCCGCGGCCGAGAAGCTCGCGCGATCGACGAAGGAGAAGATCACCGGCCAGAACGCTTCCTTGGAAAATTTCTTGTAGAAGCGTTCCACATCCTGAGCGGTGAGCGGCACCTTGGCCGCGAGCAGGTTCGGGTACCGCTCGGCGTCGATGCGCTCGCTCGGCGGCGCGACGATGTCCGCGGTGGATGCGCCCCGCGCATCGCACGATGCGTGTGCCGTCGACCACGCCACCCACGACCCGCGTCGCCCGCCCTCGAAGCAGCCGAGGAGCGTGGGGACGATCCCGTTCGGGCTGCTGTGCGCGCGGCGCACGAGCCGTCCGCCCATCACGCGCTCCTCGAAGGGGAGCCGGTGATACACGACGACGAGCTGCGCATCGCCGGAGACGCGGTCGTCGTCGGGCAGCGCGAGATCCGGTACGTCGTCGAAGGCGCGCACCGCCTCGAGGATCCCTCCCGCACCGGGCGCGCTCGCGTGGAGCACGTCGGGGAGCGCGGCCGTCGCGCGTCGCAGCGCCGCTTCGGCCCGCCCCACGACCACGCCACGAAACCCCTGCGTGAAGAGCGACTGATCGTTGAGCGTGTCGCCGGCGACGAGCACATTATCGGGATCGATCTCGAGATGCTCGACGAGGCGACGGAGCGTGGCGCCCTTGGAGACGCCGCGCGGGAGCACGTCCAGGTAGCGACCCGCGGAGAAGAGCACGTCGCAGTCGAGGTGCATGAGCCGGCTCTGGATCTCCGGGATGTACGATGCGTCTTCAAGAAGGAAGGAGCAGCGGCGCTCCTGCGGCACGGGCTGGCGCTCGAGCCCGGGGATGCCGTTCAGCGCGCGCGTGATCGCGTCCGCGCCGACCCATCGTTCGTCGATCTCCCACTGGATGGGCTGTACCGGCCGCAGCCCATCGCGATGCACGATGGTCGCGCCGACGTCGGCGATGATGAACTCGGGATCGGGGACGAGCGGATCGCTCAGGAGCGGGAGGACGCTTTCGACGCCGCGGCCGGTCGCGAAGGCGAGGCGGACGTCAGGGGTGTCGCGCAGTGCGCGGTAGAGTGCGAGGCGGTCGGCTTCGGAGCCGCCGAGGAAGGTGCCGTCGAGATCGGTGGCGAGAAAGAGGATAGGACAATACCTCCGGTTGAAGACAGGGGGGTGTACGCAAGGTAGACACGAATGGCGAAGCATCAACCCTTGCGTGGCGCACGCGCGATGGCGGTGCGAATATGGAGGAGACGCTGCGCTCGCACCGCGCACACCATGACTCGACTCGCTTCCGAGAGATGACCGCGACCACCACTCGACGATCTGCAGCGAAGGCTCCACGCCGATCGGCATCCCGCGCCGCCGGCGTGGCGCTCGCCGACCACGTGGGCCCCGCGCTCAAGGGGTGGCTCACCTGGGACGACGACTTCTTCCTCGGCCCGCGCTACATCAAGCTGCTCGAGGGGATCGAGCGCACGGGAACGATCCGCGGCGCGTGTCCCGGCACGGGGATGAGCTACCGGACGTGCCTCAATCGCATCCGTCGCATGGAGCGCATCCTCGGCGAGCCGGTGATCGTCGTGACGCGCGGCGGCACGCAGCGCGGCAGCGCGCGGCTCACGCCCACCGCCCATCGGCTGATCCGCGTGTACCGCGCCTGGCGCGACGAGCTCGAGCGCCTGAGCCGGCGCTCGTTCGAGAAGGCGCTCCGGCTGTAGCGCGGCCCGCGCCGCGGTCCATCGCCACGGTCGGCACGGCGCGATGATGCGGTGGCGCGCGGCCCGATAGGCAGCGCGTTGCCTATCGGCACGCCGCGTGCTACGTTGGCGCGCGCCAACTGCCCATGCCACGCCAACCGTCCCGATCAGCGAGGACGCCGTGCTTCGACTCGCCCGCGCACGCGGGGGGTGTCGTCATGTCACCATCGCCGCGCTCGCGCTGCCGGTGCTCGCCACACTGGCGCACGCGCAGGATACCACGACGACGCACGCCTACGAGCTCGGCGAAGTCGTCGTCTCCGGACACGCGCCGGTGTCGGAGGCGAGTGGCACCGTGCGCACCATCACCAGCGAGGACATCCGCGCCTCGGGCGCGCGCACGCTCGACGAAGCGCTCGACCTCCTGCCCGGGCTCCACGTGCGCACCGGCGGCGACGGCGTCCCGCGCATCGACGTGCGCGGCTTCCGGCCGCGCCACGTGCTCCTCCTGCTCGATGGCGTCCCGCTCAACTCGACATACGACGGCCAGTTCGACCCGACGCTCATCCCCGTCGAGGAGATCGCCTACATCAAGATGACGCCCGGCCCCTCGTCCGTGCTCTACGGCGCGAACGAGCTCGCGGGCACCATCAACATCATCACGCGGCGCGGCGGTGGCCCCGCGCACGGCGAGGTGGGGACCGAGGCACGCGAGCGCGACGCGGCGCTGCTGCGCGCGAACGCGGGCGGCGGCAGCGACCGCATCTCGGCGTTCGCCAGCGCGAGTGGCTTCCGCACCGACGGCTACTTCGCTCCGGCCTCGTCGCCCTCGCTCGCGTCGTCCAGCGACGTGCTGCGCGGCAACACCGATCGCAAGCTCGTGAGCCTCTTCGGCTCGGTGCACGCACAGCCCACATCGCACGTCACCCTCGGCCTCGTGCTCTCCGGCGTGCACGGCGCGTACGGGATTCCGACCACCGTGATCACCGACTCCACGGACCCGTTCGCCACGCGCCCCACCTACGAGCGCGTCCCGCTCGTCGACCAGCGCTCCGCGCAGCTCGCCGCCAGCTACGCGCCCACGGGCCCGATCGTCGTCCGGTCGTGGGCGTACACCGACCGGTATCGCGAGGACCACGACCGGTACGACGACAGCACCTACTCGTCGATGAGCGACTCGTTGGTGAGCGGCACGTACCGGCAGTCGAGCCGCTCGCTCGTGAGCGGCATCGGCGTGCAGACGACGGCCGACGGCGCGGCGTGGGGGCGGCTCACGCTCGGGCTCTCGGCCGAGCACGACGATTGGACGTCGAAGTTGCACATCCGCGACGTGCCCGTCACGCCGACGGGTGGCACGGGCGGTGGTACGGGCGGCGGAAGCGGAGGTGGCGGGAAAGGCGGCGGTGGTGGTGGAGGTGGCGGTGGCACTACCGGCACGATCTACCGCGTGCGCGATGTCGCCGACAGCCGGCGGCTCGATCACGCCGGTGTCGCGCTCGAGTACGAGCTCCGTCCCGTGCAGCACGGCGGTCTCGTCCTCGGCTACGCGCACGACTGGCTCGCCAAGGATTCGGCGGGGAGCGATGACGCCGCGTCGTACTCGGCGGGCGTCTACTACGATCTCACGCCGCGCACGCGACTGCATGCCTCGGGCGCGCGCAAGGTGCGCTTCCCGACCATCAGTCAGCTCTACGACCCGACCGGCGGCAACCCGTCGCTGCACGACGAGCGCGCCAACGAGTACGAGGCCGGCATCGAGCAGGCGCTTCCGGCGCGCTCGCAGCTGTCGCTCACCGGCTTCCGCACCGACGTGCAGGGTTTCATCCAGCGCCCCGCGCCGGGTCAGCACTTCGCGAACTTCGACGCCTACCGCTTCGACGGTGTCGAAGTGGTAGCCGAGACGCGTGCGATCGCGCGAACGATGCTGCGCGCCGGCTACTCGTTCCTCGACACGCAGGACCGCTCGCCGGGGAGCACGCGCGAGGCGCTGCAGTACGAGCCGCGCCACAAGCTCACGCTCGACGCGCGGTACGCGTTCCGTGTGGGCCCGAGCATTGCGCTCTCCGTCATGCGCGTCGCGGGGCAGGTCTACTACGCGCGCGGGCAGCAGTCGCAGCAGCAGGGCGCGCTCCCGAACTACACCGTCGCCAACGTCCGCGTCGCGCAGCAGATTTTGCGGAGCGCCGTGAGCGTGTATGCGGGGGCGGACAATCTGTTCGACGAAGCGTACGAGGACGAGTACGGCTATCCGCAACCGGGGCGCACCCTGTACGCCGGCGCCGCGGTGCGCTGGTGATTCGAAGGGAGGAGACGACTCATGAACGGCAGCGTCCTGACGCTCGACGATGATCTGCTGCGCACCTCGCGCGTGCCCGCGCTCGCCGGCGCGCATCGCGGTGCGGTGCGACCACTCGAGCTCGCGGCGCTCGCGACGGCGGGTGTCGTCGCATCGCTGCTGACGAATCTCCTGCGACTGCACCTCGGCATCCCCGGGAGCAGCATCGTGTTCGCGGCGTTCCCGATCGCGCTGGGGTTCGCGCTCGTGCCGAGGCGCGGCGCGGGTGGCGTGATGGGCGGCGCCGCGCTCGTCACCACGGTTGTTCTGTGGCTCGCCGGCACGCGCATCGATGGCGTGGGCGCGCAGACGAGCCTCGTGCTCACCGGACCGCTGCTCGACGTCGCACTGCACTGGGCGCACACAGGGTGGCGCGTGTACATCGCGTTCCTCATCGCGTGCGCGGCGAGCAACTGCGCGGCGTTCATCGTGCGCGCCGCGACGAAAGGGATGGGGCTCGCGGGGATGGGCGGCGGACGGCCGTTCGCGCCGTGGTGGTCGCAGGCCGTCGTGACCTACGCCATTGCCGGCGTGGTGGCCGGGATCATCAGCGCGGCCGCGTGGTTCCAGCTGCGCGAGCGGCGTGCGGCGGCGAGCGCCGCGATGCGTGAATGATCCGCACACATGGATGCGCGGATGATGTGCATCCGCGGATGATCCGCAGCGCATGACCGACGCGCGGATGATCTACATCGGGATCGACGACACCGACACACTCGACACGCGCGGCACCAACCAACTCGCACGGCGGCTCGCGGCGTCGCTGCCGGCGGGGTTCGAGTTCGTGCTCGCGCTCCGGCATCAGCTGCTCTTCGATCCGCGGATTCCGTACACGAGCAAGAACGGGTGCGCATCGCTGCTCGTGAGATCGGAACGCGACCGTCGCGCGTCCGAGTTGTTGCCGATACTGCGGCGCGAGATGCGGAGCTGGTACGTGCCCGGCAGTGATCCCGGACTGTGCGTGGCCGAGCTGGTGCCGGAGGAGATCATCGCGTTCGGGAAGCGGTGTCAACAAGAGCCCGTGCGGCAGACGGAGGCGCGCGCGCTGGCGGCGGAGCATGACGTGTATCTCGAAGGGTTCGGCGGGACCGAGGGCGGCGTCATCGGGGCGCTCGCGGGTGTGGGGCTGCTGGCACACGGAGATGACGGACGCGTCGTGCACATGTCCGGGTGGGAGTGGCCGGATCCGTTCTGCGGATGGCAGCCGATCGAGCGGGTGCGCGAGCGCGGAGTGGATGAGGTGCGGGAGAAGAGCTCGAACGTGGTCATCACGAGTGGGATGATCGACATCGGGAAGCATCTGCGGCCGAGTTATCGGGGTGGGCGCGTGGTGCTCTTCGTGGAAGATGCGACGCAGACCGCAGTGCCCAGCGATCCGGAGGCCGAGAGGCCACGCACACAGCGCTGGCGCGCCATGAAGCTTCCGTAACGCCCGCGATCTGCCCGGCGTGCGGCTAGCGGATGGCGCCGGCCGAGTCAGCGACGACTCCACCGACCGACAACGGCTGCGTGAGTGCCTGGCAAGCCACGTGACTCGTTCACATATTCGCGGCTGGCCAGTCTACCCCGTCTTCGAAATACCCACCGCCGAGCGCATCATCGTGATACGCCGGTTCCCGGAGACCGCGTGATGCGCATCCGCGTCGTACGGATCAGCTGCTCACTCAGCGCCCTCATCGTCCTGTCCTCGTGCTCCTCGAAGGCAATGCTCGATCGCATCGCGCCACCCGCGGTGGACCGCTACGCGCGCAATTACGTCGACACCCTGGCGACTGGCACGACTGCTGACGCGGCGGCGCAGTTCACGCCGCGTCTAGCGGAGGAGCCGGGAGTCATGGACAGCCTGCGAGCAGTCCGGGCTCGGCTCGCTCCTTTTGCGCCCTTCGACAGCGTCGAGTTGGTCGGCGCGCGGTTCTTTTCGCGCGACGGAGGCACACGTCGCACGCTCACCTATCAACTGCACGGCGCCGGTGGCTGGGCTATCGCCCAGCTCGCCATCCTCGATGCCGGAGGGCAGCACTGGATCGAAGGCGTACACATCGACCAGCTCCCTCAGTCACTCGAGGAAGCCAACGCGTTCACGAGGCACGTCGGGCTCGCTCAGTGCCTGATGCTCGTTTGGGCACTTGCGATAGCGGTATTCAGCCTGGGCACCGCCGTGGTCGTCGCACGCACACGCATGCCCCATCGCTGGTGGTGGGCACTGGCTGCCTTGGTGGGAGTGGGCAGCTTCGGAATGAACTGGACGACGGGAGCCACCTTCGCGCAGGCCATTTCCTTCCATATTCCAGTCGCTTTTGTGCAACGGCTCGGGTTCGCCGGGCCCTGGCTGATTGGCATCGGCTTCCCGGTCGGCGCCATCGTCGCGCTCGAGCGACGGCGCAAGGCACTCCGTGCGCTGCAGCAACCAGCGATCGCAAGCCCAGTGGAGACGATGACCGAAGCATCATCGGAGACGCTGGCCGAAGCATCGTCACCCGGCGAAGGCACCTGACCCGGCGAGCCTCCGGACACGTCGCACCGGCACCTTCATCCCCTGTTTTCGCAGCCACGAATGCGATCCGCCGGTGTGACGCGCCCACTATATCGCCTCCCCGGTCCATTGCATACATTTTCACTCTCCGCACATCTAACCGCACTTTCTGTCCGCGCAGGTCCATCGATCCCATGATGTCCAGACCATCACGCCGGCCAGTCGCCGCGTGGCCGGCGCTCGTTCTCGTTGCGGCACTCGTCGCATCGCCCCCGCAGCTGCACGCGCAGAGCGCGTCCGCCGCGTCCGCTTCCCCGCACGACTACACGTCGGCCGATGTCGAGTTCATGCAGGGGATGATCATGCACCACGCCCAGGCGGTCGTCATGTCCGAGTGGGCGCCCACGCACGGCGCGAGCCCCGCGGTGCAGACCGTCTGCAAGCGCATCGCCATCTCGCAGCGGGATGAGATCCACCTGATGCAGAGCTGGTTGCAGGAGCGCCACCTGGCGGCGCCGGATCCGCTCCACATGTTGACGCACGAGCACGGCCCCATCCACGACCGCAGCCCCATGGGCATGCCGGGGATGGACATGAGCGACCACCCGATGATGATGAAGGGGATGCTCACCCCGGCGCAGATGCGGCAGCTCGATGCCGCGCGGGGAATGGCTTTCGACACGCTGTACCTCACGGGGATGATCCGGCATCATGAGGGCGCCCTCGACATGGTCACCACGTTGTTCTCCACTCCGGGCGGCGGGCAGCAGCCGGACCTTTCCGCTCTCGCCACGGATATCGATGCCGGGCAGCGCGCCGAGATCGCGCGCATGCAGGCGCTGTTGAACACGCTCACCGCGAGTCACGCCAAATGAAACCACCGCACGTGTTCCGCCGCACATTCGCCGTCCAGTGCGCCACCCTCGCCACCGCCGCCGCCCTGGCTCTGGGGATGGCGGCCTGCACGCCCTCCCATTCGGGCAACGCCTCGGCCGACCCGCGCGTCGGGCTCAAGGCCGGGCTGTACGACGCCGACACCGCCATCAAGGGGCTCGAGCTCGTCGCGCATCGCAGCAAGCCGGACATCTTTCATCCCAATGATCCCGGCGGGCTGACCTACGCGAACTCCGACCTCGCCTTCGGCGGCCACTACGTCTACCAGGGGAACTTCAGCGGGCTGCAGATCTGGGACATCTCCAACCCCGCCGCCCCCACGCTCACCGATGCCGACGTCTGCTTCACCGAGCAGGGCGATGTGTCCGTCTACGGCAACCTGCTCTTCGTGTCGGCGGAGAACCGCGGGAGCCGGCTCGACTGCGGCACGCAGGGCGTGAAGGACAGCGTGAGCAAGGACCGGATGCTCGGCATCCGCATCTTCGACATCTCGAACCCTGAGCACCCCAAGCAGGTGGCCGACGTGCAGACCTGCCGCGGATCGCACACGCACACGCTCGTCCCCGATCCCAAGGATCCGAACGTCGTGTACGTGTACGTGTCGGGGCTCGCGCCGGTGCGGTCGACCAGCGAGATGCGTGGGTGTGAGAGCAGCCAGCTCGCCACCGACCCGAACAATGCGATGTTCCGCATCGAGGTCATCCGCGTGCCGGTCGCGCATCCGGAGCAGGCGCGCATCGTGAGCAGCCCGCGCATCTTCAACGACCTCGTGGCGGTGTCCTCGCACGGCGTGGCGCCCGCCGACACGGCGAACGGCGCGATGGAGAAGTCGGCGCGCCGCATGCTCGGCCGGCTCGGCATGGACTCGACCGCTACGGCCGCTGACTCGGACCGTGCCGCGCACCTGCTGGCGGCACTGCAGCTCGCGCGGGGCGACAGCGCGCGCACCCAGGTGTACGCCGACTCGCTGGAGAAGATGGGATTCCACATGCGCATGCGGCCCTCCGGCCCGCGCGAGGGTCCGTCGCAGTGCCACGACATCACCGTCTACCCCGCCCTCGGACTGGCGGCCGGCGCGTGCTCGCAGTACGGCATCCTGCTCGACATCAAGGATCCCACGCACCCCGTGCGCGTCGATGCGGTTGCCGATACCAACTTCTCGTTCTGGCACTCGGCCACGTTCAGCAACGACGGCTCGAAGCTCCTCTTCACCGACGAGTGGGGCGGCGGCACGCAGCCCAAGTGCCGCGCGACCGATCCGAAGGACTGGGGCGCGGACGCGATCTTCTCGCTCACGGATGACAAGCTCACCCACAAGGGCTACTTCAAGCTGCCGGCGGCGCAGACCGAGCAGGAGAACTGCGTGGCGCACAACGGCAACCTGATCCCCGTCCCCGGCCGCGACATCATGGTGCAGGGGTGGTATCAGGGCGGGATCTCGGTGTTCGACTTCACCGACCCCGCGCACCCGAAGGAGATCGCGTACTTCGATCGCGGCCCGATCGACTCGACGAAGATGGTGCTCGGCGGCTACTGGGCCGGCTACTACTACAACGGCTACATCTACGGCTCGGAGATCGCGCGCGGGCTCGACGTCTTCAAGCTGACGCCGACCGCCGACCTCACGCAGAACGAGATCGACGCCGCGAAGCTCGTCCACTTCGACCGGCTGAACCCGCAGAGCCAGCCGCAGATCGTGTGGCCCGCCGCCTTCCCGGTCGCGCGCGCCTACCTCGATCAGCTCGTGCGTGACAACGGCCTCGCGAAGGATCGGACGTCCGCCATCGCGAGCGAGCTGGACGCCGCCGAGAAGGCGAGCGGCGCCGAGCGTGAGAGCGCGCTCCAGAAGCTGGCCTCCGAGCTCGACAACGACGCCAAGACCGCCACCGACACGACGCGCGTGAAGGCGCTGGCGGATGTGGTGAAGGGGCTGGAGACGGCGAAAAGCTGAGAGGCAGAAAGCAGAAAGCAGAGAGCAGAAAGTAGAAAGTAGAAAGCAGAAGACAGAACGCAGAAAACGGAAACGGCCTCGGGGCGAGTACTCGCCCCGAGGCCGTTTCCGTTTTCTGCGTTCTGTCTTCTGCTTTCT
>DASVCF010000108.1:0-8915 GCA_036381735.1 Gemmatimonadaceae bacterium | reverse complement strand
AACGCGGATCGATCGGGACGGGGCGAGAGTGCCGGCGCACCAGGGCTGACTGATTTTTTGGGGGTGCGCGGGGCGAGCATCGCGCACCAGAGCCAGCATCGGGGTGGCACGAGGCCCGCCCTCACGCGAGGCTCGCCTCGGTCACCCCAGCCCTCGCCCTATCCCCCCAAAAATTCTTCTCAGGCCCTCGAGTCCCGAGCCGCTCCACGGTCGCGATCGATCCGCGCTTTTTCCGCGTTCATCCACGTTCCGCCGTTGTCGTTGCAGTCGTTGTCGATCCGCGGCCCTCCGCGGCCAGTGGCGGTTGCGCGAATTGAGCGGGAATCCACGGTCCTAGCCGGCTACGGCGGCCGGGAGTGCGCCGAACCTCCGCTGTCTCGAGTGGAAGTCCACCACGGCGGCCTCCAGATCCGCGGCTCCGAAGTCGGGCCACATGCGGTCGGAGAAATAGAGCTCGGCGTACGCGCTCTCCCACAACATGAAGTCGCTCAGCCGCTGCTCGCCGCCGGTGCGGATGAGGAGGTCCACGTCGCCCGCGCCCTCGCTCGAGCCGTACTCTTCGGAGATGAGCTGCGTGAACGTCTCGCGCGAGAGCTCGTCGCAGTCGCGCACGCGTTGCGCGGCGCGGAGAATGGCGTCGCGCCCGGAGTAGTCGATCGCGAGACGCAGTGTGAGGGTGCGGCCGTTCGCGGTCGCGGCTTCGGCGGCGTCGATCTCGGTGCGGAGGCGCATCGAGAGACGGTCGCGGCGGCCGATGACGACGAGACGCACGCCGTTGTCGATCAGCCGGTCGACTTCGGCGCGCAGGTGGTACTTGAAGAGGCGCATGAGCGCACCGACTTCGCGCGGCGGGCGGCGCCAGTTGTCGGACGAGAACGTGTAGAGGGTGAGGGTGGCGATGCCGAGCGAGGGAGCCGCTTCCACGACGCGGCGGACCGCCTCGACGCCCTGTGCGTGGCCAGCCGCGCGGGGCATGCCGCGCGCGCAGGCCCATCGGCCATTGCCATCCATGATGATCGCAACGTGGAGCCCGGCAGCGGGCGGGCGCGTCAAAGCACTTGCGTCCATAAAGTCTGCAACAGAAAAAAAAGAGGGTGAAGTCAGCGATCGAGTGTGTCGCGCGTTGCTTGAATGAGCGCTTCCATGTGATCCAGATACCGCTGCAGTGCACGGCGGCCGGCCGGCGCGAGCCGGTACTCCGTCTTGGGGCGGCGTCCCTCGAACGACTTGGTCACCGTCACGTAGCGCGCTTCCTCGAGCTTGCGCGCGTGCACGCTCAGGTTCCCGTCGGTCGTCCGCATGAGCGCCTTGAGCTCGTTGAACGCCAGCGATTCATTGGCGGCGAGCGCGCTCACGATGCCGAGCCGTGTGCGGTTGTGGATGATGGAATCGAGCGCAAGCGATTCCGTGGATGCATCGCGACCGTGCACGCCTCTCAGCGCGCCGGGCGCGGCGTCGGAGCCGTCCGGACGCTTGCGCGGCAAGGCTCCCAATCTAGCCACCATACCTCCTGGCAATGAGAATCCCGAACGTGATGTGCAACAGACCGAATCCGGCGATGAGGAGCACATCCCCCCATGCCGGCGGCGCGAAGAGCGCGATCGTCCCCAGAAGCATGAAGCAGGCCCCCATGGCCGGCACGGGACGCACCGAGAAGGCGCCGCCCGCGGTGACCGCGGTGCCGTAGAGCAGGAGCCACGTGCCCGGGAGCGCACTCCACAATCCCGCGCGCAGCAGCACGACCGTCAGCACGGCGCCGACGAAGGCCGGGGGCGAGAAGCTCAGGACGAACTTGCGCACGGGCCCCGAGATGAGCCCCTGCTGCGCGGCGCGCGCCTTGATACCCGTCGTCACGCCGCCGATCGTGATGGACAGCAGCGCATCGACGAGCCAGATGGCGAGCCAGCGCTCGGCCGACTGGCGCGCGGCAATGATGCCGGCAACGATCGCGGTGACGCCGACGGCCACCTGTCCCCACCCGGAGATGGCCGTGAACGACGACGCGTTCTCCATGGTCCTGCGGATGAACCGCAGGTCGTCCATGGCCCGCACATGGAGCGCGGGCGTCTCGGCCGCTTTCGACGGAAACAGCCGGATGGTGGTCATGCGTGGACGCTAGCCGGGGACTGGGATGATGTCAAGTACTTTGCGCCGCAAAGCTCGTGGCTCGGGACTCTGGACTCTGGACTCGGGGCTCTGGGCTCGGGGCTCGGGGCTCGGGGCTCGGTGTCATTCCGAGCGAATGCGAGGAATCTCGGACCGGTGAGCAGATCCCTCGCTCCTGCTCGGGATGACTGCGTCGTTGCGAGTCCCGAGCACCGAGTCCCGAGCCCCGATGCCCCCTCCCGGCCCACCCCTTGCCAGCAACCTTCCCTTGCGCTGGTCCTGACATGACTATTCGCTGGCTGCATGTACCGTACAACCCTTCAAGACAGGTCTGATCGTGACGCGCATCACTCGTGGTTCCACGTTCACTGGTCTTGCGCTCGCCCTCGCTGCGTGCGCCAGCTCCTCGCAGCGACCTTCGCGCCAACCGGCGCCGGTTCGCCTGGACACTGTCAGGGTCGGCAACCGGCCCGCGCCCGCGCCACAGCCGCCGTCTCTGGCAGAATCGGTGCCGGGCGGCGTCTTCCAGCCCATGGACCGCATGGACTGGCCCGGCCCCAATCAGTATCGCTCCGCCGATGGCACGGCCGGCCCGGCGTACTGGCAGCAACGGGCCGACTATGACATCCGCGCCGCGCTCGACACGACCGCCAAAGAGCTGAGCGGGCACGTCAGCATCCACTACACCAACAACTCGCCCGATACACTCCGCGTCGTCTGGCTGCAGCTCGACCAGAATCTCTACAAGCCGGGGAGCCGCGGCGAGGCGCTGTATCCACCCGAATCACGTTTCGGCGTGCGCGGCTTCGAGGGCGGCTATCAGCTCGCGAACATCACCGTGGACGGGAAGCCCGCCGAGTCGTTCGTCGACGACACGCGGATGCGCATCGAGCTCGCGTCGCCGCTCCTTCCCAAGGGGCACGACGTGACGATCGCGATGGACTACCGCTTCAAGATCCCCGAACACGGCTCGGATCGCATGGGGCGCGACAGCACGCTCTACGAGATCGCGCAGTGGTATCCGCGCATGGTGGTCTACGACGACGTGCGCGGGTGGAACACCGATCCGTACCTCGGCCAGGGCGAGTTCTACCTCGAGTACGGGACGATCAGTTACGCCGTCTCCGTCCCCGCGGGCTACACGGTGGCGGGGAGCGGCGTGCTGCAGAATCCCGACGACGTCCTCACGCCCACCATTCGCAAGCGGCTCGCGATCGCGGCGCAGTCGGATACGATCGTCCCCATCATCACGCAGAGCGAGGCGAAGGCGGTCGCCACGCCGGGGATGAAGACGTGGCGCTTCAAGGCGGACTCGGTGCGCGACGTCGCCTGGGCGGCCGCGCCCGACTTCCGCTGGGATGCGACGAGCGCCAAGGTCGGCGACCGTCGCGTTCTCACCCAGTCGTTCTACCAGTGGCCCAAGGCGGGCGCCGAGTGGCAGAACGTCGCCGAGAACAGCCAGTGGACCATCAGCACGTACTCGCAGAACTTCTACCCGTACCCCTATCCGCAGGCGACATCGGTGGCCGGCCCGGTCGCCGGGATGGAGTACCCGATGTTCGTGATGGATGGCTACGGGAGTCCGGAGGCGGAGGGCGACGTCTTCCGCACGAACGATCACGAGCTCGGGCACCAGTGGTTCCCGATGGTCGTCGGCTCGAACGAGCGACGCTATGCGTGGATGGACGAAGGAATCAATACGTATCTCAACGTATTCTCGCAGGAGCGGCGCTACGGTCCGAATCCCGTGAACTGGCCCCGCGCGATGGACAACACGCAGAGCTTCAAGTTCATCTGGACGATCGTGCACCGCGCGGGGATCGACGCGCCGCTCATGACGCGCCCCGATCAGGTCAATCCGCAGGCGCTGGGGCTCGTCGGCTACGAGAAGCCGGCGATGGTGCTGCTCGCGCTCCGCAACCATGTGGTCGGCCGCCAGGCGTTCGATGAGGCGTTCCGCGATTACATCAAGCGGTGGCAGTTCAAGCACCCCACCCCCGGGGACTTCTTCCGCACGATCGAAAACGTGACCGGCACCGACCTCGCGTGGTTCTGGCGCTCGTTCTTCTACACGGCGGACATCCTCGACATCGGCGTCGATTCCGTGGTGAACGATTCGGCGGGGCCGGGGCAGTTCGACGCGAAGGTGAAGCTCAGCATGCGCACGCCGGTTCCCTTCCCCGTCGAGATGCGCCTCAAGCTCGCCGATGGCTCGACGCAGGATGTCCGCTACCCGGTCAACATCTGGTACCAGGGTAAGACGTACGTCGCGCAGATCCCCGTGAAGTCGAAGGTCGTCGGCGTGCGGCTCTGGCCCGACCAGACCGTCCCCGATCTGGTGCCTGGCGATGACACCTGGGGGAGCGCGCCCCCGCCATCCCCGCTCCCCCCCTCGACGGGCGGCGGGCTGTCGACGGCGATCACGACGAGGCGGGTGGACGGGCAGTAACGGCAGAAAGCAGAGAGCAGAAAGCAGAAAGCAGAGAGAAGGATGTCATTCCGAGCGAATGCGAGGAATCTCTGGCAGCCGCCGAGATCCCTCGCTCCGCTCGGGATGACAGGCCCGCCAGGCGCGAGCCGCCTCCCCCCTCTGCTTTCTGCTTTCTGCTTTCTGCTCTCTGCTCTCTGCTCTCTGCTCTCTGCTCTCTGCTCTCTGCTCTCTGCTCTCTGCTCTCTGCTCTCTGCTTCACCGCCCCACCGCCCCCCGCACCGCCGCCTCCAGCTCCTGCTCCCCGCCGAGCCCCGAGTACACGACGGTGCCTGAGCGGTCGATGATGACGATGTACGACGTCGCCGGTGCGGAGTAGGCATCGACGGCGGCGCCGCGCGTGTCGTAGAGAATGGGTGACGTGAAGTCGTGGGCGCTGGTGTAGGCGCGAACGCGGCGCGGGGACTGGTTCACGGCGACGGCGACCGTCACGAACGTCATGCGCGTGGCGTAGCGCCGCTCGAGCGCGAGGAGCGATGGCTCGAGCGCCTTGCACCGGCCGCACCACACGGCCCAGAACTCGATGAGCACCGGGCGGGTGCCGACGTATTGGTGCAGGTGAACGGGGCGGCCGTCGAGCGTTTCGACTGTGGCATCGGGCGCGTGTGTCCCGACGGCCAGCCCCATGTCCTGGGCGGCGAGTGGAGAGGTGAGCAGGACGAAGGCGGCAACGAGGCACAGTCGAGCGCGGAGCATGGCTCCTCCCCTCGTGGGACATCGCTGGCCGGCGCCGGCTCCCGCCACGCGCGCACGAGCGATGTGCGGTGTATGTTTCGAGCTATATACCGTCCCGCTCACACGCTGGCAACGGAGGGGCGACCGATGCGTCCTCAGGACCGCGATCTCACACGGCGCACGTTCTTACGCGCGGGCACGCTCGCGCTGGCGGCGCTCGCCGCCGGTACGCACACTCCACTCGAAGCCGCGGCGCCGCTCGCGCGCGAGGGCGATCCCGACCCGCTCACCGGGATCATCGAGCCCGCACGCAAAGTGGTGCGGGCGCACTTCGGCGACCGGCCGATCCGCGCCGGACACGTGACCATGGATACGCCGGAAACGGCGCCCGATGGACGCCAGGTGCCGATCTTCATCGACACGGACCTGCCGCAGACGAGCACGGAGTACGTGAAGGCGCTCCATCTCATCGTCGACCACAACCCCGACATCTACCTTGCCGGCTACTGGCTCACGCCGGCGACGGGCGGTGCGTCGATCGACACGCGCATCAAGATGCGGCGCAGCTCGTACGTCCGCGTGATCGCCGAAACGAATCGCGGCGAGCTGTGGGGGACGGCGAAGTTCGTGTACGTGACCCTCAACGGATGCGTGTGACCATGACGCCAACGATCGGTGATCCGCGGATCGTGCTCCCGCAACAGATCAAGCGGGACGCCGTGATCTTCGTGCGGGCGATGCTCGCGCACC
This sequence comes from Gemmatimonadaceae bacterium, assembly GCA_036381735.1. Lineage (GTDB taxonomy): Bacteria > Gemmatimonadota > Gemmatimonadetes > Gemmatimonadales > Gemmatimonadaceae > DASSNR01. The sequence goes on along the minus strand of DASVCF010000108.1, from coordinate 2,896 downwards.
CCATGTACACCGGGATGTCGCGCGACCACGATGGCACGCTCATCCCCGAGTACTTCGTGAAGAAGGTGACCGTGACCTACGGCGGTGCGGAGATCGCGCACTTCGAATGGACGTCGGGCGTGAGCGCCGATCCGTACATCGAGTTTCCGGTGCGCGCCACGCGCGAAGCGCCGCTCGCCATCGCCTGGACGGACTCGAAGGGCCACGTGTACCGGCAGTCGGCAAACGTCGCCTTCTCCGCGTAGTCGAGCGGTGTGCGCGCCGTGATGCGGAACGCGACGCACGCGCTGGTGCTCGGGGCCGCGGTCGTCGTGCACTCCGTGACCGCGACCGTCGCCCGCGCGCAGACGCCGGAGAGCCGCATCCCAAGCTCGCTCACCGCCGACTCCGCCACGCGCGCCGCGCTCGCCAGCCGGCTGCCGCGCCTGCACTCCGACACGGTACGCGCGTACCCGCTGCGTCGCCTGGCCAATGGCGTCTACGCCGTGCTCGGCGACACGGGACGCGGCTCGGAGGGGCGCCCCAACGCCGGCTTCATCGTCACGCCACAGGGCGTCGTCGTCATCGATGCGCTCGCGAGTCCGGCGGAAGGGCGCGCCTTGCTCCGCACCATCCGCACGATCACGCCCGCGCCGGTGCAGTGGCTCGTGCTCACGCACCACCATCCCGATCACACCTTCGGCGCCATCGTCTTCAAGCGCGCGGGCGCGACGGTGATCGCGCACCCCGATCGGCAGATGCTCGCGGCGATGGATGGCGACGATGCGCTCGCCAGCGACTGGACGGGCGTGATGGGGCTGCGCGAGATGCAGGGGTTCGCGTTCGCCGACACGCCGGACATCGCCGTCACGGGCGACACGACCTTCACCATCGGCGGCCGCGCGATCGAGGTGTTCCATCCAGCGGCGGCGCACACCGGGGGCGACCTCGTGGTGTGGCTCCCCGCGGAGCGCGTCATGTTCGCGGGCGATCTCCTCATCGAGGATGGCGTGACACTGGTCGTGGACGGCAGCTCGGCGGCGCTCCTCCAAGCGCTCGATCGACTCGACCAACTGCACCCGATGACCGTAGTCCCGGGACACGGCCGGATCCCCGAGGATGCACACGCGCTCATTGCCCGCACACGCTGCTCCACGCGCGCGCTGCGCACCCGCATCTGGCAGGCGCTGCGCGATGGCACGCGCATGAGTCGCGTGCTCGCGAGCTTTCCACCCGCCGATCGCGATCGCCCCGTGTCGCTCGCGTCCCGCAACAGGCGGAACGCCGAGCGGGTGTACATGGAGTTGCAGCGCGCCATGATGGAGGGCGACGCACCGCCGCCCGATGTGGCGGACACCACATCATCTTTCGCCGCGTGCCAGAATTGACGTCGTACGCTGCACGCGTTCGCTGTACCGCGCACCACCAGTCGCTCCATCGATGACCGCGCACCCCGAAGCCCCTGCTCGGAGCACGCCCGGCGTCGCGCGCGGTCGGTCGCCGCTGCCTCCGTGGCTCAACCGCGACCTGCGCCTGCTCGTCGCGGGGCGCGGGCTGCGAAGCATCTCGCAGTCGTATCTCGCGGTGATCGTACCACTGTACCTCGCGCACATGGGGTACAGCGCCGTGCGCATCGGCGTCTTCTTCACCTTCGGCGCGGTGGGGAGCATGGCGCTCACCGCGGCGGTCGGCGTCCTGTCCGACCGCTTCGGCCGCAAGCCGCTGCTCGTGCTCCTCGGACTGCTCACCGCGATGTGCGGACTGGTGTTCGTCGCCACGCAGAGCTTCCCCGTGCTGCTCATCGCCGCGGCGATGGGTACGATCGGGCGCGGCGGCGGTGCGGGATCGGGCGGCGCATTCGGACCATACGCCCCGGCCGAGCAGGCGCTCATCGCGGAGCACGCGGGCAATCGACATCGCACCAATGCGTTCGGCATCGTGTCGGTGGTCGGCGTCCTCTCGGCCGCGCTCGGCTCGCTGCTCGCCACCACGCCCACTCTGCTGCATCGCGTGTTCGGCATGAGCGATCTCACGGCCGAGCGCGGACTGTTTCTGCTCACCGCGGTGCTGGGGACCGCGATGGCGATGGTCGTGCTCCCCGTGAGCGAAGCGAAGCGGCCGGTCCACAAGACGGGCACACGTCGTCGCCTCACGACGCGCACGAAGCACGTGCTCGTGCGCTTCCTCGTGACGAACGCGACGAACGGGCTTGCGGTGGGGATGCTCGGCCCGATTCTCGTGTACTGGTTCCACGTCCGCTACGGCGCGACATCGGGGGAGCTGGGCACGCTGTTCTTCATCGCGAACATCGCGTCGGCGCCGTCGAACCTCGCCTCGGCGCGCGTGGCGCGGCGGCTCGGCGCGGTGCGCGCCATCGTGACGGCGCGGCTCACCTCGGTGGTGCTGCTCGCGGGGATGGCGGTCATGCCGTCGTTCCTGTGGGCGGCCGTGTTCTTCCTGCTGCGCACGCAGGCGAACACGCTCTCGAATCCGATCCGTCAGTCGTTCCTCATGGGCGTGGTGGACGAAGCGGATCGCAGCACCGCGGCGGGGCTCTCGAACCTTCCGCTGCAGGCGTTCTCGAGCGTCGGACCGACGGTCGCTGGTCAGATCATGCAGGTGGCCTGGGTGAGTCTTCCGCTGGAGCTCGCCGCCGTGCTGCAGGGCGTGAATGCGGCGCTATATTTCATCTTCTTCCGAAACATCGTGCCGCCCGAGGAGCAGAGCAGCGCTTCCTAGCGGGCCCCTGTCATCCCGAGCGGAGTTGTCATCCCGAGCGCAGCGAGGGATCTCGGGCTGCTGTCATCCCGAGCGTGAGCGAGGGATCTCGGACTGCGACGAGGAGATCCCTCGCTGCGCTCGGGATGACAAGCTCACGCTCGGGATGACAAGCTCACGCTCGGGATGACAAGCCCCA
>DASVCF010000107.1:0-13709 GCA_036381735.1 Gemmatimonadaceae bacterium | reverse complement strand
CGGCTGCCAGAGATCCCTCGCTCACGCTCGGAATGACAACCCTGCTCTCTGCGTTCTGCTCTCCGCTTTCTGCTTTCTGTTTTCTGTAGTTACTGTCCCATGCACCCGATCGGCTTCGTGCTCACGACAATGTCGTCGAAGTAGCGGTCCTCGGCCTGGGTGGCGCCGGCGTTCCAGTAGTTCTCGAAGAACACCGCGTTGAAGCCGTAGGTGCTGAAGTTGCCGACCCAGTTCAGCCCCGAGCTCTGCGCCTCGAGCTTGCCGTCGATCCAGAACTCGAAGAGACCGTTCGACTGACCGGGATCGTTGAGCTTCGCGTGCGCTTCCACACAGTGCCACTGGCCGATGTGGGCCGCGTCGAACGTGGGATCGGCGGCCGTGCGCGACCCGATCCAGCGCAGCTTCGGGAAATCGTTGTACGTGGTGGTCTGGAGGTTGCCGCTCGCATCGGTGCCCGAGGCGGGCTCGATCATCAGATAATTCTCGTTCGAGCTGCTCGCCCACACGTGGGCGATCGCGGCCTCCGCCCAGCTCGACGACGACGCGAAGCTGATCGCGCGCGACAGCTTGTCTCCGCCGCCGCCAACCCAGCCGGGCTGGTTCTTCACGTACATGCGCCAGTAGATCTCGCGATAGGCGGTCGTCCCCGCGTCCACGGTCTTGAACACCGACTGCGGTACCTTGCCGAACGCGAGGTGCAGCGCGCCCGCGGACGTCTGCCCCTGCGCGAAATGCACGCGCATCCCGTACGAGCCGTCCACGCCTACGCCGTTCGCGCGGACGAAGCTGCCGTTGTCGTCGAGGTACTCGAAGTAGCTGCTCAGCCGATTCTGCTCGAAGTCATCGCACCAGATCCACCCGGACTTCGGCGTCCCGCATTCGTTCGAGGTCGGCGTCACCGTCGGCTGCGAATCGGTCGGCACGGAATCGGTGGGCGTCGTTCCCTGGGCCACCGTGATCACGCTCGTCCCCGACCGGCCGGCACCGAGCGCGGTGATCGTGGCCGAGCCGACGCCGACAGCCTTCACCGCGCCCGTCGACGAGACGGTGGCGACGCTGGAGTCGGATGTCTTCCACGTGAGCGATGGCGTGGTCGTCGCGTTGCCGGCGGAGTCGACGGCGGTCACCGCGAGCGCGGTATCCTGGCCGGGCTGCAGCTTGACCTGCGTGGGGAAGACGACGATCGCCACGACGGACGATGACGGCGATTGCAGCGTGTCACCGGGCGGCGTGAGGATGTCGGCGGGGGAACTGGCGTTCGAGCACGCGGTCGACAGCGCGAGAACCGAGACGCAAAGCGAGACGAGCACCGTGAGACGGGCGCGCATGGGAACCTCCTGACGAGTCCGTTCGGCGGCCCGACTGGCGTGGCGCTCAGGTGATTCTCAAGCGCGGTAGCCTCGTAGCTTTGCGTCGCCGGCTTTCGCCGGGTTTGCCTTTGTCGCGGGCCCTCGCGGAGGGCCGTGCGATCAATGCCTGGAAAAACGAGGGTGCAGGGTGTAAGCGGTAGGGTGTAGCGGGCACACCCTGGGAGTTCTACTCGGTGCGCGGAAGCTTCCCGAGGCCCGCTACGCCATAAACCCTAACCCCTTCATCCTTGCTTTTCTACCCCGACACCATCGCTACTCACGGCGCAAGCATCTTCGCGATGGTCTGCAGCTGCATGTTCGATGTGCCCTCGTAGATCGTACCGATCTTCGCGTCGCGGTAGAACTTCTCCACGGGATACTCCTTCGTGTAGCCGTACCCGCCGAACAGCTCCACGCACAGCGATGTCACGCGCTCGCACACCTGCGACGAGAAGAGCTTCGCCATCGCGGCTTCGCGCGTGAACGGCTGCTGCGCATCCTTGAGGCGCGATGCGTTGTACACCATGAGTCGCGCGGCCTCGAGCTCCGTGGCCGCCTGCGCGAGCTGGAACTGCACCGCCTGAAATTCGCCGATCGATTTGCCGAACTGCTTCCGCTCCTGCGTATAGGCGATGGCGGCAGCGAGCGCGCCGCCGGCGACGCCGATCATCTGCGCGCCAATCCCGATGCGCCCTTCGTTCAACGTCTCGATCGCGATCTTGTACCCCTTGCCCACTTCGCCCAGCACGTTCGCTGCGGGCACCTGGCAGTTCTCGAGGATCAGCTCCGTCGTACTCGACGCGCGGATGCCGAGCTTGTCCTCTTTCTTCCCCACCGCGAATCCCGGGAAGTCGCGCTCGATGATGAACGCCGTGATCCCCTTGTAGCCCGCGTCCGGGTTCGCGTTGGCGAACACGACGAAGATCTCCGCCTCGGCGCCGTTCGTGATCCACATCTTCCGACCATTCAGGACCCAGTGGTCGCCGCGTAGCTCGGCACGCGTCGCGAGGCCGAAGGCATCCGATCCCGAGCCCGGCTCGGAGAGCGCGTAGGCGCCCACCTTCTCGCTCGCGAGCTGCGGCAGGTACGTCGATTTCTGCGTCTCGCTCCCGTAGCGCGTGATCGGATAGTTGACGAGCGTGTTCTGCACGTCCATCAGGATCGCGGCCGAGGCATCCACTCGGCTAATCGCTTCGACGGCGAGCGTCACCATCATGAGCGTCCCGCCCGCGCCGCCGTACTGCTCCGGAACCGCGATCCCCATAAGTCCCAGCTCGAAGTAGTGCGGGATGAGGGCCGGGTCCAACTTGGCCGCCTGATCCATCGCATGAACTCGCGGACGGACTTCCTCCTCGGCGAAGGCGGCGACCGCATCGCGGAACATCATCTCCTCGTCGGAGAGCATCGTGAGCGCAGGGCGCGTGGTGGCGAGATCGGTAGTCATGTGAGCAATTGTAACGGACGGACGCATGCGGCGCACGTCCGCATCACGCCGGGCGGTTGTCGCGCTTGTCCCGTTCTGCCTGCATCTCCTGGATGCGCAGGCGCTCGAACTCCTTGCGCAGCGCGTTCAACTCGGCATCCGAGAGATCTTCGATGTCGACCAATCCGGTGCGCGCCTGCGCGACGGCGCGGAGCAGCTCGTCGAGCTTGATCTGCATCGCCAGCGAGTCGCGGTTCTGCGTGTGCTGAATCAGGAACACCATGAGGAACGTGACGATCGACGACGCGGTGTTCATGACGAGTTGCCAGGTGTCGGAGTAGTGGAACCCGGGTCCGAGCACCGCCCAGAGCACGGTGATCCCGACCGCCGACAAGAACGCCCACGCGGATCCGACCGCGGCCGCGGTCCAGTTGGAGAACTTCCGGAACATCTCGCGCATACGGGTGACCTCGATTGCTGCATCGAGCCGTCCACTGGCGGTGCGGCCCTGTTCAGCGCCGAGCGGTGCGAATGCCATGCCCCGTGCTGGCTCGCTGTGTCCACTGATCGACCAGCAGCCGGCGACATCGTGGTGCACGACTGCGTGTTCGATGTTGCCCGGCGGTGCGCTCGATGCGGACGTCGCACGCGTCCTGACGCATCGTTCGCCGCGTGATGCCTGGCACGGTTGGTGCGAGACCGCCCGGCATCAAGCACCGCACCGCGCTGAGTCGCCGCAAGTTCAGCAACGGTGCGTCCATTCGCGCATCCGTATCTGTGTCGTCGCGGCTGGACGGAGCTTCAGCCGGTCCGACAACCCGGGGGGGCCGTTGCCGATGCAGACAGAACGCAGACCGTTGCGCAGCACCGGGCTTGGGCACCGCGTCGCGGCGAGATGGGACTCGGCGCGATCCCATCCGCTGTTCCACCGTGCTGCACTGGTCGAGATGTGGCATGAGCGAACCGGCGGCCACTCGGCTGAGACGAGCCACATCCCGCACTTGCAGGAAGCGCTGGAGTGGCTCGTCCGATCGCAGGATGCGACTCCGGATGATGGCTTCTCGCGGGGTTACAGCCTGACGTGGAACGCGTACCTGCATCAGCGCGGTTGGCAGCCGTCCTATCCGGAAACGACCGGCTACCTCATCCCGACACTCTACGAGGCCGCACGGTTTCTCGACCGTCCGGATCTGTCCGTCCGGGCGACGCGGGCCGCGCGATGGGAAATCGCCCTCCAATTGTCATCCGGCGCGGTGCAGGGCGGCGTCGTTGGCCAACCGGTTTCACCGGCGGTGTTCAACACGGGGCAGGTGGTCCTCGGATGGCTCGCGGCCTTCGCGGAAACCGGGGACGAAGCGTTTGCCGACGCCGCGTCGCGCGCTGCGCGCTTCCTGACGCAGGCGCTCGAGGGCGACGGGCATTGGCGGAGTGGCAATTCGCGCTTCGCCCGATCGGACGCCACGTTGTACAACGCGCGCACGGCCTGGGCACTGGCGGAAGCGGGGGTGCGTCTCGATCGCCCGGAGCACGTGGACGCGGCCGCGCGAAATCTCCGGGCGGTTGCCGAGAGGCAGCACGCGGACGGCTGGTTCCCATCGTGTTGTCTCAGCCAGCCCGACCGCCCGTTGCTCCACACGCTGGCCTACGCCATCCGTGGGATGTTGGAGGGAGGACGTGTGTTGCAGGACGACGCCCTGATCCGTCGCGCCACGATCGCCGCCGAGCGTCTGGCGGCGCAGGTGCGCGAGGATGGGTGGCTGGCCGGCCGCTTTGCGCAGGGCTGGGCGCCCGCCGTGCCGTGGAGTTGCCTCACCGGGGCGGCCCAGCTGGCGAACGCCTGGCTGCGTCTGTTCGAGCTCACCGGCGAGTCGATGTGGCTCGAGCCGAGCCGGCGTGTGCTGCGCTTCATCAAGACGACGCAGAATCGGCGCAGCCCGAACGAGGGCGTTCGCGGCGGCATCAAGGGTTCGTCGCCCGTGCACGGTGAGTATGGTGCGTACGAGCTCCTGAGCTGGGCCACGAAGTTCTTCGTGGACGCGCTCATTCGAGATGAGCGAACCGGCGCGGGTGCCGCGCGCGAGCGATCGCGCGCCTTCGAGCTCGCCTGACCGTTCCGCACCCGCATGCAGACACGGCGTTCCCCGGCGGTCGTGATCGGCCTTGGCCTGAACGGGCTCGGTACGCTCCGCGCCCTGGCCGCGGCAGGGATCCCGTCCTACGCGATCACCACGGGCACCGGCGATCCGGCCGAGCGCTGCCGCCACGGCGAGAAGATCGTGTGTCCGGCCATGAGCACGGATCGGGATGCCCTGATCACCTGCCTGTTGCAGCTGCGCGAGCGGCTCGACCGACCCGCCGTGCTGTTCCCCTCGGGCGATCTCTCCCTCCAGTTCGTTTCCGACGCCCGCGAGCAGCTCGGTGATGCGTACCTGTTCCCTTTTCCGGAAAAGCGGCTCGTCGATCTGATTCTGGACAAGACGCGCTTCTACCGGTTCGCGGTCGACGTCGGCATCGACATTCCCGCCACGCTCTTCCCCGCGAATGTGGACGATCTCGCCGACCATGCGTCCGCGCTGCGGTACCCGTGTGTGATCAAGCCCGCCGTGGCCGACATCGCGTGGCGGAAGAAGGGATGGAAGATCATGCTCGCCCGCGACCGCGATGAGCTGCTGCGTGCGTACGCGGCCGCCGCGGCCGTGCAGTCGTCGCTCGTGGTGCAGGAGGTCATCGAGGGGCCCGACAGCGCGCTGCACTTCTCGCTCACATTCGCCGGCGCCGACAGCGAGTGCGTGGCGATGTTCACCGGGCGCAAGCTGCGGCAGCACGTTCCACGCTACGGCATCTCATCACTGGCGGAGAGCCGCTGGTATCCCGTCATCGATCGAATGACACGGGACATTCTCCGGAGGATCGGCTACACCGGGTACGCATCCATCGAGTTCAAGCAGGACGCGCGGAACGGACGGTACTACGTGATGGAGGTGACGGGCCGCACGTGGTACCCCCACGCGTTGAGCGAGCTGTGCGGACTCAACCTGCCCTGGTTGGCGTGGGCATCGTTGACCGGCGAGTCGCTGCCGCCGATGCCGGCTCAGCGTGAGGGTGTGAAGTGGATGGATGAGATGAACGACCTGCGGAGCGCGTACTACTATTTTCGCTCGGGTGAGCTGGGCGTACGCGACTGGCTGCGCTCGTACGGAGGAGAGCTGCACCTGGCGCACTACCGGCGGGGTGACAGTGCGCCCTTCCGCGCGCTCGTGTGGTCCACCATCACCGATAGCGTGAAGGATCTGCTTTACCCGTTCTATCGCTTCTCGAAGCGGCTATTCGACGGATCTGCGCTCCGGGGTGCACACTAGCCAGCCCCGCAGCGGGCGAGCTGGCCTATGCTTCTGTCGCGGTACCGGCGGCGCGTGTCGCCGGTGCGAGCTCCACGCCCGCACGCTCGAGCACCACTTCGGCGAGCTTGTCGTGCAGCCCGAATGCCGGCGTCACGGTGTAGGCGACGTCGGGGAACGCCTGCGCGGCGTTCGCGACCAGCCGCGGAATGTCGCGGGTCGAATGCTTGCCGGGGGAAAGCATGTACGGAAAGGCCATCACTTCGGTCGCGCCGGCGCGAACGCACGCGGCGAACCCCTCCGCGATGGTCGGCTCGGCGAGCTCCATGTGCGCGATGCGCACGATGACGTCATCCCCAGCCATCTGCTGGACGACCTTCCTCATGGATTCGAGCATCTCGTTCGCCTCGGCGCGCACCGAGCCATGATCGATCAGCAGAATGGCCTTCATACACACTCCTGCCGCAGGCCGCTCGGGGCCGCGGATGATCGGGATCCACGTACGCGAATGCCGTGCATCCGGCAGCCGCGGGACGACGACGCAATTTATCATCCTCCGCGCGGCCGCGGATGGCCGCGGATAACGACAAGAGGGAACCGCGCATAGCCGCGGAGGACCGCGGATACTGCAACAGCAACGGCAATAGCAGCCGCGGATCAACGCGGATGAAACGCGGATCGATCGAGACGGGGCGAGAGTGCCGATGCGCCGGGGCCGACTGATTTTTTGGGGGGACGCGGGGCGAGCCTCGCGCGCTGGAGCCAGCGCCGAGTCCGAACAAGGGCAGACGTCACACGAGGCTCGCCTCGGACTCCCCAGCCCTCACCCGATCCCCCCAAAAATTCTTCTCAGGCCTTCGAGTCCCGAGCCTCTCGGTAGTCGCGATCGATCCGCGTCATCCGCGTTTCATCCGCGTCATCCGCGTTCCGCCGTTGCCGTTGTAGTTGTCGCTGATCCGCCGCTCCCCGCGCTACTCCGCGGCTGTGCTTGCGGTTGTCGGAATCCGCGGTCTCGTCGGGTCGTCATTCGCGGCCCGGGGTTGATCGCGACCTGATCCGCGGCCAGTATTGCATCGTGCCAGCATTCCTCACTGCATTCGACGTCGTGATTGCCGTCGTGCGACAGGCCGTCTTCGTGATCGCGGCGGTCGCACTCGTGGTCTTCGGCATCGACTGGCTGGTCCGCACGCGCCGGATCAATCCGTTCAATCCCATCGCGCGGTTTTACCGGCGCGCCTTTCACCCGATGATGCTCCCCGTCGAGCGACGCATCGTGCGCGCGGGGGGGATGCCGACGAGCGCGCCGTGGTGGACCCTCGTCGGGGTGGTCGTCGGAGGGATCCTCCTCATCGTGCTCCTCGGCTTCGTGCGCTCGGTGTTCGCGAGCGCGCTGATCGCCACGACAGCGGGGAGCGCGGGGATCTACTATCTGCTCATCTCGTGGACGTTCGGCATCCTGCAGGCGGCCGTGCTGGTGCGCGTCATCTCGTCGTGGCTGCGACTGCCCGAATGGAAGTGGTGGCTCCGCTGGTCGGTGGTGCTGAGCGAGCCCATTCTGCGCCCGTTGCGCCGCGTCATTCCGCCGTTCGGGATGATGGATGTCACCCCCATCGTCGCATGGTTCGCGCTCCGGATCATCGAGGGGCTGCTGCTCCGCGGCCTGTAATTGGCAATGAGCGAATCGCCCGTGGAGAGCCGGCCCGGCGGTGTGCGCCTCCGCGTACGCGTGCAGCCACGCGCATCGCGCAGCGACATCGACGGGGTACGCGATGGCGTGCTGCGGGTCCGGCTCACGAGCCCACCGGTGGACGGTGCGGCGAACGATGCGCTGATCGAGCTGCTCGCCGATGTGCTGGACGTGGCGAAGCGATCGGTGCATATCGTTACGGGCGCGACGTCGCGCACGAAGGTGATCGACGTCGATGGCATGGACACGGACCGGGTGCGGGAACGGCTCGCGCGCCGGATGAAGGACGCTCACAGGTGAGGGCATGGCGGCGATTCTCCTGATCGGAACTGACGAATCCTTGCTCGAGGGGCTCGCCCAATCGCTGTCGGCGATGGGACACCGGGCGTGCATCGTGCCCGGCTTCATGGAAGGCGCGGAGCTTGCGGTGCTGGAGCCGCCGCTCGTGGTAGTGGTCGAGCGTTCGCTCGCCATGGCGGAGCCGAGTGTGGCACATCTCGGGTTGGCGCGTGGCGGCGCGGTACTGCTGTACCACACGCCGCCCGACCATGCGGCACCGTGGGTGGCACTCGCCCCCTCGTTGCAGCGCGCCGTGCTGGCCGAGCTCTCGTTACCGCTCGAACGGCACCGGTTGCTCGCGCTCGTGCAGCGTATCGAGGCGCGGGCGCGGGCCACGGGGGCAGGACGGCACGACACACCGCCGGAGCATCGGGCGCTGTGAGATGACGACAGCCCGGCCTCATGGCCGGGCACAATCCGACATCGGGCGCACGCTCGATGGACGGAGACCAGGGGGGTACGTGACCGAGCACGCGGACAGCCCTCTCTCTGTCGTCGTTCTGAGCTGCGGCTCCCTCGGCAACGACGTGGCCGAGCGGCTGCGCGGTGCGCGCGGCGTGGGCCGCATCACCCTCATCACCGCCCCGTACAGACAGAAGCCGCTCAGCCTTCCGCGGAAGCTCCGCTATGTGCATCGCATGCAGGGGTGGCCCGGACTCGCCGCCGCCGTGGCCGGGAAGCTCGCGGCGCCGATCCGCGGCGCGCGCGATGCCTCCTCACGCAACGCCGACGTCGATGGCGTCGACCCGGCGATCCCGCACCTTCGCTTCGACGACTTCCACGATCCCGCCTGCATTCAGGCGCTGCATGCGCTGAAGCCCGACCTCGGCGTCATCGCCGGCACGTACATCCTCGAGGAATCCGTGTTCGGTGTGCCGCGTCTGGGCTCGATCAATCTGCACAGCGGGAAGGTGCCCGAGTACCGCGGCGCCGCGCCCGCCTTCTGGGAGCTCTACAATGGCGAGACGCAGGTCGGCATCACGATCCACCGCGTCGCGGCGGCGGTCGATGCCGGTGGCGTCCTGCTGCAGGAGCTCTTCGCGCTCGATCCCGCGCCCGCAGGCGATCCGCTCGCGTTCGTGGAGCGCTACCGGCGCGACGTGCTGCGGCCCAACGGCGTGCGCTTGCTCGTCGAGGCGGTCGAGCGGATAGCGAATGGTACGGCGGTCGAACGACCGCAGCAGGACGCGGTGGCGCGCGTCTATCGCACGCCGGATTATCGCGCGATCCGCGAGCTGCGCCGCCGGGTGACGGAGCGACGGATGGGGAGGACACCATGAAGCGCCACATCAAGCACGCGCTCGCAACGGTCATCTACGCAAGCCGGAGCTACCGGTGGTTCTTCCGCGACAAAGCGGTGATCGTGCTGTTCCACCGCGTCGACGATCGCTTGAAGGGAAATCCGATCAGCTGCACCGTCGCCGAGTTCGTCGCCTGCTGCACCTTCTTCCGGCGCTACTTCACGGTGGTGCCCCTGGGCGCGCTGCTCGGGAAATTGCAGCGGCGCGAGGACATCAGCCGCCATCTCGTCATCACCTTCGACGATGGCTACAAGGACAACATCCTGACGGCGGCGCCCGTGCTGCGCCGGTTCGGGCTCCCGGCGACGTTCTTCGTCGCGACGAATTTCATCGGCTCGCACTACGTGCCGTGGTGGGATGCCGAGTATGCGATCACGCCCGAGTGGATGAGCTGGCACGATGTGCGTGCGTTGCGCGCGCAGGGGTTCGAGATCGGCGCGCACACGCAGAACCACGTCGATCTGGGCATCGTGCAGGGCGATGACGCGGTGGCCGAGATCACCGGCGCGCAGCAGCGCCTGCTCGCCGAAACGACGGAGCGCGTCCCGTACTTCAGCTATCCATACGGCAGGATCGATCAGATTTCGGAAGCGAACCGCCAGGCGGTGCGCCAGGCCGGCTACTGCTGCTGTCTCTCCGCGTACGGCGGAGCCGTGGGGCGCGGGAGCGATGCGTTCGACGTCAAGCGCATCCCGTTCTCGCCGTGGTACATCTCGCCATATCACTTCGGCTTCGAGATGCTGCGCGAGCACGCCTGATGGTGCACGGTCTCCTCGCGCTTGCCACGCGCGCGCGAGGCCGCTAACCTTAGAGGCACGACAACCGTTCCCGTGGCGATTTGAGGCAAATTGCGGCCACGTTAAACAATCCGCTAAAGCGCCGGCCCGACGCCTCATGCGCTTCGGGCATTTTTGTTTTCCGGTGATGACATGACCGATCGATCAGCGACCGTACACTCTTCTCGATATCTCGCCGAGCTCGCCCGCCGCGTGCTCATCTTCGACGGCGCCATGGGGACGAACATCCAGCGTCACCATCTCACCGCCGAGGACTTCGGCGGGAAGGCGACGGAAGGGTGCAACGATTATCTCGTGCTCACGCGCCCCGATGTGATCCAGGGGATCCATGAGTCGTTCCTCGCCGTGGGGTGCGACGTGGTGGAGACGTGCACCTTCCAGAGCACGCCGCGCCGGCTCCACGAGTGGGGACTCGGTGACAAGGTGTACGAGCTCAACGTGCGCGCCGCGCAGCTCGCGCGCGCGGCGTGCGAGAAGTTCGCGACGCCCGAGCATCCGCGCTTCGTCGCCGGCTCCATCGGCCCATCGGGGATGCTCCCGTCGAGCGATGATCCCACGCTCTCGGCGATCACCTTCGGCGAGCTGAGCGAGAACTTCTACGAGCAGGCGCGGGCGCTCGTCGATGGCGGCGTCGATGTGCTGCTGATCGAGACGTCGCAGGATATCCTCGAGGTGAAGGCCGCGATCGCGGGGATCGAGCGGCTGTTCGCGGAGATCGGCCGCCGCGTGCCCGTGCAGGCGCAGGTCACGCTCGACGTGAGCGGCCGCATGCTGCTGGGCACCGACATCGCAAGCGCTATGACGACGCTGGAAGCGCTCGGCGTCGACGTGATCGGGCTCAACTGCTCGACGGGCCCCGAGCACATGCGCGAGCCCATCCGCTATCTCACCGAGCACGCGTCGCGTCCGGTGTCGTGCATCCCGAACGCGGGGCTCCCGCTCAACACGGGAACGGGGGACGCGGTGTATCCCCTCGAGCCCGAGCCGCTGGCGCGCGCGCTGTCGGAGTTCGTGCGCGACTTCGGCGTGCGGATCGTGGGCGGCTGCTGCGGGACGACGCCGGAGCATCTGCGCGCGGTGGTGGAGGCGGTGCGGGATGCGGGCTGCGGGAAGCGGGATGTGGGAAGCGCAACGGCTCGTGGCGAAAGAGCCCTCTCCCCCGAGGCAGTCCCCGCTTCCCGCATCCCGCTTTCCGCATCCCGCATCCCACGCGCCTCCTCCGCCATGCGCGCCATCACCCTGCACCAGGATCCGCCGCCGCTCCTCATCGGCGAGCGGGTGAATGCGCAGGGGTCGCGCAAGGTGAAGCGGTTCCTCCTGGCGGATGACTACGACGGCATCCTCGGCGTGGCGCGCGAGCAGGTGGAATCGGGAGCGCACGTGCTCGACGTGTGCGTCGCTCTCACTGAGCGCGCGGACGAAGCGCAGCAGATGGCGAAGGTCGTCAAGCTGCTGTCGATGGGTGTCGAGGCGCCGATCATGATCGATTCGACGGAAGCCGACGTCATCGAGCAGGCGCTGGAGCACATCCCGGGTCGCGCGATCGTCAACTCCATCAACATGGAGAACGGGCGCAAGCGCATCGATGCGGTGCTGCCGCTCGTGAAGAAGCACGGGGCGGCGGTCGTGGCGCTCACGATCGATGAGCAGGGGATGGCGAAGACGCGCGAGCGGAAGCTGGAGATCGCGCGGCGCATTCACGACATCGCGGTTCAGGAGTTCGGGCTCGTGCCCGAAGATCTGATCTTCGACGACCTCACCTTCACGCTCGCGACCGGCGAACAGGAGTGGGTGAGCTCCGCGATCGAGACGATCGAGGGGATCCGGCTCATCAAGCGCGAGCTGCCAGGTGTGCTCACCTCGCTCGGCGTGAGCAACGTGAGCTTCGGGCTCTCGCCCGAGGCGCGCGCGGTGCTCAACTCCGTGTTCCTGCACCACTGCGTGCAGGCAGGGCTCGACATGGCGATCGTGAACCCCGCGCATATCCGGCCATACGCGGAGCTGTCGGCGGAGGAGCGGGCGCTGGCGGATGATCTGGTGTTCAATCGGCATCCGGATGCGCTGCAGAAGTTCATCGAGTACTTCGAGTCGTCAGTCGGCAGTCGTCAGTCGTCGGAGAAGCAGGTCGAGGATCCGACGGCGGGGATGACGCCGGACCAGAAGGTCCACTGGCAGATCGTGCATCGTCGGAAGGAAGGAATCGAAGACGCGCTCGATGCGGCCGGCGTGCGCGAGCAACCGGTGCGCGTGCTGAACGACGTGCTGCTGCCGGCGATGAAGGAAGTCGGCGACAAGTTCGGCGCGGGCGAGCTCATCCTCCCCTTCGTGCTGCAGTCCGCCGAGGTGATGAAGAAGGCGGTGAAGCATCTCGAGCAGTTCCTCGAGAAGACGGAAGGGTACACGAAGGGGAAGGTCGTGCTGGCCACCGTGTACGGCGACGTGCACGACATCGGGAAGTCGCTCGTCAACACGATTCTCTCGAACAACGGCTACACGGTGTACGACCTCGGCAAGCAGGTGCCGGTGAACACGATCATCGACAAGGCGGTGGAGGTGGGCGCGACGGCGATCGGGCTCTCGGCGCTGCTCGTGTCGACTTCGAAGCAGATGCCGATCTGCGTGCAGGAGCTGGACAAGCGCGGGCTGACGTTCCCCGTGATGATCGGCGGCGCGGCGATCAACCGGCGCTTCGGCCGGCGCGCGCTGTTCGTGGACGGCGAGCGCCCGTACTCACCCGGCGTCTTCTACTGCAAGGATGCGTTCGAGGGGCTCGACACGATGGAAGCGCTCATCGACGCCGAGCGGCGCGAGGCGCTCGTGTCGCAGAATCTCGAGAGCGCGAAGAAGGACGTGTTCCTCCACACACAGGTGGGGAAGGACACCGAAGCGGGGAGCGATGCAGGCGCACGCAGCGATGTCGCGCGTGACAACCCCGTCCCGCGCGCGCCGTTCTTCGGCACGCGCGTCCTGCACGAGATCCCGCTCGACGAGGTGCTCGACCTGCTCGATCTCGATGAGCTGTTCCGTCTGCAGTGGGGCGGGCGCGGCTCCGGCGAACAGTTCGAGCGCGTGGTGCGCGAGGAATTCCGCCCGACACTCGAGCGGCTGCGCGCCGCGGCGCTGCGCGACGGCTGGCTCGCGCCGCGCGCGGTGTACGGATTGTTCCCCGTGCAGTCGAGCGGGAACGAGCTCATCGTCTACGACCCCGCTGCCTACGAGAGCGACGGCGGCTCGCTGCGCGAGATCACGCGCTTTCACTTCCCGCGCCAGGACGGGCGCGAGCGTCTCTGTCTCGCCGACTACTTCCGCAGCGTGGACTCCGGCGACGTCGATGTCGCCGCATTCCAGGTGGTGACGGTCGGCGATGCCGCCACGCGCCGCTTCGAGGAACTGCAGGCGAGCGGCGAATACACCGAGGCATTCTATCTGCACGGTCTCTCGGTGGAAGCCGCCGAAGCGCTCGCCGAGTGGATGC
>DASVCF010000106.1:0-18429 GCA_036381735.1 Gemmatimonadaceae bacterium | reverse complement strand
ATGGCCGAGTGGCGCGTGGACCTCGAGGCGCGACAGAACACGCTGCGCGATGCGGAAGATCGGCTGGCCGGTGCCGAGCGGTCCGTGCACGACGCCGACCAGGCACTCGAGGATGCGGAGCACGCCCTCACCAACGCGCGTCGCCAGAGCGCCACGATCGCCGATGAGCTGCACCACGCCGAGCTGCGGTTGAGCGAGCTGTCCGGCCGTCGGACGGCGATCCGCGAGCGGTTGGAAGCGGAGTGGCGTCGTCCGCTGGAAGAGATGCTCGCCGAGCTCACACCGGCTGAAGACGATGACGACACGCTGCGGGCCGAGCTCACCGCGTTGCGCGAGGAGCTGGACTCGATTGGCGCGGTGAACCCGCTGGCCATCGAGGAGCACGAGGAGGAGGTGCGGCGCCTGGACTTCCTGTCCACGCAGCGCGCCGATCTCATGGCGGCGAAGGCCTCGCTGCAGCAGGCCATCCGCGAGATCGACATCACGGCGCGCGAGCTCTTCCTCGCCACGTTCGCGCAGGTACGCGAGAACTTCCGCCGGATCTTCCTCATCCTCTTCGGCGGCGGCGAGTGCGACGTGCGACTCGAGAACCCCGAGCTGCCGCTCGACTGCGACATCGAGATCCATGCGTCGCCGCGCGGCAAGCGTACCCAGCGCATCCACCTGCTCTCGACGGGCGAGCGCACGCTGGTCGGTCTCTCGCTGCTCTTCGGCATCTTCCTCACCAAGCCGAGCCCCTTCTGTCTGCTCGACGAGGTCGACGGTCCACTCGACGATCAGAACGTCGGCCGCTTCGTGCGCATGCTGAACGAGTTCAAGGGGAAGACGCAGTTCATCGTCATCACGCACAATCCGCGTACGACCACAGAGGCCGCGGATGCCGTGTACGGCGTCACGATGCAGGAGCCGGGCGTCTCGTCGTTCGTGAGCGTGCGGCTGCACGGGCGCGCCGTGGAGGAGGCCATCGAGGGGGCGGCGGTATGAGACCGGGATGCGGGATGCGGGAGGCGGGGTGCGGACCTGCCTCAGAGGAAAGGGCTTCCGCTCCACGAGCCGTTCCCGCATCCCGCATCCCGCATCCCGCATCCCGCGCTGCATGCGCCTGACCACCGTCGGCACCGGCACCGCCGCGCCATCGCCGACGCGCGTGTGCGCGGGCCATCTGCTCGATCTGGGCGACGTGCGCATCCTGATGGACTGCGGAAGCGGCGTCGTCCATCGCCTTGCGCAGCTCGGGCTCGACTGGATGGCGATCACGCACCTCGCGCTCACGCATTTCGATGCCGATCACACGAGCGACGTACCGACGCTCATCACGGCGTGGCGATGGGGAGCGCTCCCCGCACGGTCGGCGCCGGTGGAGGTACTCGGCCCGCCGGGCACGGACGCGCTGTTCGACCGGCTGGCGGCGGCGTTCGGTCCGATCGTCCGCGAGCCCGGGTACCCGCTGCACGTTCGTGAGATCACACCGGGGACGCCGATCGATCTCGGGCACGGCGTCACGATCGAAACGCGACCGGTACCGCACACCGAGGAGAGCATCGCATATTCCGTGGTGCAGGATGGCCGGCGGGTGGTCTACACGGGCGACACGGGGTTCGACGCCGAGCTCGGCGCATGGGCCGCGGGCGCCGACGTACTCCTCGCCGAGTGCTCACTCCCGGCAGAGCTGGCGATACCGAAGCATCTGACACCCGAACAGTGCGGCGAGCTCGCGGCGATCGCGAAGCCACGCCTCCTGGTTCTCACACATTTCTATCCACCGGTGGAGCGCACGGACATCCGCGCAGCGGTCGCCGAACACTTTCGCGGGCCGGTCGTGCTCGCGAGCGACGGCTGGTCCACCGAGATCGGGAGCACATAATGCTGGTTGTCATGCAGCACGGAGCGACGCAGGAGCAGATCGACGCCGTCGTCAGCGTGATCGAGGAGATGGGCTACGAGGCGCGGCCGATGCCCGGCGCACAGCGCACGGCGGTCGGCCTCGTCGGCAACGACGGGCGAGTGGACGGCTCGCGCATCGAGGCGCTGCCCGGCGTCGCGCAGGTCATTCACGTCACGCAGCCGTACAAGCAGGTCTCGCGCGAGTGGAAGCCCGAGAGCACGGTCGTGACCATCGCGCCCGACGTGCGGGTGGGCGGGAACGAGATCGTGCTCATGGCGGGGCCGTGCTCCGTCGAGTCGGAGGAGCAGATCGTCACGACGGCGCGCGCGGTGCGTGCCGCCGGGGCGAGCTGCCTGCGCGGCGGCGCGTTCAAGCCACGCAGTTCACCGTATTCGTTCCAGGGGCTCGGACTGCGCGGCCTCGAGCTGCTCGCGCTCGCGCGCAAGGAGACCGGTCTCGCCATCGTCACCGAAGCGATGGATGAGCAGGGCGCCGAGCTCGTGGCCGAGTACGGCGACTGCATCCAGATCGGCGCGCGGAACATGCAGAACTACTCGCTGCTCAAGTTCGTGGCGCGGCTCGGCAAGCCCGTGCTCCTCAAGCGCGGGCCCGCGGCGACGATCAACGATTTCCTCCTGAGCGCCGAATACATTCTCGCCGGCGGCAACGAGCAGGTGATCCTGTGCGAGCGCGGCGTGCGGAGCTTCGATCCCGCCGTGCGCAACATGTTCGACCTCACCGCGATCCCGCTCGTGCATCAGCTCTCGCACCTGCCGATCGTGGCCGATCCGAGCCACGGCACGGGGATTCGCGACAAGGTGCTCCCCATGGCGCGCGCCGCGGTGGCTGCTGGTGCCGATGGGATTCTCGTCGAAGTGCACCCCTGCCCCGAGCGCGCGCTCTCGGACGGCGCGCAGTCGCTCTACCCGGCGCAGTTCGCGCAGCTCGTGAGCGAGCTCCGCCCGATCGCCGGCGCGATCCAGCGGTCCATCGCTCCAGCCCCCGGAACCGCGCCCATCGCGATCGGGTAGGACAGTCATGTACTCGACACTCATCGCCGCGCTCGCCGCGAGCCTCGCGCTCGCGCCGTTGAGCGCGCAGTCGCCGGAGAAGGTCGTCGATCACGCGGTGGCCGCGTACGCCAAGGTCCACACCGAACGCGCGACGTTCACGCAGACGATCACGAACCCGATCACCGGCACGACGGTCACGTCGCACGGCGAGATGCAACAGCGCAAGCCGGGCTACGTCGACATCCGATTCTCCGATCCCGCGGGCGATCGCATCGTCTCCGACGGCACGTACCTCTGGCTCTACCTGCCGAGCACGAATCCGGGGCAGGTCATCCGGACGACGCCCACGAAGGACGGCACGGGAACACCCGATATTGCCGCGCAGTTCCTCGATTCGCCGAAGACGCGCTACACGATGTCGGACGCCGGCGCCGCGACCATCGCCGGGCATGAGACGCACGCCGTCGTACTCCTTCCCAAGGAGCCGATGTCGTTCACCAAGGCGACGGTATGGGTGGATGACGACGACGGGCTCGTGCGGCAGTTCGAGACCGTGGAGGAGAACGGGGTGACGCGCCTGGTCACGCTCGAGACCATCACGATCAACGGTCCCACGGACCGCTCGGCGTTCACGTTCGTGGTGCCCAAGGGCGTGCACGTGTACGATCGTGGCGCGGCGCAGAGCGGCGCGTAGACGAACTGCGCGGTCGGAGCGTGGCCGACCCACGCACGAGCGGCGAACATCGCGGAACGCCGTCGACAGGAGCTCCTGTCGACGGCGTTCGCGTTTACTTCAACAGCGCGCGGATCTCCGCGAGCTTCGCGGCGTCCGTCCCCGCCTCGCGCGCGACATCGATCGTCGCGCGCGCCAACGTGCGATATGCGTCAAGCACGTCGGGATCGCCACGCAACGCCGCCAGATGCGCGCGCACGGTCCCCACATCCCCGCGTACGACAGGCCCCGTGAGCGCCTCCGCGGCACTGCGCGATCCCACGTTCTCGACGGCCGCGCGAAAGAGCGGGCGCAGCGCGCTTCCCGCCTGCTCGGCGTCGATGCCGGTCTCGGTGAGCACGCGCTCGGCGAGCGCGAGCAGCACCACCGGAAAGTTGGACGCGATCACCGCCGCCGCATGGTACCGTGCCTTCTCGCCAGCCGGGATCTCGAGCGTGTGCGCGCCGAGCCGTGCGGCGAGCGCACGCGCCACATCTCGCGCGCGCGGATCGCCATCGATCCCGACCCACGCGCCGCGAAGCGACGCGGCCGCGCGCTGGGGATCGGCGAACGGCAGCAGCGGATGAAAGGTGCCGCACGCGATCCCTCGCGCGCGGAGCCCCTCGAACGACGCCGGCTCCGCGCTCCCGCTCGCATGCAACACCACCGTGTCCGGCGCGAGACCAGCCGCATCGAGCTCGTGCACCGCCTCGTCGATCTGCGCATCGCGCACGGCGATCAGCACCACGTTCGCGCCGAGCACGCCGCGCGGGATCGCCCCGGTGGTGATCCCATCCGGTCCGCCCGCGTCGTGCCGCCCGTGCACGCCGACGACGTCGGCTCCCGATGCGCGAAGGGCGCGGGCGAGCCCCAGACCGACCCGACCCGCGCCCAGTATGAAGACGTGCTCGCTCACCGCGCGCCGGACGTCGTCACGGCCTTGGTCGACTGCCGCGCAGCCTTGGTGAGCAGCTCCTGCTCCGAATGCGTGCCGGACACCAGCCGCAGCGCGGCGGCGACAACGCGATCGTCGCGCAGCGAGCGGCGGAACTCCGCCTCCGAGCCGAACAGATCGCGCGCGATCTCACCGCCCAGAATCTGCTTCACGGCGGTCGTGTCGGTGTCGTAGGCGTGCTGATCGATCGTCACGCCCTTGCTGCGTAGGAGACGCTGGAACTCCTCGCGCATGGCCGGCGTGACGGTGAAGTCGGGCGACGTGATGCGATGCGACACCTTGAGCGACGCCGCGTAATCGGTGAGCGCGTCGCGGAAGCGCGGGATCTCGGCGCCCACGCTCTGCCAGAAGTCCGCCGTCCCGCTCACCGAATCCGCAGCGGACACGACGAGATCCGGCGTGATCCCGCCGCCGCCGTAGACCGTGCGGCCGTCATCGGTCGTGTACGCTTTGCGCGCGCCCGAAGAGTCTGAAGTGTCCGGCTCATCGCCGAGCTCGCCATCATCGGTGATGGCCGGGCGCGGCTTCTGAATACTCCGCCCCGACGGCGTGTACCAGCGCGCGGTCGTCAGCTTCAGCGCGCTGCCGCCATCCAGCTTGAACACGCGCTGCGCACTCCCCTTCCCGTACGTCGTCGTCCCCACGACCACCGCGCGATCGTGATCCTGCAACGCGCCCGTCACAATCTCCGACGCGCTCGCGCTGTGCCCGTTGACGAGCAGCACGAGCGAGAGGTTCGGCCACTGCTGCGGTGCGGAATCCTTGAACGTCTGCGTGGACGACGGCGTGCGCCCGCGCATGAAGACGATCGTCTGCGCGGAGTCGAGGAAGAGGTCGGCGATCTCGACCCCCTGCTCGAGCAGGCCGCCAGGGTTGTCGCGCAGGTCGAGCAGCACCGTCTTCGCGCCGTGCGCGCGCAGGTCGCTGATCGCCGCGCGGAGCTCGTCCGCGCTCGACTCGCTGAAGATCGTCAGATCGACGTACCCCACGCTGTCGCCGAGCATCATCACGTGACGCACGGAGCTCACGTGGATCTCGCTGCGCTTCACCGTGAACGGGATACGCGAGTCGACGCCCGGCCGTTCCACCGTGAGGCTGACCGACGTTCCGACCTTGCCGCGGAGCGCCTTGAGCGCATCGTCGAAGGACCACCCGCGCGTCGAGTGCCCATTCACCGCCAGGATGCGATCACCGGCCTGGATCCCCGCGCGCTCCGCCGGCGTGCCGGGGAGCGGCGCGATCACCGTGATCCAGTCATCGCGCACATCCACCTGGATGCCGATCCCGCCGTACGTCCCCGATGTGCTCTCGTCCAGCCGCGCGAGCCGCTTGGGCGTGAGATACACCGAGTGCGGGTCGTGCAGCTCGTGCAGGAGCCCGGTCGTCGCCTTCGTGTACAGGACGTCCGTGCCGATCGAATCGAGGAAGTCGTGATTGACGTGATCGAGCACGTCATCGAAGAGCTGCGCGCCGTTGTACGGGTCGTCGCCGCGCTCCAGTCCGCGCTGCAGCAGCCAGCCACCAGTGACGAGTGCGCCGCCCAGCACGGCGAGCGCGACGAAGGCGCGGGATCGCATCACGACCTCGTGAGAGAAGAGTCTGCGACGTAAGACCCGCTCGCGGCCGAGAAGGTTTCAGGCCAGCGCGCGGCGAGCGCACCCACGATCCGCTCGAACACCTCGTCCTCCGAGCCCGCGCCATCGACGCCGATGATGGGACCGCACTCGGGATGCTCGGCCTGCCACGCCGGCGAGAGAAACCGCGCGAACGCCCGCTCGACGCGCTCGTGGAAGTCGTGCCCGGCGCGCTCCATGCGATCGCTCGCGCCGCGCCGCCGCGCCCGCTCGCGTCGATCATCGGCGGGGACGGTGAGCACGAGCGTCAGATCGGGAACGAGGCCGCCCGTGGCGAGCGCATTCGCCTCGCGCACCTCGCCCTCGGGAAGACCGCGTCCCGCCACCTGGTAGGCGTACGTCGACAACGCGAAGCGATCGAGCAGCACCAACTCTCCCTTCTCCAGGCGCGGCGCGATCTCGTGCTCCACGAGCTGCGCGCGCGACGCCATGAACAGCAACGCTTCCGCTCGAGGTACGATGACCTGCGCGGGATCGAGCAACATGCGGCGGATCTCGCGGCCGAGCGCTGTCCCGCCCGGCTCCTGAAAGGTCGCGTGCGGAACGTGCCGAGCGACGAGCTGCGTCGAGAGAAGACGGAGCTGCGTGGACTTCCCCGCCCCCTCCGCGCCCTCGAAGACGATCAGCCGTCCGCGCGCCATGCTCAGCTCAAGGTGATGATGGGACTCGCCGCACCCTTCCGGATCCCCTCGAGAATCCACTCGTTCACGCGCAGCATCACCTTCTCGAAGTTCTCCTGCGCGATCACCATGTTCTGGTATCGCACGTTCCCCTGCACCTGCTCCAGCAACTGATCGAGCTGCTGCTCCATGTCGGGGCCCGGTTGCTCGCCGCGCTCCATCATCCGCTGCGCGTCGACGCGGAGCTGCTCCATCTGGCGCAGCACGCTCACCGCATCCCGATCCTCGTTCAGCGCGTCGTTCGCGCGCTTCACCGCCTGGTACTCGCCGCTCTGCCCGACGAGCCGCCCCAACTCCCTCGCCTTGTCTTCCAGTGTGCTCATGTCGCCTTCCGCGTTGCCAGCAGGATTCGTTCACGCCCCGCGAGGTCGAGCCGCACGGAGACCCGAGTGTAGCGCCCATCCGCCATCGCCAGCTCAGCCGCAAGCGAGGCTCGCCGGGAGTCGACCTCCAGCGCCAGCAGCCCGCCGGATTCGAGCACCTCGGCCGCGTCGCGAATGATGCGCGCGGTCGCCGCCATCCCCTCCTCACCGCTGAAGAGCGCGATAGGCGGCTCCCAATCTCGTACAGCGGGGGGCAACTCCGGTGCCTCGCCATATGCAATGTAGGGGGGATTCGACACGATGAGTGAGGGCCGCGCACCGCCAAGCGGCGCGAGCAGCGACCCCGACCGGAATTCCACGGGACACCGGAGCACCGATGCGAGCCGCTCCGCGTTCCGCCTCGCGACCGAGAGCGCGCCGAGCGAGACATCGGTGCCAATCACCCGCTCGAAGTGGCCTTCGCTCGCCAGCGACAACGCGATTGCGCCAGACCCAGTCCCGATGTCCACCGCGACGCCCCCCGCATGGCCGACGTGCTCCAGCACCGCGTCGACGAGCACCTCCGTCTCCTGTCGCGGGATGAGCACGCGCTCGTCCACCTCGAGCGTGAGATACCGGAACGCCGCCCGCCCCACCGCGTACGCGAACGGCGCGCCGCTCGCGCGCTTCCGTGCCGCCACCCGTGCCGCGTCCGCCTCCGCAGCCCCGATCACCACCTCGCGGTGCATGCTCGGCCAGAACCGCGTCTCATCCATCACCGCCGCCACGATGTCCCGCGCCTCCTGGCGCGCCTCGTCCACGCCGGCGCCCGTCAGGATCTCCGTGAGCTCGGACAGCAGCACGCCAACGGTAAGCGGGATGCGGGAGGCGGGATGCGGGAGGCGACAGGCTCGTGGAAGCGAAGCCCTATCCTCCGAGGCGGCTTCGCTTCCCGCTTCCCGCTTCCCGCATAGCGCATCCCGCATCCCGCATCCCGCGTCACGCACCGAGCCGCTCCTCCACGTCAGCCAACGCGAGCGCCTCGACCAGCGGCTCGATCTCCCCGCCCAGCGTGCGCTCGAGCTCGTGAATGGTGAGTCCGATGCGATGGTCGGTCACGCGGTTCTGCGGAAAGTTGTACGTGCGAATCTTGGCCGAGCGGTCGCCCGTCCCCACTTGCGTCTTCCGCATGCGCGAGCGCTCCGCCTCCTGCTCGGCGATCTTCGCGTCGAGCAGCCGTGCGCGCAGCACTTCCATGGCCTTGAGCTTGTTCTGGAGCTGCGACTTCTGGTCCTGCTGGCTCACCACGATTCCCGTCGGAATGTGCGTGATGCGCACCGCGGAGTCCGTGGTGTTCACACTCTGCCCGCCGGGCCCGGACGACCGGAACACGTCGATGCGGAGGTCCTTGTCCTCGATCTTGAGGTCGACCTCTTCGGCCTCCGGGAGCACGGCGACGGTGGCGGCGGAGGTGTGGATGCGTCCCTGTGCCTCGGTGAGCGGCACACGCTGCACGCGGTGCACCCCCGACTCCCAGCGCATGGTGCCGAACGCGCCGTCCCCCTTCACCTTGAAGATCGCTTCCTTGATCCCGCCCAGCGCGCCCTCGGAGAGCGAGAGCAGCTCGACGCGCCACCCACGACGCTCGATGTAGCGCGTGTACATGCGGTAGAGATCGGCGGCGAAGAGCGCGGCTTCATCCCCACCCGTACCCGCGCGAATTTCGACGATCGCGTTCCGGTCATCCAGCGGATCGTGCGGGATGAGGAGCGGCTTGAGCACGCGCTCGATCCGCTCGATCTCCTCGAGGAGTCGAGCCTCTTCCGCACGCGCCTCCTCCGCGAGGTCGGGGTCGTCAACGGCAACGAGCTCGCGTGCCTGCGCGAGCTCGTCCTCGGCCTTCCGAAGTTTCGCCGCCAGCGACACGACCGGGGCGAGCCGGCTGTGCTCCCGCCCCAGTTCGGCCCAGCGGGCCGGGTCGCGCGCCGAGCCCGCGCTCGCGAGCTCGCGTTCGACCTCCTCGGCCCGTGTCAGTGCGTCAGTGAGCCGGTCGCGAACGCTCAGCGCGTCGTCCCGTACTTCTGGCGGAAGCGCTCCACACGCCCCGCGGTGTCCACGAGCTTCTGCTTACCCGTGAAGAACGGGTGGCAGTTCGAGCAGATGTCGGTATGGATCTCGGCCCGCGTGGAGCGCGTGGTGAAGGTGTTTCCACACGCGCACTTCACGACCGCCGTCGCATACTCGGGATGGATGTCTTTCTTCATGGATTGGTGCCTCAGGTTGGCTCTTGGGTAGCTATCAAATATACGCGCATCGGACCGCGAATGACAGGTTTTGACCCCCGCTGCGAATTGACAGCGGGACGCGCCCCGCGTATGCTGCAAGGCATGTCGATTCCCGGTTCACGTTGGTCGTCGATGCAGACGGCCGACTTCCTTTCGACCGTCCCGCTCTTCAGCGGGCTCGGACAGGTAGAGCTTCTCCGCTTCGCGGAGATCACGCGCGAGCGCAGCTACCCCAAGGGGAGCGTCATTCTCTTCGAGGATGACCCCGGTGATTCGCTCTTCATCGTGCGTCAGGGACGGGTGAAAGTGGTGCTGATCGGGGAGGATGGCCGCGAGGTCATCCTGGGGATGCTCGGTGTCGGCGAACACTTCGGTGAGCTCTCCCTCATTGACGGCGCCCCCCGCTCCGCGCACGTGATCGCCATGCAGGACTCGCAGCTCATCGTCCTCCTCCGCGAGGATTTCCGGCGGCGCGTGAACGAATCCCCAGCCGTCGCTTGGGCGCTGCTCGAATCGCTCTCGCGCCGGCTGCGCCGCGCCGACGAGCAGATCGGTAGCCTCGTCCTGCTCGACGTGCACGGCCGCATCGCGCGCCTCCTGCTCGATGCGGCGGCTGCCGGCACGCCGGCGGTCGTCGAAAAGCGACTCACGCACCAGATGATCGCGCAGATGATCGGCGCGAGCCGCGAGACGGTGTCGCGGGCCATGCGCCACTTCCAGGAGCGAGGGCTCATCGCCGTCCATCGCCGGCAGATCACCGTGGTGGATCGTCCCGCCATGGAAGAGCTGGCCCGGGTCCACGGCTGACGCCACCGCCGCCGAGTGTTCGCGGACAGTCACCGCACGACGTGAGCTCGGTGAGCACGACCACGCGCACCGTATGACACTCGAGGTTCGATTCTGGGGCACGCGCGGCTCCATTCCCTCTCCCGGCGCCCGCACGGTTCGCTACGGCGGCAACACACCGTGCGTCGAGGTTCGCACGCCCACGGGGCTCGTGATCCTCGACGCCGGAAGCGGGATCCGCGACCTCGGCCGCGCCCTCGCAACGCGCGCGCAGGGCGCTCCGATCCACGCCGATATCGTCCTCAGCCACGGGCACTGGGATCACATTCAGGGGCTCCCGTTCTTCGATCCCCTCTTCCAGCGCGGGAACGAGTTCACCATCTGGAGCTTGGATGGTCTCGAGCCGACCGTGGAGCGAGTCGTGCGCGATCAGATGCGTCCGGCCGTCTTCCCCGTCCCGTTCGCCGCGCTCGAGTCCTCGGTGCACTTCCGGTCCGTCGATGGCGCGCCGCACCGGTGCGCGGGCTCCGAGATTCGCGCCTTCGCCGTGCAGCACCCGGGCGGTGCCGCCGGGTACCGGCTGTCGAGCGAGGCAGGAGGCGGAAGTCTCGTCTACATCCCCGACAACGAGCTGGGGCCGCACGCCTCGTACGATTCACCCGCCGACTGGCGCGACGCGCTCGTGGAGTTCACGCACGGCGCCACGGTGCTCGTCCACGACGCCACCTACACCGCCCAGGAGTACGACGCACACCGCGGCTGGGGGCACTCGCACTACGGCGATGTCGTGGAGCTCGCGCTCGACGCGGAGGTCGAGCAGCTGGTGCTCTTCCATCATCATCCCGAGCGGTCGGACGAGGATCTCGATCAGTGGGCGGCCATCTGCCGTGCTCGCGTACGCGAGTGCGATGGCGCGCTGGAGGTCAGCGCGGCCGCCGAAGGGATGGTGCTCTCGATCTGACGTGACGGGCGGCTGACGTCCGCCCTACCGCGATGGCGACCCGTCAGGCCACGCGACGCCGACGCGCGTACGCCACCGCGAGCAGCACCGCGACCGCGACGACGGAGAGCGTGCCCACCCAATCACCCAGTCGCACGTACAGCGGCCGAAGCGTCGTCGTCTGCGCATCGTAGGTGCGTACAGCCGACGTGAAGAGCTCCGTAGCCCCGTGCACGCGCCCGAGCGGATCCACGTACGCCGAGATCCCGGTGTTCCCGTCGCGCACGATCCCGACTCGATTCTCGATCGCGCGCAGCGAGAGGTGGGCCTCGTGTTGGTACGGCGCGGTGGTCCGGCCGAACCACGCATCGTTCGTGATGTTGACCAGGAGGTCCGCCCCTTCCCTGCGGTAGAGCCGCGAGCGCTGCGGGAAGATGGACTCGTAACAGATGATGACGCCGACCTTGCCGAACGGGAGCGAGAACGGCTCCGGCGTGCCACCGCGTCCGAATCCGCCGAAGAACTTGAGGTTCGCGAACCAGCGCGGGTTCACGAACGGTACCCGCTCCACGATCGGGACGAGGTAGGTCTTCCGGTACGGATGCTCGAAGTCGACGTGGCCCGATGCGCTGGCCAGCATCGCCGCATTGTAGTAGTCGTAGTCGGTGGGCGAGTGCCACTGCAGGTCGATCATCCCGAACAGGAGCGGCGTGTGCGCCGTCCGCGCGAGCGTGCTGACGGTATCCACCCAATCCGGGTGCCGCGCGAGAAAGTCCGGCAGCGCCGCCTCGGGCCACACGATGAGCCCGGGGTCGTCCTGCTTCGCGATCTCCCGCCGAGTGAGCGACGACAGGATGCCGACGATGTGCTCCCGGTTCTGCGCCAGCCACTTCTCCTGTTGCGGGATGTTCGGCTGGACGACCGAGATGGGTGCCAGCGGCTCGAGCTGAATGGTGGAGAGCCGCCACGCACCGTACCCCAGCACCAACGCCACCGCCGCCCCGACGCCCGCCACTCGCGTGATGATCGCGCGGCGATGCGCGCGCAGGAGCCAGGCATCGGCGATCAAGCCGTTGATGAGCGCGATCCAGAAGCTCACGCCGCGCACGCCACTCACGTCCGCGAGCTGCGCCGCGAGCGGCACGTGGGCCACGGACAGCCCCAGCGGAAGCCACGGGAAGGCGATGTCGCTCAGGTAGTTGAGCAGCACCTCCTTGGCGATCCACGCCACCGGGAGCAGGAGCGCCAACGGCAATCGCGTCGCGCGACGCGCGGCGAAGAGAGCAGCCCCGGTGCCGGCGATGATGATCGCCAGCAGCACTACCGTGGTGCCGTAGCCGAGGAACGCGAGATCGGTGTAGAGCGCCAGCGCGCTCGCCATCCAGTACAGGTTGATCCCGTAGCCCAGAAGCCCGAACCAGAATCCGATGCGCGCGGCCGAGCGCGCGGTGCCATCGCAATCGGCCCGCTCGGCGATCGCGACCGCGAACGGGACGAGCGCAACGAACGCCGGAACGATGAAGCGAAACGGCGGAAACGCGATCGCGAACAGCGCGGCGGACGCGATGGCCGCGAGCGCTTCGCTGCGCGTGGGGCGCAGCACGCGTCGGTCCACCGGATACGCGGTGGGCGCGTCCGTGGGTCGCGGAGCGGCGAGTGTCACCAGCGGGATTCCTTCAACGACGGGTGTCCTTCATAAACGTACTTCCTTCGCATCGTCCGCTGACTTGTACACCGCTTCCGCGATCCGGTGCACGATGAGCTGGTCCGTGGGCGCTTCATAGCTCGCTTCCCCGCGCAGCACCGCGAGAAAGTGCGCGAGCTCGGCGCGGTAGGACTGCACGAAGGCGCTCTCGCGCGCCGCGGCACCGGTGGGCGTCACATCCATCGCGCGCCCATTCAGCTCCTTCACCACGTGCAGCGGCGCCAACCGCGCGCTCCCACGCGACGCCAGCACGTCGAACCACCAGCGTTCGTCCGTTCCCACGTAGGACCACGTCACGTCGATGGCCATCGTCTTCCCCTGCGCGCATTCCAGCTGCACCAACATGGCATCCTCGACCGCGCTCGCGCCACGTCCACGCTCCATGTGCGCTGATACCCGCACGGGCTCGGGAAAATCCGAGATCCAGAGCGCGAGATCGAGGAGCGGGAGACCGTGCTCGAGGAAGACGCCGCCGCCCGCCTCCGCGCGCCGATGGCGCCACCCATCGCCCGACCGGAGCGGCTGATACGCACCCGCCCGCACGGCGGTGAGCTTCCCGAGCTCACCGCCACGGAGAAAGCCGCTCAGCGCCTGCACGTCGGCGCGGAAGCGTAGGTTGTTCGCGACCGCGACCTTGCGATCGGCGCGCGTGGCGGCGCTGAGAATGCGCTCCACGCCGCGCGTCGTGAGCGCGAGCGGGCGCTCGCACAGCACGTTGACCTTGGCCGCGAGCGCGCTCAACACGTGCGGCTCGTGCAGGTGGTTGGGCGTGCAGATGACGACGGCATCGAGCTCGTCCAGCTCGAGCAGATCCTCGATGTCGGTGAATACGTCCGGTACGCCGAATCGGTCGGCGAGCGAGCGCGCCTTCGGGCGGTCGTTGTCGCACAGCGCGACGAGCTCGGTGCCTCGCATCTTCGCGAGCACGGGAAGGTGCGCGATCTGCGCGATCGCGCCTGCACCGACGACTCCAATCCGAATGGGTGGCGTCATGACCCTGTTGGTGAAGGAACGAGAGCGAACGACATGCGATCAGTCCACGCGCGCGAGAACGGTTCCCGGGTAGTACGTGGAGAGGATCTTCCGGTAATCCTGCCCGGCACGCGCACGCCCGATCGCCCCCCACTGGCACATGCCAATGCCGTGACCGTTCCCCGAGCCGGTGAGCGTCAGCCGCGCGACGTGTCCGTCCTTCGCGCGCTGGCTCTTCACGGAAAACGATGTGCTGTGCAGCGCGTCACCGCCCGGCGTCCGCATCACGAAGCGAATCTCGTTGCCGCGGAGCGTGTAGCGCCCCCGATCGGTGGTGATGGTGAGCGCGCGCACACGTCCGGACTTCGTCCGGCCGTCGATCTTCACCTGGCGCACGGCGCCCACGCGCCCCGACACGGTGACGTAGGCACGAAGGTACCGGTCGAGCACCGTGGCGAGATCGTCGGCGTCGTACGTGCGCGTCCAGTGGAACGTGGGCGAGATGTCGCAATAGTAGCGATTGGTGCCCGGGATGCGATCGCTGACGGGAACGAGGTATGGCTCGTCGTGTCCGTCGGTCCAGACTTCCGATGGCGACGCGGTCGTCCCGCCGCACGTCGAATGATACGGTGCATTGATGATGCGGCCGTCGTACGTGAGCACGAGTCCCGCCGTCTCCGCCACCGCGGCGTCCGACGCCGAGGTCTCGGCGCTCACGCCGCCGTAGACCTGATCCATCGTCGTCGAGACCATGTCGTATGACCGCGACGCGGTGTCGGTCATGTGGCTGTAGGCGTAGCTCCGGGCGGCGACCGCCTGCGCTTCCACCGCCGCCCGCTCATCGGGCCGGCGTCCACCGATCTCCAGCGGAACGACGCCGCGCAGATACTCCTCCACCGGCACGCGGTTCACGACGAGCAGGCCCCTGTCGGTGGGCGTCACGCGGACTTCGCCGCGGTAGCGCTTGCCGTTGACGGTGATGAAGGCGCCGTCGCTCGCACTGCGCGCCGTGAACGCCGAGGCACGTGACGCATCGCCGTCGGCATCGGGCCCCGCGGCATAGAGGAACGAGCCGTCGCGCGAGATGGGCCACGCGTCGCTTGCGCGTAGCTGCATCCGCGCGCCGCCTTCGTTCTCCAACTGCCAGTCGCCTGTGGCCGAGAGGACCACGCGCGCCGCGTTGGTCGCGAGCGCGATGCGGACGATGTGGCCGCCTCCGCTCGATGGCGAGACGGAGCTCTCCGGTCGAGGACGTCCCGCGACGCACGCGCCGGCCACCAGCAGCACACTGGCGAGCGCTGCCTGCCGTGCGCCCCTACCCACCGATGGCCGCACGCATGGCATCCTCCAACCGCTCCAACGCGAGGTCGACTTCGGCATCGCCGTGCGCGGAGGACATGAACGCCGACTCGAAGCGCGAGGGCGCGAGGTACACGCCGCGTTCGAGCGCCGCGTGAAAGAAACGCGTGAAGAGATTCGCATCGGCGGTCTTGGCATCGGTGAACGACCGCACGGGCTCCGCGCGGAAGAAGTAGCCCCACATCGTGCCCGCGTGGTCGGCGGTGAATGGCACGCCGAGTCGCGCAGCGATCTGCCGCAGACCCGTCACGAGCCGCTGCGTACGGGCCGCGATCGTGTGGTGTAGCTCGGGGGTGAGTATGGTGAGCGTGGCGAGCCCGGCCGCCATCGCCAATGGGTTGCCGGAGAGCGTCCCCGCCTGGTACACGGGTCCCTGTGGGGCGATGAGCTCCATCAGCTCGCGCTTCCCGCCGAACGCCGCGACGGGCAATCCGCCGCCGATCACCTTCCCGAGCGTGGTGAGATCGGCGGTGACGCCGAACCGCTCGCGCGCGCCGCCGGGCGCGATGCGGAATCCGGTCATCACTTCGTCGAAGATGAGGAGCGCACCCGTCTCGTCCGCGAGCGCGCGCAGCTGTTGCAGGAACTCCGGATCGGGCGCGATGAACCCCGCGTTCCCCACCACCGGCTCGACGATGATCGCCGCGAGTGCATCCGCGTGTGCGAGCGCCAGCTGCCGCGTCGCGTCGATGTCGTTGAACGGCGCGGTGAGCGTCAGCTCGGCGAGCGCGCTCGGTACGCCCGGCGAATTCGGCAGGCCGAGCGTGGCGACGCCCGACCCGGCCCGCACGAGGAACGAGTCCGCGTGCCCGTGATAGCACCCGTCGAACTTGAGGATCGCCTCGCGTCCGGTTGCCGCGCGTGCGAGCCGCACGGCGCTCATCGTCGCCTCGGTCCCGCTGGAGACGAAGCGCAGCATCTCGAGGTGCGGCATCCGTTCGTGGATCAGCTCGGCGAGCTCGACCTCCGCTTCCGTGGGAATGCCGAAGCTCGTGCCGCGGCGCATCGCGCGGTCGAGCGCCTCGAGCACCACGGGCGGCGCGTGGCCGAGGATGAGCGGCCCCCACGAGAGCACGAAGTCCAGATATTCGCGGCCATCCACGTCGCGGATGTATGCACCCGATCCGCACTCCACGATGAACGGCTCGCCACCCACACCGCCGAAGGCACGCACCGGCGAATTCACTCCACCCGGCGTGACGGCCTTCCCTCGCGCCATGATTGCCGATGATCGCGTCATGACCGCCCGTAGCTCGCGTTGCCGATGCCGGTCATCACCGGCAGATGCCGTCCGTTGGTGCGCGGGCGCATCGGGCTCTCGCGCATTCGCACCATCGACGCGCGGAAATCGTAGTCATCCACCACTTCGTCGATCGCCACATCCACGAGCGAGCCTGGCGCCGCGTCGCCGTGCAGATACGTGATCCCGTCGATGTCGTCGGCCTGCCAGAGCACCCGCGCCTGCGCGGGCGCATCGTCGTCCGCCGCGCGGTCCACGATCGCGCTCACCACGCGTCCCACCTGCCGCTCGTACCGCTCGGCCGTGATCGCGCGCTGCAGCTCGGTGAGTCGCTCCAGCCGCTCGAGCTTCAGCGACTCCGGCACATCGTCATCGAGCGCGGCGGCCCGCGTCCCTTCCTGCGGCGAATACGTGAACGCGCCGACACGCTCGAAGCGGATCTCCTCCAGGAAGTCGAGCAGGCGAGCGAAATCCTCGTCGGTCTCGCCGGGGAACCCCACGATGCACGTGGTGCGAATGGCGACGTCCGGCACCGCCTCGCGCACGCGCGCGATCTTCTCGCGCAGCGTGTGCGCCCGCTCGGGGCGCCGCATACGCTGCAGCACGTCGTCCGACGCGTGCTGGATCGGCATGTCGAGATACGGCAGCACACGCGGCTCCCGCGCCATCACCTCGAGCAGCCTCGGCGTGAGCCCCGCCGAGTAGAGGTACAGCATCCGGATCCAGGGGATCGACGTCTCGGCGACGAGCGCCTCGAGGAGCTCGGGGAGTCGCACGTCACTCTCGCGCCGATCGCGGCCGTAGTGCGCGAGGTCCTGCGCCACGAGATTCACCTCGCGCGCGCCCTGCAGCTCGAGCAGCTGCGCTTCGCGCACGATGTCGTCGAGCGCGAACGAGCGATGCTTTCCGCGCATGAGCGGAATCGCACAGAAGGCGCAACCGTGATCGCACCCCTCGCTCACCTTGAGGTAGCGCACGTGCGGCAGGTCGCCGGTATAGAGGCGGACGCCCGGGTGCTGCAGCAGCGGATCGGGCGCGTCGAACACGCCGCGCTCCTCGAGCGCGGGAACGAGGCGGTGCATCTCGGAGGTGCCGAGGAAGAGATCGACCTCGGGGAGCTCGGCGGCGAGCTCGGCTTTGTGGCGCTCCACCATGCACCCGACGGCCACGACGGCCTGGCAGGAGCCATCGGACTTCAGGCGTCCCGCCTGGACGATCGCGTCGATGGATTCCTGTTTGGCGGCGTCGATGAACCCGCAGGTGTTCACGACGATGACGTCGGCTTCATCGAGATCGGCGGTGTGCTGCGCACCGCGACCGACCAGCTCGGCGAGCGCGCGCTCGCTGTCGACCGTGTTCTTATCGCAGCCGAGGGTGATGAAGCCGATCTTCACGGGCAGGCAAGACCGGCGAGAGAGGGCATGCGAGAAAGGTAGCGGATGCGGGAGGAACCGGGAAGCTCGGCGCGTGCTGGCATTCGACGCGGGCCACGTATCCGACGGGCATTAGACGTGAGATGGGTGTCGATATAAATTGGGCGGAGAATTTGCACGTCCAGCGGGTTTCCGCGTGTCACACGCCCCCGCTTCTCGAGTCGACTTTCGGATTTCTTCCGCCATCGCGGCGAAGGAGATGACATGCTGGTTGCGTTGATCTTCGTGTGGGCGGCTGGCGCCTCCCTCTTTGTGTTCGGCTTCGCGTGGGGGATCGGCCGTCGCCGCTTCGATCTCGGTCCGGTGGGCCTCATCATCGTGGGCGCGGCGATCGTCATCCTGTCCGTGTGGGCGGGTCACACGAAGAAGCCGCAGGTGCCGAGCATCCTGCGCGAGATCAGCCAGGTGGGGACAGTGCGGAGTGTGGGGTAAGTCGAGGCGCTGTGGGTTGTGAGTGGTGGGTTGTGAGTGGGGTTTTGAGCCCGAGGCTCCCTGCTGGTCGGGGGATCAAAGGGGTCAGAGTCGATT
>DASVCF010000105.1:0-7221 GCA_036381735.1 Gemmatimonadaceae bacterium | reverse complement strand
TGGGGGAAGGTGTGGGGACGAGGATGGAAGTGAGTCAGTGGGTCAGTGGATCAGTGGGTCAGAACAGCAGGGAGGAGGGAGGAGGGAGGAGGGAGAAGAGAGAAGGGAGGAACCGACGGGAGGCATCCGAGCGACGGGTGTCATCCCGAACGATGGTGTCATCCCGAGCGCAGCGAGGGATCTCGTGGGCTGGCCGAGATCCCAAGCTGCGCTCGGGATGACACTGGCACTCGGGATGACACACTCACCCTACGAGCCTCTTCTGACCCACTGGCCCACTGACCCACTGACTCACTGACTCACTGACCTACTGCCCACTGCCCCGCTCGCAGTACATTCCCGTCATGAAGATCTACACCCGAACCGGCGACCGGGGGGAAACCGGGCTCTTCGGCGGCGGGCGCGTGTCGAAGGACAGTGCGCGCGTCGATGCGTACGGCGACGTCGATGAGCTCAATTCAGCCATCGGCTTTGCCCGATCGATCGAGTCGCTGCCGGCGATAGACGAGCTGCTCGCCCCCATGCAGCGCGACCTCTTCAGCCTGGGCGCGCTCCTCGCCACACCCGACCGTGAGAAGATGACGCGCCAGCTCGAGAAGGCGCGCATCGACGACGAGCGCATCGCGCAGCTCGAGTCCGCGATCGACCACGCGGAGACCGAGCTCGAACCGCTCCGCGCATTCATCCTCCCCGGCGGCACGCCGAAGGCCGCGGCGCTGCATGTCGCCCGTACCGTGTGTCGGCGCGCCGAGCGCAAAGTGGTCGCGCTGTCACACGAGGTCGAGGTCCCGCCGATC
This sequence comes from Gemmatimonadaceae bacterium, assembly GCA_036381735.1. Lineage (GTDB taxonomy): Bacteria > Gemmatimonadota > Gemmatimonadetes > Gemmatimonadales > Gemmatimonadaceae > DASSNR01. The sequence goes on along the minus strand of DASVCF010000105.1, from coordinate 6,424 downwards.
GTGCTCACGTATCTCAACCGGCTCTCGGATCTCCTCTTCGTGCTCGCGCGCCTCGCGAACGCGCGCGCCGGCGTGGCCGAGGTCACCTGGTGAACCGGATCTCGCTCCCCACATACGACATCCTCGTCGAACCCGGCGCGCTCGACACAGTGGGCGACATCGCGCGCCGGACCGTGCCGGCGCACCGGTACGTGCTCATCACCGATCCGAACGTGGCGCGCGCGCACGCCGAGCGTGTCATCGCATCGTTCGGTGCCGATCGGCCGACGGTGTTGTCCATCGAATCGGGCGAAGCCCACAAGACGCGCGAGACGTGGGCGCGCCTGACGGACGAGATGCTCGCGCTCGGCGTGGGACGCGATGCGTGCGTCATCGCGCTCGGCGGCGGTGTCGTGGGCGACCTCGCCGGCTTCGTCGCGGCGACGTTCATGCGCGGCATCCCCTTCATCCAGGTCCCGACGACGCTGCTCGCGATGATCGATGCATCCATCGGCGGGAAAACGGGCGTCGACACGCCCGCGGGGAAGAATCTCGTCGGCGCATTCCACGACCCCGCCGCGGTCATCGTCGACCCCGACGCGCTTCGCACGCTCCCCGCCGCCGAGCTCCGCGCGGGGATGGCCGAGGCGATCAAGCACGGCGTGATCGCCGATGCCGCCTACTTCGAGCGACTCAGCACCGACATGCCCACGCTGCTCGAGCAGCGCTCCGGCCCAGCGATGCACGCCGCGATCACGCGCAGCATCGAGATCAAGGCCGATGTCGTTCGCCGCGACGAGCACGAGATGGGCCTGCGCAAGACACTCAACTTCGGCCACACGTTGGGCCACGCGATCGAAGCCGGGAGCGGCTTCCGTCTCCTGCACGGCGAAGCCATCGCGATCGGGATGGTCCTCGAAGCCACCATTGCCGAATCGTTGGGCCTTGCCGCTGCTGGCACCGCGGATCGGATCCGTCGCCTCGCCGAACGCGCGTGCCTCCCAACCACCTGCCCCGCCGACCTCGACCGCTCACGCATCCTCGCCGCGACCCGCTCCGACAAGAAAGCGCGTGCCGGCGTCGCCGAGTACGCACTCCCCACCCGCATCGGCGCGATGGCCGCCGAGAGCCGCGGATGGGCGCTGCCCGTCGATGATGCCACTGTCCTCGCCGTCCTCGGGCGCGGATGACCGCGGAAAGCAAACCACGACGCGCGGCCGCAGAGGGCCGTGGTGAGCCGCGGATCAACGACAACGACAACCGCAACGACAACGGCGGAACGCGGATGACGCGGATGAACCGCGGATCACCGCGGATCGATCGCGACCACGGAGCGGCTCGGGACGCGAGGACCGAAATGACTTTGTAGGGGGATCGGGCGAGCGCTGGTGTCGCCGAGGTGCGCCTCGTGCGGCCGCTGGGCCGAGCCGTAGTACGCCTCGGTGCCGCCCTCGGGGCTCGAGGCTCGCCCCGCGCACCCCCACAAAAAGCATTCGGCCCTGGCGGGTCGGAGTGCTCGCCCCGTCCCGATCGATCCGCGTTTCATCCGCGTCATCCGCGGCTACTGTTGCTGTTGCTGTTGCAGTTGCCGTATCCACGGTCCTCCGCGCCAATCCGCGGTTCCGTCTTGTCGTTATCCGCGGCCGCCGAAACTGCCTTTCCCAAAACAACGGGGGCCGCCGAGTGGCAGCCCCCGATCCGCGGTAGATCCGCGGCCTCTGACGGGACAGGGTTCGTTCAGTCGCCCTCGTACTCGTAGGTCAACCCCTGCGCTTCCCGGAACACATCGAGCAATCCATCGAGACGCGAGCGCGCGGCGCGGGTCTCCTCGATGACGGGGTTGAGCGTGATGTTGATGGCGCGCCATGCGCCTTCGGGCCAATCCGGCATGGCCAGACCCGCGGCGAGTCTCCGGATCAGCGACCCGCACTCCGACAGCAGCTGGTGCGCGAGTCCTTTCAGCACTTCGAGCGGAATATCGAGGTTCCGCACCATCAGCTCGCCGGTCGATTCGTCGCGCCAGGCCGCATCGCCAAGGGCGCCACGTTCGGGCCAGATGCCGAGGTGACGGAAGGCCGCCGTGTCGCTCCCCGCCGTTCGCTGGCTTTCGACCGCCGCCGCAAGCGCCATCGCCACCGATTCGGGTGTGGGGACGCCGTACAACGTCACGACATCCCGGGCCCGGGGCTCGGAGGCGGACAGCGAGGGCATGGAATCGACACGCGCCAGCACTGGCTGCTCTTCGGGGCCGTCCTCGACCAACACGAGGAACTCCATCTTCCCTCCCACAAAGGTTGCACGTGATGGGTGCCGCATCGCACCCGGGATCGAGCGCTTCCTGCGAGTGCTCCAAGCAAGAGCGGGGCCGGTAGATCGACGCCCCATTCTTCCCGCTGCAACCCGGTGCCATGGGGAAAGTTCCTCACGGGCCGGCCCTACATCCGTTAGACTGCAACAGACCGTATGTACACTGCGACAGTACGCATCCACGAAACTCGCGAGTTTCGTGGCGTCATATCCGGTCGTCCACTCTTCGGGTGAGCGCGAGCGCCGCCGCGAACGACACGGCCAGCACGATGTACACGGCCGCGAGCTCCGCCGCGGACAGCGTGAGCTCGAAGCCCGGCCGGAGGCGGGGCGGCAGCAGACCGGCGTTCACGAAGTAGACGAGGAGCGTGAATCCGGTCGCGAGGATGAGCAGCCGGAGCCCACGCACGGTCGACGCGATGACGGCGAAGAGGATTCCCCAGACGAGGAGTGCCGCGATGAGCAGCGCGAGACCGAGCAAGGTGACCGATGGATACAACCGATCGAAGAACAGCGCACGGCTGCCGATCGCGACGTGGGCCACCGCGTTCAGCGGACGGAACATCGCGCCGTGCGCCCGTCCGAATCCGAGCAGCATCCCAGTCGTCGTCGCCGCGGCAATCAGCCCCACTTCGAGGCCCCGGGTCACACGGTCGCGTAGCACGGCGGAAAGAAAACTCTCCACACTCCACGGCTCAAGGGGCGCTTTACGCCGCTCGCCTTGCCTTTGATATTGTGCGCTATGGCCGTTTCTCCCATCACTGACCGTGCACGCGTCCTGATCGTAGAAGACGACGCCGATCTACTCGCCGTCCTCCGCCGCATCCTCGATCAGGAAGGCTACTCCGTAGACGGCGCCCAGAGCGGCGACGCCGGTCTCGAGCTCGCCCTCGAGCTCCAGCCCGACCTCGTGATCCTCGACGTCGGACTCCCGACGCGGAGCGGTGTCGACGTGGCTCGCGAGCTGCGCACCCGTGGCTTCCGTGCACCGGTGTTGATGCTCACCGCGCGCAACTCGGTGTCCGATCGCGTGACGGGGCTCGATGCCGGTGCGGACGACTACCTGCCCAAGCCGTTCGAGTACCCCGAGCTCGTGGCACGCGTGCGCGCGCTGCTCCGCCGTGCCACGATCGCCACCGGGAGCCTCGTCATGCGCGCGGGGAACCTCACCGTCGACCCCATCGAGCGCCGCGTGGAGCGCGACGGCGAACTGATCGAGCTCTCCCGCAAGGGCTATGCGGTCCTCGAGTGTCTCGTGCGCAACGCCGGCCGTGTCGTCTCGCGGCAGGCCATCTTCGAGCACGTGTGGAGGCAGCCGATGAGTCCGAGCTCGAACGTCGTCGACGTCTACATCAACTACCTGCGCAAGAAGCTCGGCGACAACGGCCACGGCCAGATCATCCACACCGTGCGAGGCAGCGGATACGTCCTGAAGAGCGAGGAGTGAATTCCGAGCTGCACTGCCGCTACCTGCACGCCCCCACGTTCGACGAGTACCTCGATGCCGCCCGCGCCAACCAGGCGCTCTGGCGCGCCATCGCCGATCGCGTCCACGTCCCCGACGAGTACGTCGAGCGTGTGAGCGCGCATCCGGGATCGTGGCACCTCCTCGTCCTGAGCGAAGATTGGTGCGGGGATGCCGTGAACACCGTCCCGGTCATCGCGCGACTCGCCGAGCTCGCGCCCAACCTCGACTGCCGCATCCTCGGGCGCGACGCGAATCCGGATCTCATGGATACCCATCTGACCGGCGGTACGTCGCGCTCCATTCCCATCGCCATCCTGCTCGACGACCACTACGACGAGCACGGCTGGTGGGGTCCGCGTCCGCGTCCCTTGCAGCAATGGGTCCTCAGCGAAGGCCGCGCCCTCCCCAAGCCCGATCGCTACCGCGAAACCCGCCGCTGGTACGCGCGCGACCGCGGGCTGACGACGCTGGAGGAAGTGGTAGGGATGGTGGAGGCGAGTAGCGCGAGACTCCTGAGGGACGAGGAGAGAGTGGGTCAGTGGGTCAGTGGGTCAGAAAAAGCCTGAACGGCGAGAGCAGAACGCAGAGAGCAGAAAGCAGGAACAGCTCTCTGCCTTCTGCTCTCTGCGTTCTGCTCTCTGCTTTCTGCCGTTCCTGACCCACTCTAGCGATATCCCGCCGCCTGCAACGCGAACAACTCCGCGTACACGCCGCCGCGCGCGACGAGCTGCTCGTGCGTCCCCTCCTCCACGATCGTGCCGTGCTCGAGCACGATGATGCGATCGGCCATCCGTACGGTCGAGAAGCGGTGTGAGATGAGCACCGCCATCCGCCCAGCGACCAGCTCCGAGAATCGGAGAAACACCTCGTACTCCGCGCGCGCATCGAGCGCGGCCGTGGGCTCGTCGAGGATCAGCACCTGCGCGTTCCGCATGTAGGCGCGCGCGAGCGCCACCTTCTGCCATTCACCGCCGGAGAGATCGACGCCGCCGTCGAACCGGCGGCCGAGCATCTGACGGTAACCGTCGGTGAAGCGCGGCAGCAGCGATGCCGCGAGCGACTGCTCCGCGGCCGAGACGATGGGCGCGGGAACCGAGCCGTTGCCGTCCGAGGGCGCACCGTACGGCGCATCAACGCCTAGATACTCACGCGTCTGCTCGATCTCGCCCACCGCGATGTTCTCATCGAAGCGCATGTCGAAGCGCACGAAGTCCTGGAAGATCACGCCGATCGCGCGCCGCACCGAGGCAAGGTCGTACTCGCGCAGGTCCACCCCGTCGAGCAGGATCCTCCCTTCCGTGGGATCGTACAGCCGCGCGAGCAGCTTGGTGAGCGTCGTCTTCCCTGCCCCGTTCTCCCCCACGAACGCGATACGCTCGCCGGGACGGAGTCGGAAGCTCACGTGTCGCACCGCCCACCGATCGCTCCCCGGATAGCGAAAGCCCACGTCGTCGAAGACGAAGCCGTCCCGCATCGGCGCCGGCACCTCGAGCGCGCCGGGCTGTGATGTGATCGTCGGCCGCTCGTCGAAGAACTCGAACAGATCTTTCAAGTACAGGCTCTGCTCGTACACGCTGCTCGCCGTCAACAATATTCGCTGGATGATGTCTCGGCTCCGCGCGAACGATGCGGCCAGAAAGGTGAGCGAGCCGATGGTGATCGCCCCACGCATCGCGCGGATGAGGATGATGACGTACGCCGCGTAGTAGCCGAGCGTGCCGAACAGCGAGAGCGCGGTCCCGACGATCGCCTTCCGCACCGAGAGCCGCTTGTTCTCCTCGTAGAAGCGGTCGGAGAGCACGCGATAGCGCTCCACGAGCCACGGCGCGAGCCCGAACATCTGCACTTCCTTCGCCGTCTTGTCGCTCGCGCCCAGGTAGCGCAGATAGTCCAGCTGCCGACGCTCCGGCGTCCATCGATACAAGAGCGAATACTCGAGCGACGCGAAGTGCGTCTCGCCCAGGAAGCTCGGCATCACGGCGACGGCGAGCAGCACGAGCAGCCACGGACTGTACACGAAGAGCGCCGTCCCCAGCGATGCGAGCGTCAGAATGTCCTGCCCCATCCCCAGCAGTTGCGACAGAAGGCCGATGCGTCCCACCGTCTGCCGCCGCGCCCGTTCGAGCTGATCGTAGAACGCCGGATCCTCGAACCGTTCCAGGTCGAGCGTCGCCGCATGCTCCATGAGCCGCACGCTCGTGAGATTCGAGAAGAGATCGCCGAGCAGACTCTCCACGAGCGTGGAGACCCGTGCCAATGCCTCCCCCGCGAGCACGATCGCGATCTCGAGCACGACGAGCTTCCACAGATACGGAAAGTTCGTGTGCCCGCGCTGCCCCTGCACCACCGCATCGATGATGAGCTTCCCAACCCACAGCGTGGCAACCGGGACGAACGCGCGCGCCAGTCGGAGCACGGCCATCGTGACCGTGTACCCCGCATGCGCCTGCCACACGAGCTTGACGAGCGGCGGCACGTAGCGCAGCGCGTGCACGCGCTCCTTCCACGACGGCGCCTCCTCGGGCGCCGCCGGATGACGCCGCTGCGTCCGGCGCGGAAGCGGGGGATGGGACATGACGAGAAAGATAGGGTGGAGACTGGCGGCTTTGAGCTTTGGGCTCTGGGCGGTGAGTAGCCATGAGTGGATCAAAGGGGTCAGAGTCGAGTGTT
>DASVCF010000104.1:0-18723 GCA_036381735.1 Gemmatimonadaceae bacterium | reverse complement strand
CGAGCAGCATGAGCGAGGTGCCGAGCACATCGCCGGAGAGGATGTTGCGGATGTTGTCGTAGCCCACACCCAGCGTCCGCGGATCCGCGAAGCCGACGATCCCCACGACGAGGCCGCCGAGCGCCGGCCACCACATCCAGTGCACCGGGATGCGGCGGAACATGTCCTCCGCCCAGTACACGGCGCGCGTGACGTAGACGGCGGCGAGTCCGATGACCGCACCGAGCACCGTGTAGAAGGCCAGTGCGACGCCGCCGGGCTCAGCGATATCGGGCATCGCGAACACCGGCTCCGTGCCGAGCAACACCAGTCGTACCGCCATCGCCGCCGCCGCGGCGAGCGATACCGGGATGAGCGAGCGCGCGCGATACTCGAACAGCAGGAGCTCGATGGCCATCAGCACGGCGGAGACCGGGCTCCCGAAGATCGCCGCCATCCCGCCCGCCGCGCCCGCGGCGAGCAGCGTCTTTCGCTCGTTGGGCGTCGTCCACATGAACTGCCCGATGAGCGAGCCAAACGCGCCGCCGGTGGCGATGATCGGTCCCTCCGCGCCGAACGGGCCGCCGGTCCCGATCGCGAAGGCCGAAGAGATGGGCTTGAGCAGCGTCACGCGCGCCGGCACGCGGCTCTCGTTGTACAGCACCTGCTCCATCGCTTCCGGGATCCCGTGTCCGCGAATCGCGGCCGAGCCGTAGCGCGCCATGATCCCCACGATCACCCCGCCGATCACCGGGATGATGATGATCCAGGGGCCGAGCGGCGTCCGCGATGGCGAATTGAAGCTGAACGAGAACAGCCCGAAGAACGAGATGTTGGTGACGAGATCGATCAGGGCGACGAGGAGCTTCGCGATGACGCCGGACGCGAGCCCGATCAGAATGGCGATGCCGCTCAGGATGAGGATGCGGCGATTGCTCTCGACCGTCTCTCCCGTGGGAGGGAGGCGGAGTTGCTCGAGGGCGGGCTCCAGCGACGGCGCGACGGGGAGGCTCTCGACCTCGGCGGCGGACGTCGGCAATTCAGCGGCCGACGTGCGGGGAGCGGTGCGTGCGGCGGTCTGACGGGGCGGCCTGTTCGAGCGCGATCGTGTGCGCCTCGAGCCGCGGGTCTGCACGGAATGGAGCGCGAGCAGGCGCACACGATCCCAGAAGGGAATTCTCACCCCTGTGTCATTAGACACTGGAGAGAGTCCCCCGATCCCAGCGATCGCGCTGGGTTGCCGTGTAACGCGAAGCGTTCATCGGCGACCACCGTGAAAGAAACAGCGGGCACTGGGCGCCGAGTGCGGCTGCCGGACAAGGACAGCCAATCGGGCTGCTCACCGGCGCTCATCCGCAACGTACGCATGCCCCGTTGCTAGAACAAGGCATGTCGCGTACCGGGCGGCTCGAGCGCGACGGCATTGTGGGCGTAGCGCTAGGTCATCGCGTCCGATTGTGTTCGGGCGTTACGACGCCTTCGTGGCGTGGCGCCAGGCGCCACGCCACGAAGGCGGGCGGCTTACGCGTTCGCCTTCCTCGCTCGCATACCGCGCATCTGCCCGAACACGATGCTGCGCTGCGCCCGGTTGGCCAGCCGCATCCGGCGCTTGTGCGCACCGAGCACGTCGCTGCGGGTGATGATCCCGAGCAAGTGCCGCGGATTATCGCGCGCCACGATTGGGAGTCGCCCCACGTTCTCGCGCACCATCTGGTCGGCCGCCTCACGCAGCGAGTTGTCCTCGAAGATGACCACAGGCGAGCGCTTGATGAGCTCGTGCACGATGCTCGTGATCGGCAGGTCGACATCCAGCAGGTCGCGCCGCGTGACGACGCCGATGAGCTGTGCCTCGGCGTTCACGACCGGGTAGCCCTGGTGCTCGGAACCCGGCGCACGCGCCGCGATCCAGTCGCGCACCTCCTCGACGGGGTCATCGGCCTGGAGGGCGATGACCTCCTTCGACTCGATCTCGCGCACCAGCACCTGATCGAGGAAGTCCGCCTCGTACTCGGACGGGATACGATTGCCGCGCCGTATGAGCTTCTCGGTCATGATCGTCCCACGCATCATGAATAGCGAAACGAGGTACGCCGCCGTCCCACCGCCGAGGAGCGGGAGCAGCCCCAGCGGCTGCCGTGTCGCCTCGAACGCGAACACCACCGAGGTGAGGAGCGCCCGCGAGGCACCCGCGAACATGGCGGCCATTCCCACAAGCGCCGCGATGCGGATGTCGATGCCCATCGATGGCGCGATCGCGCTCGCCATCACGCCGAGCAGCGCACCGAGCCCGCCGCCAAGCGTGAACAACGGGGCGAGCGTACCACCGGCCGTGCCGCTTCCCAGCGCGATGATCCAGCTGATCGCTTTGAGGATGACGAGTATCATGAGCGAGGTGCCGAGCACATCGCCGGAGAGGATGTTGCGGATGTTGTCGTAGCCCACGCCCAGCGTCCGCGGATCCGCGAACCCGATGACGCCCACCACCACCGCGCCGAGCGCTGGCCACCACATCCAGTGGATGGGGAGATGCTCGAACGCCTCTTCCGCCCAGTACACGGCGCGCGTGACGTACACGGATGCGAGCCCCACGATCCCACCGAGCACCGTGTAGATGGCGAGCGCTGTGCCGCCCGGCTCCGTGATGTTGGGCATCGCGAAGATCGGCTCCGAGCCGATGAGGGCGAGGTGCATCGCCATAGCCGTGGCGACGGCAAGCGACACGGGGATGAGCGAGCGTGCGCGATACTCGAAGAGGAGCACCTCGATGGCGAGCAGCACAGCGGCCACCGGGGTTCCGAAGATCGCCGCCAGTCCACCCGCGGCGCCGGCGGAGAGCAGGATCTTCCGCTCGTCGCTGGTCGTGCGCAGGAACTGCCCGATGAGCGAGCCGAACGCGCCGCCGGTGGCGATGATCGGTCCCTCCGCGCCGAACGGCCCACCGGAACCGATCGTGATCGCTGACGCGATGGGCTTGAGCAACGCCACCAGGGGCGGCACCCGGCTCTCATTATAGAGCACCTGCTCCATGACTTCCGGAATGCCATCCCCGCGGATCGCGGACGAGCCGTACCGCGCGATGAGCCCCACGAGCACGCCGCCGACGATCGGCGCGAAGATCAGCGCCAGAGCGTACGGCGAATGGACCGGGGAGCTGTCGCCGAGGGAGAACGTCCCGTAGAACGAGACGCTCGTGATCAGTGCGATCAGGTCGAGAAGGAGCTTCGCGACGATCCCGGAGACGAACCCCACCAGGATCGCAATGGCGCTGATGAAGACGATCCGGCGGTTGAGCGCGATCGTCTGCCCCTGCTTGGGTAGGCGGAGATGCTCGAGCGCAGGGTCCAGAGACGGAGAGATGGGCAGTTGTGTAATGGCGGCGGCGGATTCGGGTTGCGAATCGCGCGCCGTAGGCGCTTCGCTAGATGACATTGACAGAACGACGAAGTATCACGGCAGCCGCGTGAAGGCGGCTGATCGAAGGTGGTCATGCATGGAGGTATTGCAAAACTAAAGCTAGACTGGGCTGACCGGCTGGACAACGCGCGATCCGGAGGGCGCCGAAAGCACCGCGTCGGCCACGCCGCCCGAGATGATGAACGCCATCAGGTCCGCGCTCTCCGCCGGGATCGGCTGCACCTGGCTCGTAGTGAAGACGACCAGGTTGCCGCCGAAGTTGTACGCCTGCGGCAGGTAGACGGCGACGTAGCCCGGCAGGCCCAGCGCGTCGAGCGCCTGCTGCGTCACGAAGCCAAGCATCAGCGCGCCGCCATCGGCCGAGAGGCGCACGGCCACCGGGCGGTCGAAGCGCCGCTTCTCGCCGACGAAGGCGTTGAGCAGGTCCTTGGTGGATGAATACAGGAGTCGCACGAACGGAAGTCGTCCGAGCAGCCCTTCCACGGCGCTCACGATCCCTTGCGTGAGCAGGTTCGACGCGAGCACGCCGACGAGCGTGATGAGGATCACGGTGACGACGAGTCCGGCGCCGGGGATCGGTAGGCCGAGCAGTCCGTCGATGCGCGTGAACATCGCCCAGCACACGTAGAGCGTGATGGCGACGGGCGCAGTGACGACGAGCCCCCGCAAAAAATACTGAACGAGTTGTTTCATGGGTTGATCGAGGTGGACGACCGGCGACGGTCTCATGGGGAAGACGAACGCGCCCCGGACTCGATACGCGGTCTCTTTCATTATAGCGAAGCGGCGCCCGGCATGTGGCTTGCCCGCCGTATGGGTTCTCATCCGGGCCGCGATGCGCATGGCGTGGCGCGGCTCGGCCGACCCGATGCATCAACAGTGGGAGTGCAGCAGATGGCGCAAGCCAAGGGACATCAGAAGGGCGCGCAGGATCACGCGGAAGGACAGCACGGTCCGAAGACCGAGCATCGCATTGAAGAGGAGCTCGAGTCGGGGCCGCACGAAGAGCCGTGCGCCGATACGGGGCCGCGGATCGGCGGCCATCATCTCTACGAGGGGCGGCAGCAGCACGACGAGGCGGACAAGAACAGCGACAAGAATCGCCTGATCAAGAGCCTCGAGGATCGCCACAAGAGCCGCTCCGACTACCAGGTGCCGTTCGGCGATGCGGGCGACTTCGACTCGCGCCCCAAGCCGCAGGACGACTGATGTGAAGGCCGCGCCCGCCGTCTCGGCCGCCGAGTTGATCCCGCCGCACCCGACGCTGGCGAAGGTGCGCGCGGCGGCGGCCGACTGCCACGCGTGCGACCTGTGGGCGAGCGGCACGCAGACCGTGTTCGGCGAGGGGCCGCCGCGCGCCAAGCTCATGTTCGTGGGCGAGCAGCCGGGGGATGTCGAGGACCGCGAGGGCGCGCCGTTCGTCGGTCCCTCGGGTCGCCTGCTCGATACCGCGCTGCGCGAGGCGGGGATCGATCGCGCGGACGTCTACGTCACCAACGCCGTGAAGCACTTCAAGTGGGTGCGCGGCGCGCGCGGCAAACGGCGCATTCACAAGAAGCCGAACGACACCGAGATTCGCGCGTGTCGTCCGTGGCTGGAAGCGGAGATCACGCTCGTGAAGCCGCGCGTCATCGTCTGCCTCGGCGCCACCGCGGCGCAGTCGCTGCTGGGGAAGGACTTCCGCGTCACCAAGGAGCGGGGGAAGCCCATGCCCTCGCCGCTCGGACCCATCGTGATCGCCACCGTGCATCCCTCGTCGGTCCTTCGTACGCCGCCCGACGCCAGAGCGCAGGCGGAGCGCGAGTTCATCGACGATGTCGTGATGGTGGCGCGGTATCTGGAGCGCGAGTCCGACTGACTCAGGACTCCATCGCCGACCGCAGCCGGCGCGCGAACTCCTGATAATGAATGGGGAACGCGAACGACGTGACGCCGCGCTGCGCCGCCATCCGTTCGGCGTCCTCGAGCGTCGAGCTCGCGGTGAAGAGGATGATCCGGCTCCCCGTCTCCGCCGCACGCGCGTACGCCTCGTCTTCACAGGCGAGGTCGTGATCGCAGTCGAGCAGGACGAGTGGCGGGCGGAGGCGCGTGATCGCTTCCAGCGGCCGCTCTGTCAGCGCGGGGAACACCGGCGTGTAGCCCGCCAGCTCGGCCAGTGAGGCGAGCAGCGCACCGATGACGATGTCAGTCGCGATGACGAGGACTGGCAGAGCGGACATGAAGGCTCATCACGCGCGATAGTACTCGTTGATACACGTCGCGATGACCGACTCGAGCGCGCGCGCTTGCGCTTCGGGGCTTCGTGCCCGCTGGACGTCGGGGAGTGAGTACCAGAGCTGCTTGAGGGCGGCCAGCACCTGCTCCGCGTGCAACGCCTTCGCGTGGGCCTCGCGCGAGAGCATGCGCAGGGCACGGTGCAGGTAGCCGCTCGCCAGGAGTTGCAGCTCCAGGGCATCGCGAATCGCTTCGAGAGTCTCGTCAGTGATCGCGCCGGGGATATCCTTGATGTCGGTCCGGTCTGACATGGTACGCGGTTTCAGTTAATCGAGCGTACGATAAAGGAGCCAACCCGTGCGCGGCTCTACTGTACGTTGCATCTGGACGTTACATCGCTGTGCACGTTGCATCGTCGACGCCTAATGTCCGTGGTGCGGTTTTGGTCGTCAAGGGGCACCGCGGCGCGCTGCTTGCGCGCCGACGATGATCTGGATGAGCAATTCGGCCCGCACGCGGCCGCCAGATGTCGGTTCGTCCCCCATGTCGCCAGCACAACGGCCTTCACGCTCGTTCGCGCACCACTCCGCGCTGGTCTGCTCGGATGACGCCGTCGTCGCGGCGTTGATGCTGTCTCTCCTCGAGCTCGAGGGGCTCACACCGCGGTATCCACGACGCAGCGAGACACCCGCCGCCGCAGTCATGAGGTTGCGCCCGCGCGTGGTGCTCCTCGACCGCGATCACGCGGCGGCAGCGAGCGACACCTTCTATACGGCAGCCTCCGAGGCGGGGGCTGCCGTCATCGTGTTCGGCCCGGCGCGCGCGCGGAGCGAGCTCGAGGCGATGGCCGATGTGCACGGCATCCAGTGGCTCACGTTGCCCATCGATGGCGCACGCTTGCACCGCGCGCTCGTCGCGGCGCTCCGCACCACTGCCTCCAGCCCGGACGATTAGATTCCCCGCATGCATCGCAAGGCCGTCAATCATCTCAAGCGCGCGGACCCCACGCTGGCACGCGTGATCGAGCGCGTCGGCACGTGCCGCTTCACGCCGCGCGCCGAGGGGACGCACTTCGACGCGGTCGCGCGATCGATCGTGTATCAGCAGCTCTCGGGGAGCGCGGCGCACACCATCTACACCCGGGTGCTCGGGATCTACGGCGGCCGCGCGCCATCGCCCGCGGAGTTGCTCGACACGCCGGAGCCCACGCTGCGCGCGGCCGGTCTCTCGCGACAGAAGATCGCGTACCTCATGGATCTCGCGCGGAAGGCCAGCGCGGGCGAGATCCCCATCGACACGCTGCACGAGCTCTCCGATGCGGAGATCATCGATGCCCTCACGTGCGTGAAGGGCGTCGGTCGATGGACCGCGCAGATGTTCCTGATGTTCCGACTCGGCCGCCCCGATGTGCTCCCCGAGCTGGACCTCGGGATCCGCAAGGGGATTCAGCGCGCGTACGGGTTGCGCGCGCTGCCGAGCGATGCGCGCATCCGGAAGCTCGGCCGCGCGTGGACGCCGTACTGCACCATCGCCTCGTGGTACCTCTGGCAGCTGCTCGATGTCGACGGCGTCTCGGGGACGCCGGCCGCGAAGCGACAGGGCGGGGCGCGCGCCGCGCGGCGGAATGGTCGATAGCCCGCGCGCGCGCCGCACCGCGGCATCGATAGCGCCTTCCACGTTCGAGTCGTTCGCCGTCACGGCGCCCGGTGTCGCGCCGATCACCGCCGAGGAGCTGCGCGCGCTGGGGATCACGGCGGATGCGGTGGAGCCGGGCGGCGTCGCCTTCACCGGCTCACTCGAAGCCCTGTATCGCGCGAACCTGTGGTCGCGCACGGCGAGCCGCGTGATCGTGCGCGTGGGCGAGTTTCATGCGCGCGCGTTCGGCGAGCTCGAGCGGCGCGCGCAGCAGCTGCCGTGGGAGCGGTTCATCGGCGCGGGGCGTGCCGTGCGGCTGCGCGTGACGTGCCGGAAGTCGCGGCTCTATCACTCGGATGCGGTGGCGGAGCGCATCGCGCGCGTGATCGAGTCGCGCACCGGGCTCCCGGCCGCGATCGACACCACCGCGCGCGAGCCCGAGTCGGGTGGCGAGGAGGCGGCGGGCGCGCAGCTCGTCATCGTGCGGATCTTCCACGATGTGTGCACGGTGAGCGCCGACAGCTCGGGGGCGCTCCTGCACATGCGCGGCTACCGGCTCGCGACGGCGAAGGCGCCGCTGCGCGAGACGCTCGCCGCCGCGGTGCTCGCCGCGAGTGGATGGGTGAGCGATGCGCCGCTCATCGATCCGCTGTGCGGCGCCGGCACGATTCCCATCGAGGGCGCGCTCATCGCGCGCCGCATCCCGCCGGGACTCGGGCGCAGGTTCGCGTTCATGCAGTGGCCGACCTTCGATGCCGCGGTGTGGCAGCGGACGCTCGACGACGCGCGCGCGGGGATTGCCCCTTCGGCGCCCGCGCCCATCCAGGGGTCCGATCGCGACGCGGGCGCGATCGACGCGGCGACGGCGAACGCGGAGCGCGCGGGCGTGCTCGGCGACATCGCCTTCTCCGCCGTCGCGCTCTCGCGCGTCACGCCGCCCGCGGCGCTTGGCTGGCTCGTGACGAATCCGCCGTACGGCGTGCGCGTGGGCGACGTCGATCGGCTGCGCAATCTCTACGCGCAGCTCGGCAACGTCGCGCGCCGCGTGTGCGCGGGGTGGACGCTCGCGCTGCTCTCCGCCGATGCGCGGCTGGATGCGCAGCTGCGGATGGATCTCGACGTGGTGCTCCGCACGCGGAACGGGGGGATCCCCGTGCACGTGGCGCGCGGGATCGTGCCCTACGGCGCGGTCAGCGCGCGGGGATGAGCGGGCGGCCGAGCTTCTTCTCCACCCACGAGATGAGACGCGAGCCCGCGAAGTAGAGGATCGTCGCCTCGATCATGAAGCGGACGAGGCGTGTCGCGGAGAGCGCGAGCCCGAAGGAGAGGAAGGGCACGCCGAATCCGCCCGCCGCGATGGACACCACCTTGGGCGAGGCGAGCGGGAGCGAGCCGAGGACGACGACGATCCACCCCTTGCTCGCGAACCACGCGTGCAGCGATGCGAGCGCGTCCGGTGTCACACCGAAGAGGCCGAGCAGCGGAATCCCCACCTGCGTGAACGCGAACGCGCCGATGGCGTAGGCGACGAAGCCGCCGAGTGCGGCGCCGACGGTTCCCCACCAGGCGAAGGCGTACACGCGCGTGGGATGCGCGAGCCCGAGGCCGACGAGGAGCGCATCGCTCGGGCCCGGGACGATCGCGCCGTTGATGAATCCCCAAGCGAGCACGGCCGAGCGTGACCAGCCGGACTCCGCCACGCGATGGAGCAGCGAGATGAGTGCATCGAATCGCCGGCGGGTGCGGGCCGATGCGTGAGTGGCTCGGGGATCGCGCGCCGCCGGCGTGGGGGAGACATCAGCCATCGATGTAAGATAGCCACGCGGCGGCGGGGTGAGGTGGACGACGCCGTCTGTTCCGGATTCCGCGACGTGTCACACGCTTCTTGACAGTGTTCTCGGTCGGGCCGGATATTGTATCCCATCAATCCAGCCGCACGCAGTCCCGTCGCACCTTCGTTGCACCCCGACCGACTGCTCGACGACTCGCTCGGATTCCGCGTCCACACACTAGCACGCTCCACGCCCCACCCGCCGTCCGCAGTCGGCCCCGCACGTCCTGTCGCACCCGTCGCATCCGTATTGTGCCCGGCGCAGAGCGGTGCACGCCGGGCTCCTTGGAGGATCCACACGGTCCACGTCTACCAGTACCAGGAGGCGGCATGAGAGGGTTGGTTCGTTGGGAAGCCACACTGATCGCCGCCGGCGCCGTGATGGCGCTGGCAGCTCGAGCACGACCGGTCGCGGCGCAGGCGACCACGGGCGTGATCGAAGGGACGATCACCGATGCCAGCACGCACGCGCCGCTCGGCAGCGCGCAGGTGTTCGTGGTCGGTACCCGGCTCGGCGCCATGGTGAACCCCGATGGCAAGTACCACATCGCGGGCGTCCCCGCCGGCAGCGTACAGATCCAGGCACGGCTCATCGGCTACGCGCAGGTCACGAAGAACGCGACGATCACCGCGGGCCAGACGACGACCGTCGACTTCGCGCTCGCACAGTCCGCCGTCACGCTGAGCGACGTCGTCGTGACCGGCACCGGCGGCGCGGTGCAGGAGAAGAAGCTCGGCAATACCGTCGCCAAGGTCGACGTCACGTCCCTGAAGAACGCGCCCATTCGCAATGCCGACGAAGTGTTGCAGGGGCGCGTCCCGGGCGTGAGCATGGTGCCAAGCAGCGGCGTCACGGGTGAAGGCGCGCGCATCCGCATTCGCGGGAACGCGAGTCTCTCGCAGTCCAACGAACCCATCATCTACATCGACGGCGTCCGCGTGGACAACGGCGGCTCGTCGGGGAACGGCGGCGCCACCGTCTCGCGGCTCGATGACATCGATCCGAGCAGCATCGATCACATCGAGATCCTGAAGGGCGCGGCGGCCGCCACGCTCTACGGCACCGAGGCGTCGAACGGTGTCATCCAGATCTTCACCAAGAAGGGGACGCCGGGGAGCCCGCGGTGGAACGTCGACTACTCGCGGTCCGAGATCTCGATGCCCAACTCCATCGCGCCGAACGCCGGCTTCGCCCGCACGCAGACGCAGGCGGATTCGCTGAGCATTCTCACGGGGATGAAGATCACGCCCTTCGTGCCGTTCAGCGTGCCGGTGATCAATCAGCTCTACCAGACCGGGCACGGCGATCAGCTGAGCGCATCGGTGAGCGGCGGCGCGCAGCAGGTGTCGTACTACGTCTCCGGCCGCTACAACAACACCGACGGCCCGTTCACGGGGAAGCGCTTTCCGGGGAGCCTGACGCAGGACATGCAGCGCATGTACCAGGCGACGGCGAACCTCGACCTGTTCCTGCGTGACAACTTCCACCTCAACTTCCGCTCCTTCTATCAGCAGGGGCACGTCGAGTCGCCGGACGGGCACAACAGCATCACGTCCCCGTACGCACTCGCCCGCTACGCCAAGCCGGAGCGCGGCTACTGCCTGGATGATCAGGGCCGGCCGTCGTTCCAGAACATCATCGCGCCGTTCACGTGCGCGAAGGGCGGCAACCCGTACGGCAACACCGCGTTCTACACGATCCGCGAAGCGCTGATCAACCAGAACATCCAGGAGGATCGGCACTTCAACGGCGCCGTGACCGCGCGCTACACGCCGTGGACCGAGCTCACCATCAACGGCACCATCGGGCTCGACAACACGAACGTGCTCGCGACGAACTACGTGCCGTTCGGGCGCGCGGTGGACCAGTTCACGGGCTACGACCCGGAAGGGGCGCGCAGCGTCAACCACCTGAACACGCAGAACGTCACGCTCGATCTGAACGCGAACTGGAATCGCGATCTGACGAGCGAGTTCAATTCCGTGTTCACCGCCGGGATGCAGGGCTTCATCGAGGATCGCGACAACGATGGCGGCTCGGATGCGAACTTCCCGGGGCCGGGGCTGCAGATCATCGGCGCGGGCAATGCACCGAACGTGTTCGAATCGCGCGTGAAGAAGGTGAACGCCGGCTTCTTCGCGCAGGAGCAATTGGGCTACGACAATTGGGTGTTCGTCACCGGCGGCGCGCGCTACGACTACAACAGCGCGTTCGGTCAGAGTGCGGGCGGCGTGCTCTACCCCAAGGTGAGCGTCTCCGTCGTGCCGAGTGACCTCTCGAGCTGGCACAGCACGCTGCTGTCGTCGCTGCGCCTGCGCGCCGCGCTCGGCAAGGCCGGCCGCCAGCCTGGCGCGTTCGACAAGTTCACGACCTACGGTTCGCTTCCGAGCACGTACGGCGGCGGACTCATTCCCGACAACCTCGGGAACCCGGATCTGCGCCCGGAAGTCGCCACCGAGCTCGAAGGCGGCGCCGAGCTTGGCCTCTTCGCCAATCGCGCGAGTCTGTCGGCGACGTACTGGAACCGCACGTTGAACGATGCGCTCGTGGCGAAGCAGTACGCGATCTCGGGCGGTTTCACGTCCCCGCAGCTCACGAACATCGGACAGATGAAGGCGCACGGCGTCGAGCTCAGCGCCTCGGCGTACGTGGTGAACAAGGCGAATCTCTCGGTGAACCTGTTCGCGAACGGCGCCTACATCTGGCAGAAGATCACGGACATGGGCGGCGCGCAGCCGATCAAGGTGGGCGGCAGCTACATCCGCTACCGCAACTACCTGAAGCAAGGGTATGCGCCGGGCACGCTCTTCGGCGCGAAGATCATGGCGCCGTGCAGCTCGTACAACGCGGCGCAGGGCGCATCGCTCGCGGCTCAGAACCTGTGTCTGCAGCCCGGTCAGCTCCCGTACGACCTGAACAAGGATGGCGTTCCGGACACCGAGGATCAGCTGAAGGCCGCGCTCGGCGGCCCGACCGACCCCTCCGCGCTCAAGCCGCTCCTCGCGAACGATGCGTGCGGGCTGCCGACGACGAGCGCCGGTTACAAGGACTGCGGCGATCGCCTCAGCAACTACCTCGGCAAGCCGTACCCCGACTGGAACGGCGGCTTCGGCGGGGACGTCACCTTCCTGAAGCACTGGAAGATTCAGACGCTGTTCGAGTACAAGGCGGGGAACTACACCATCACCGATCTCACGGATGCGTTCCGTCAGGCGCACCCGAGCATCGGGCGGAACCTGATGGTCTCCTCGCAGACGGAGGCGACGCTGGAGAATCCGGCGAGCACCGCGGATCAGCGGCTCGGCGCGGCAAAGGAGTGGCTGAACCTCGTCGCGTTGTCACCGTACGACGGTGTGAACCAGAACGGCAACGGCGACTTCATCCGGTGGCGTGAGGTGAGCCTGACGTATACGGCGCCGTCGTCGCTCGCCGGCCGCATCGGCGCGCGCGATCTGTCGTTCACGTTCGCGGCGCGCAATCTCCTGCTCTGGACGAAGTACTACGGCGCGGACCCCGAAGCGAACGTCCAGGGGATCAGCTCGCAAGGCGGCGTCGACAACAACTACCTCGACGCGGTGGATGCCTACAGTCTGCCGATCCCCCGCACCTTCATGCTCTCCGTCCACATCGGCTACTGAGGGAAATCCGCCATGCACATGCAACAGACCATCGCACACATCGTGGCGTGCGGCAGATCGCGACGCGGTGCGGCGCGTGCCGGTGCGGCGCTCGCCGTCGTGGCGCTCTGTGCCGGATGCCACATCCTGGATGTCAGCAACCCGAACAACGTGAACGCGGACGCCCTCGATAATCCGGCGGCGGCCGAAGCCGAGGTGAACGGCGTGGTCGCGCTGACCACCGAGGCGCTGAACATGTCGAACGTGTACCTCGAGTCCGCGAGCGACAACATTGCGTGGACCGGCTCGCTCGACGGGATGCATCAGATCAACACGGGGTTCGTCCGCAACCCGTACAACGAGTTCTCGGATGACGCGGACTTCGCCGTGAATCCCGCCCGCTGGACCGCGAACTCGACGGTGAACCGGCTCGAACAGTTCCAGCAGCAGGGCGTGCTCACCGACCCCACGCAGCTCGCCCGGGCCAACCTGTTCGACGGCCTCCTCTACGACCACATCGCGAACATGTACGACGACTTCGTGATCTCGTCGGACGAGCGGACGGCAGGGCCGCCGGTCGGGCCCGCGAACATGGTGACGCTCTACGACTCGGCGGTGGCCGCGACCACTCGCGGGTTGGCGGTGCAGGGGATCGCCTCCGAGCTGAAGGGGCAGCTGTACGCCATTCGGGCGCGGGCACAGTTCGACAAGTCCATCTGGCAGCTGCTCAACCCATCGGGCACGACGCCGGCCAACGGACTGGTGGCGAATGCGGGCGCGGCCGCGGATGCGGACTCGGCGCTCACGCTCCTTGGCGCGCCGTACCGCTTCCAGCTGACCATGGATGCCGGCGAGCTCGGCTTCGGGAACTGCTCGTTCTCGTCGTGCATGAACAACCGCCACGAGATCGCGTTCAGCCCCAGTGTGGCGACGTACAACTACAAGACGAACACGGTCGCGGTCGCGCTCATGGACCCGATCGACAACGTCCCCGATCCCGTGATCGCTAGTCTGGTGCAGGAGTTCGCCTCGGCGAAGAGCCGCGCGCCGATCACCGTGACGAGCGGCCGCGCGATGCTGCTGATCATGGCCGAGGACAGTCTGGCGTCGGGCAACGTGGCGGGCTTCACAACCGCCATCAACCAGCTGCGAGCGCTCGACAATCTCACGCCGTACAGCGGACAGATTGCCGCCGACTCGCTGCTGAAGTACGAGCGTCGAGTGAATCTCTATCTGCAGGGGCGGCGCCTGAACGACATGTATCGCTTCGGCCAGACGTCGCCGAACTGGACGCCGGAGTCGGATGCGATGTCGTGCCCGGGTTCGCTCTTCCCGATCTCGAAGACGGAGCGGGCGACCAACCCGAACGTCACGCAGCAACCCGCGTGCGGGCAGTGATCGCGCGCGGCGTGTAGCACCTTGCAGGATCGACGCGGCCCGTCCAGGGAGCGGTGCTCCAGGGGCGGGCCGCGTGCCGTCTGATGTCGCTTCGCATCCATCGACCGTTCGACAGCGTTCCCCACTGGGAGATCATCGACATGATGAGAGACCGCGCAGTCGTTGTCAGATGCATCCTCGCCGCGCTCGGTGTCGCCGCCGGCGTGGCGCTCGGCTCGCCGCCGCTGCTCGCGCAGGGGCAGCCGAGCGAGACATTGTTGCGTCAATTGCCGTGGCGCTCGATCGGCCCCGCGAATCAGGGCGGTCGCGTCTCGGTGATCGTCGGCGTGCCGGGCGAGCCGTACACCTTCTACGTGTCCGGCGCGAACGGCGGGATCTTCAAGACCACCGACGGCGGCACGACGTACGACACGCTGTTCGACGATCAGGACGTGCTGTCGATCGGCGCCATCGCCATCGCGCCCTCGAATCCGGATGTCGTATACGTCGGCACCGGTGAAGGGAACCCGCGCAACAACGCGTCGTTCGGCAACGGCGTGTACAAGTCCGTGGACGGCGGGAAGCACTGGACGAACGTCGGCCTCGAGGACACGGACAAGATTCCGCGCATCGTCATCGACGACAAGAATCCGGACATCGCGTACGTGTGCGCGCTCGGCCACGAGTGGGGGCCGAACGAGGAGCGCGGCGTCTTCAAGACGACCGACGGCGGGCAGACGTGGAAGAAGGTGTTGTACCTCGACCAGCTCACCGGCTGCTCCGACATCCGCATCCACCCGACGAACTCGAACATCGTGTACGCCGGGATGTACACGATGCTCCGCCAGCCGTGGCACCTCTCGAGCGGCGGCGGGCGCACGGGCGTGTTCAAGAGCGTGGACGGCGGCGCGCACTGGACGAAGCTCGTCAACGGACTGCCGAAGGGTGCGATGGACCGCATCGGGATCGCGGTCGCGCGCAGCAACCCGGACGTCGTCTACGTGGTGAGCGAGACGAAGAACGAAGGCGAGCTGTGGCGGAGCGATGACGCGGGCGCGCACTGGCGCACCGTGAATCGCGATCCGAACATCAACTTCCGCCCGTTCTACTACGCCGACATCCGCGTCGACCCGAACGATCCGGACCGCATCTTCTCGCTGTCGGGGAGCCTCTACATGTCGGAGGACGGCGGACGCAACTTCCGCCGGATCGGGAACGACGTGCACGGTGACCACCAGGCGTTGTGGATCGATCCCACGAACCCCAAGCGGATCCTGAGCGGGAGCGACGGCGGCTTCCAGATCTCCCGTGATGGCGGGCAGAGCTTCGAGGTGATCAACAACCTCGCCTTCACGCAGTTCTATCACATCAACTACGACATGCAGACGCCGTACATGCTGTGCGGCGGGCTGCAGGACAACGGGCACTGGTGCGGTCCGAGCCGCACGGCGCTCGACGAAGGGATCCGCAAGCGGAACTGGTTCACGTTCAGCTTCGGCGACGGCTTCTTCGCCGTGCCCGATCTCGAGAAGCCGTGGCTCGTCTACTCGGCGTCGCAGGGCGGCAACATCGTCATCACCGACACGCGCTCGGGTGATGAGCGGAGCATCCATCCGTACCCGAACCGCGTGGGCTCGGCCGGCGACGCGATGGCCGATCACAAGTACCGCTTCAACTGGAATTCGCCGATCGCGCTCTCGCCCGAGAATCCGCGCGACGTCTACTTCGGCGGCAACGTTCTCTTCAAGAGCACGAACTACGGCCAGTCGTGGGAGGTGATCAGCCCCGACGTGACCGACAACGACAAGAGCAAGGAAGGGAACTCGGGCGGCCCTGTGGTCGTGGACAACACGGCGGCCGAGTTCTACAACACGATCCTCACGATCGCGCCCTCGCCGCTCGACTCGAACGTGATCTGGCTCGGCACCGACGATGGCCACGTGCAGGTGACGCGCGACGGCGGGAAGCACTGGACGGACGTCGTGAAGAACATCCGCGGACTCGCGCCGCACGCGTGGATCCCGACCATCGACGCGAGCCCGAGCGAGGTGGGCACGGCGTACGTCGCGGCCGATCATCATCAGGACGACGACTACGCGCCGTACGCGTACAAGACGACGGACTTCGGGAAGACGTGGACGAAGATCACCACCGGACTCCCCGCGCGCGGATGGGTGCACGTGGTGCGCGAGGATCCGCGGAACCACAACCTGCTGTACGCGGGCACCGAGGTCGGGATCTTCGCCTCGTGGGATGGCGGCGGGCACTGGCAGTCGCTGCGCGGCGGACTGCCGCCGGTGCCGGTGCGCGACGTGAAGGTGCACCCGCGCGACAACGATCTCATCATCGCGACCCACGGACGTGGCGCGTACATCATCGATGACGCGACGCCGCTGCAGGAATTGCCCGAGGCCGTGGCCGCCGAGCACTACCTGTTCGACATCCGCCCCGCGATCCGCTGGGTGATGTGGAACAACGATGGCAACCTCGGGCAGAAGGACTACTCGGCGAAGAATCCGCCGTACGGCGCGCTCATCAACTACTACTTCGCCAAGCCGCCGAAGGGTGCCGTGACGATCAGCATCGCCGATCAGAGCGGGAAGGTGATCGCGACCATCGAGCACGCGTCGAAGCAGGCGGGGATGAACCAGGTCGCGTGGGATCTGCGCTACGCGGGCCCGTGGCGGCCGGACACGACCGCGCGCGGGGCCAAAGCGCGCCCCGACACGACGCCGGCTGCCGGTCCGGCCGCCGTGCCGCCGGGGCCGGTGACGATCGACAGCTCGCGCATCGCGGTGCAGCAGCCGACACGCGCGGGAAGTGGAGAGCCCGAGGATGAGTTCGCCCGCTTCCGTCGCAGCCAGGGTCCGCTCGTGCTCCCGGGTACGTACACGGTGACCGTGATCGCCGATGGGGAGCGGATGTCCAAGCCGGTGCAGGTGCAGATGGATCCGCGCATCCAGATCGACGAGCAGGATCTCAAGGCGCAGCTCGCGACCGCGCTCTCGATGCGCGACCTGAGCTCGCGTGTGAACCACCTGCTCTATCACACGAACGACCTCATCAAGCAGCTCGATGGGCTCTCGACGCAGCTGAAGCAGAAGATGTCGCCGAACCTGTCGTACAACGCGGGAGCCGGTGATGCGCCGCGCGACGCGAGCAGCGCCGCGATGCTGAAGCAGGTGACGCAGACCATCGACAAGCTCACGCGCTTCCGCGATGACGAGCTCACGCGCCCGATCCCCGGGCTCGGCTACCGGCAGTATCCGCGGTTGGTCGAGGAAGTCGGTTCGCTGAACCGGATGATCACGAACCCGGTGAGCAAGCCCACCGACCCCGACATGCAGCGCATGGGCGAGTTGGTGGAAGAGACGAACAAGGCCGAATCGACGCTCAGCGCGATCATCGCGCAGGACGTGGCGGCCATCAACCAGGCCATGAGCAAGGACCCGCGCATCAACGCGGGCGTTCCGATCCTGTAGTCCGGTGCGTTGGGGACGGGACGCACGTCCCGTCCCCAACGCGCTGTTCTCCGTCGTTTCCTCGATGTCGTCTATTCGCCTTCGCATCACCACGCTGGTCGCCTTCGTGTTCGCAGTCGTTGTCGTGGTGTTCGTGCTGTTGCACGATGGGCGCGTGGCGGCCGCGGCGCAGCGCGCCAGGAATTCCCCTGTTCACGCGCTTGCTCCCGTTCACGCGTCCCCCGTTCACGCGCTCGCGCCCGCGAGCGGTGCAACGCTCGCGGCCGATCTGGGATGCGCCGCGTGTCACCTCGGCGCCGGCGACGCGAACCTCGCCCGCGCCGCGGCGCCCGCGCTCGGCAATGCGGGCGACCGCTACTCGTCCGGCTATCTCTTCGCTTCGCTCGACGCATCGCTCGACGGCTCAGCCCGTGCCCGGAGCGACACCGTTCGCGCGCGCATGCCGGACTTTCACCTGGATGATCGCGAACGGCTCGCGCTCACGCTCTACCTCGGCACGCTGCACGACGCGAATGGCTCGCCTGGTCCACGCGTGACCGCCATGCCGGGCACGAGCGCGCGGGATCTCGACGCCGAGCTCGTGCACGTGCGCTCGGCGAACCCGGGGATCACCGCCACGGCCGGCGAGCGGATCTTCGTCGCGCTCGACTGCGCCGGGTGCCACGCGATGCCGGCGGGCGCACCGGCGGCATGGCCGAGCGGACCCGACCTCTCCACTGAAGGCTCGCGTGTGCGCCCCGAATGGCTGCGCGCGTACCTCGCGCGTCCGCACGCGGTCCGTCCGTTCGGTGCGCACCCGGGGACGGGGAGCCGGATGCCCGATTTTCATCTCACGCCTGATGAAGCGGATTCGCTCGCCGCGTGGCTGGGCGCGAAGCGCGTCGCGCTGCCGGCGTTCGCTCCCGCGCCGCTCCCTGTATTCGCGGAGCGCGAGGCCGAGTCGTTGATGCGCGACAAGCTCCCATGTCTCGGCTGTCACGCACTCGGCGGCAAGGGCGGGCGCATCGGTCCCGATCTCTCGGCTGTCAGCGTGCGGTTGCAGCCCGCGTACATCCACGCCATGATCACCGACCCGCGGCACACGGCGCCCGGCACCATCATGCCGCGCACGCCGATGCCCGCGCGTACGCTCGAGCTCGTGGCGACGTACCTCGCCACGCGCACGCCTCCCTC
>DASVCF010000103.1:0-5853 GCA_036381735.1 Gemmatimonadaceae bacterium | reverse complement strand
ATCAATCGACTCTGACCCCTTTGATCCAGCTCACAACTCACATCCCGCCACTCCCACCACCACGCCCAGCGCGCGCGCGATACCGAGGCAGGCGTCCGTGTTGTCGAACCACTCGGACGCCGTGTGCGCATCACCGCCGCGGCCGCCGGCGCCGATGGCGATCGCGGGGATGCCCCGGCTGATCGGGACGTTCGCATCCGTGGACGCCGTGGCGAGCTCGGGCTCTCGGCCGACGAGGCGCGTCGCTTCCATGGCCATGACGACGAGTGGATGGCCGGCCGCCGTTTCGCCGCTCGGGCGATCGCCGATGAGCGCGACGTGCACCGCCAGCGGCGCCGCGCCGCGCGTACTGCGCTCATTCTCTTCGTCGCGGGCAACGCGCGCGACGAGGCGCAGCTCGCGCTCGATGAGATCGAGCGCGTACGACGATGTGGATCGCACGTCCACCTCGAGCCACCCTTCGTCCGGGATGGTATTCACCGAGATCCCGCCGCCGATCCGTCCCACGGAGAGTGTCGTGCGCGGCTCGCTGGGCAGCGGGAGGCGCGCGAGCTTCGTGGCCGCGATGGCTGCGGCGTGCACCGCGTTCGGCATGCCGTAGGCCGTCCAGCTGTGTCCGCCGGGCCCGCGGAAGGTGATGCGAAAGCGACGTGAGCCGAGCGCGCGGTTGACGATGCGCTCGTCGCCCGCGCCATCGAGCGCGATCGCGGCCTTCACCGGCGCACTGGAGAACGCGCGTTTGGCGCCGCGGAGATCGCCCGCGCCTTCCTCGCCCGTGGTCGCGATGAACTCGACCGGTGCCACGGTGCGCAGACGCCGGCCGTCGATCACCGCGGCGAGCGCGAGCATCGCCGCGAGCCCGCGCCCGTTGTCGCCGATTCCGGGACCTGCGAGGCGCGCACCGGCGCGCGTCACGCTCACTGTCGTGCCACGCGGAAATACCGTGTCGAGATGCGCGCACACGACGACCGGCGGTTCATCCGTCGCGCCAGGGCGCCGGCCGATCACGTTGCCCGCGTCGTCCGTCCGCACGTCGTGGAGGGCGAGCCGTCGGAATCGTTCGGCGATCCACACCGCACGCGCGTGCTCCTCGCCCGTCGGCGCGGCGATCTCGGACACGGCGATCTGCGCCTGCACCGTGGCTTCGTCCCGCAGCGTCAACTGTTGGCGTGCCCAGTACATCACGTCGGTATGCCAGAGCGCGCGCAGCGGCAGGTGCATGGGCATGATTTGACATAGAGGGAGGCGGGGCCGGGATGCAAGGGCCATCGCCAACTCCGTGCGCGTGGGGTATTGTTCGGGAGTCGGGGCTCGGGGTTCGGGACTCGCTGTCAGCCCGAGCGCGAGCGAGGGATCTCGGAAGTATCGTCATGCCGAGCGAAGTGAGGGATCTGGTTGTGGGCCGGAGATCCCTCGCTTCGCTCGGGATGATGGCCTCCCTCGGGATGGCGGCCTCCCTCGGGATGACAATGAACCCCGAGCCCCGAGCCCCGAACCCCGAGGCACCATGCACGAACGCGACCTCATTCACGACTGGAACACCGAAGCGCCGGGCTTCGACTGGAGCGCGTGCCGCGTCGAGCTGAACGACGAGACGCTGCGCGACGGACTGCAGTGCCCCTCGGTCACCGATCCGGCCATCGAGGACAAGCAGGCCCTGCTGCATCTGATGGTCGAGCTCGGGATCGCCTCGGCGGACATCGGGCTCCCGGGCGCGGGACCGCGCACTCGGGCCGACACGCTGGCGCTCGCGACGGAGATCGCGTCGGCGAAGCTGCCACTCGACGCCAACTGCGCGGCGCGCACAGTGGTGAGTGACGTCGAGCCCATCGCGCGCATCTCGCAGGCGGCCGGCATCCCGATCGAAGCGGCGACGTTCATCGGGTCGTCCCCCATCCGGCAGTACGCCGAGGACTGGACGCTCGACCGCATGCTGCGCGTGAGCGAGGAGGCGGTGACGTTCGCCGTGCGCGAAGGGCTCCCGGTGATGTTCGTGACGGAAGACACGACGCGCGCCGCGCCCGAGACGCTCAAGGCGCTCTATGGTGCGGCGATCCAGTGGGGCGCGCGGCGGCTCTGCCTCGCGGACACCGTGGGGCACGCGACGCCGTCGGGCGTGCGCGCGCTCGTGCGCTTCATCCGCGACGAAGTGATCGCGCCGAGCGGCGAGGACGTGAAGCTCGACTGGCACGGGCACCGCGACCGCGGGCTCGGGCTCGCCAACTCGCTCGCGGCGATCGAGGCCGGCGTCGATCGCGTGCACGGGACTGCACTGGGCATCGGCGAGCGGGTGGGGAACGCGGAGATGGATCTACTCCTCATCAACCTCAAGCTCCTCGGCGCGCACGATCACGATCTGAGCCGGCTGCCCGAGTATTCGCGGCTCGCGTCGCGCGCGTGCGGTGTGCCGATTCCGCCGAGCTATCCGGTGCTCGGAGACGATGCGTTCCGCACCGGCACCGGCGTGCACGCGGCGGCGATCATCAAGGCGCGCAAGAAGGGGCATGCGTGGCTCGCCGATCGCATCTACTCCGGCGTGCCGGCGGGCGACTTCGGGCTCGCGCAGCGCATCGAGATCTCGCACGTGTCCGGACTGTCCAACGTGCGCTACTGGCTCGAAGAACACGGGCACGACGCGGACGATGCGGCGCTGTGTCAGCATCTGTTCGATGCGGCCAAGCATGTGAACCGCGTGTTGCGCGATGACGAACTGCACGCGCTGGTGGCCGACTACCGGCGGGAGTCCGCGCGCGCGTGACGGTACAGCTCGGCGATGTGCTGAACGGCTATCTGGATCTGCGCTGGCGCATGGATCCCGTCGAAGCCACGTACATGGGCCGCCATGAGTTCGACGGCATGTTCGCGAGCTACGTGCCGGATCGTGTGCGCGAGTATCTGGCGGCGCTCCGCAGCTACGCGGGGAGCCTCGAAGAGGCGGAGGCGGACTCGCTCGAAGATGAGATCGACCGCACTGCCGCGCTGCATGCGGCGCGGCACGACATTCTGGTGCTCGAGCGCGAGCGGCCGTTCGTGTCGAACCCCGCGTACCTGCTCGGCCATGCGCTCAACGGGCTGTATCTCCTCCTCGCGCGCAACGCGCAGGATCCGCCCCAACGCGCGGCCGCGTTGCTCGAGCGGCTGCGCGCGCTGCCCGACTATCTGCACGAGGCGGCCGAGACGGCGACGAAGCCGGTAACGATCTTCATCGACGCCGCGAGCGCGATGATCCCCGGCGGGCTCGCGCTCGTGCAGGAGGCGCTGGACGATCCCGCCGTCGATCTCACGTCGCTCGACCCCGCAGAGCTGGAGGCGGCACGCCAGGGTGCGACGGCCGCGCTCATGGAGTTCAGTGATGCGCTCGTCGTCATGCGCGACCGGGCGACGGACGACTTCGCCATCGGGCGCGACCTGTTCGACCGCAAGCTGCACACGGCGCACATGATTCGCGAGAACGCGGACGAGCTGCTGCGCTACGGCGAGCGGTTGCGCGCCGAGACGGAGGCGGCGCGCGCGGCGATCGCGGAGGAGATCGCGCCGGGCGCGACGTGGCGCGACGTGTTGCATCGACTGCGTGCGGACATGCCATCGCCGGACAGCGCGATAGCGGAATACGCGGAGGCGATGCGCGAGGCGCGCGACTACACGGCGACGCGCGCGCTCATGCACGTCACGCCGACGGCACTGGAGGTCGAGCCGACTCCGTCCTTCCTGCGCGCGCTCACGCCCTTCGCCGCGTACCAGGGGCCGGGCGCGTTCGACCAGGAGCAGACCGGGACCTTCTTCGTCACACTTCCCGAGCCCGGCGAGCCGTGGCGCACGCACTGCCGCGGCGAGCTGCTGAGCACGGCGGTGCACGAAGGCGTGCCCGGTCATCACGAGCAGATCTCGACGGCGAACGCGCTCGAGCGGCCGATCCGTCGCGTGCTCGCCACGCCGGCCGCGCAGGAAGGGTGGGCGCTGTACTGCGAGACGCTGATGCTCGAGCAGGGGCTCCTCGCGACTCCCGCGCAACGCTTCTTCCAGGCGCACCACCTCCTGTGGCGGGCGCTGCGCATCATCCTGGACGTCTCGCTCCACACGCGCGGGATGTCGATGCAGCAGGCGGCGCAGCTCCTGCAGGAAGAGCTCGGGTTCGACCCGGCGAGCGCCGACGCGGAGGCGCGGCGCTACTGCGCCTACCCGACGTATCAGGTGTGCTACGCCGTCGGCCGGCGGGACATCCTCCAACTGCGAGATGATGTGCGCGCCGCGCGCGGCGCCGAGTTCTCGCTCGCCGCGTTTCACGACGATCTGCTCGGCTACGGAGCGCTGCCGACGGCGCTCGCGCGATGGGGGATGGGGGGATGAGGACGGCGGTCGTCCGCCGTTCTGACGACTGACGACTTTCTCTTGCGAGGTCCGGCACCATGTACGATCGACGACTACACCGGAGTGTAGCGGGGGCGGCGCTGCTGCTGATGGGGGCGGCCCTCGTGGCGTGCAGCGGCGGCACGGAGCGCACGTCGGCGACGGGCGAGAGCGCGTCGGCGGCCACGATGGCGTCGCCGCACGCGAGCGGTCCGCTCGTCTATGTGAGCAATGAAGACACGGACAACATGACGGTCATCGACCCGAAGACCGACAGTGTGATCGAGACCGTGCTCGTGGGGAAGCGTCCGCGCGGCGTGCACCTGAGCCCCGACGGCAAGTACATCTTCGTCGCCGTCAGCGGAGCACCGAAGGGTGGACCGGGCGTCGATGAATCGAAACTGCCGCCGCCGGATACGACCAAGGATGGCATCGCGATGGTGGACGCGGCGACGCTCAAGGTCGTCCGCACGCTCCCCGGCGGGCTCGACCCCGAGAACTTCGGGATCAGCAAGGACGGGAAGTTCATCTACGTGTCCGACGAGAACGGTGGGACGGTCGGTGTGACGGATGTGGAGACCGGCACGCTCGTGACGAAGGTCCCGGTGGGATCCGAGCCCGAAGGCGTGACCGTGACGCCGGATGGCAGCGAGGTGTGGGTGACGAGCGAGGGGAAGAGCGCCATCTACGTGCTGAACCCGAAGACGAACAAGGTGACGGCGACCATCCACGTCGGCAAGCGGCCGCGCTCGGTGGCCTTCACGCCCGATGGCTCGCGTGCGTACGTGCCTGCGGAGGTGGGCGGCAACGTGAGCGTCGTGGACGTGAAGACGCACAAGGTGCTGAAGACGATCCCCATCCCCGAAGCGGTGAAGGGGAAGCCGGCCAAGCCGATGGGGAGCATCATGTCGCCCGATGGCAAGACGGTCTACATCACGAACGGACGCGGGCAGACGGTGACGGCGATCGACACGAAGAACAACAGCATCATCGCCACCTTCCAGGTCGGCGCGCGTCCGTGGGGGATCGGTATCAGCCCTGATGGGAAGGAGCTGTACACGGCGAACGGTCCCTCGAACGACGTCTCGGTGATCGACGCGGCAACGCACCGGGTCATCAAGAAGATCCCGGCCGGCGGGTCGCCATGGGGCGTGGCGATCTCCAAGTAACGCCCGCCGTCGAACGGCCCGAGGGCGCGCCGAGTCGATCGGTACGCGCCCTCGGGCCGAACGTCATCGCGCTCTCCGCGGTGAGCTTCTTCACCGACGTGTCGAGCGAGATGATCTATCCGCTGATCCCGATCTTCCTGAGCACCGTGCTCGGCGCGGGCGCGGGAGCGGTGGGCGTCGTGGAGGGCGCGGCGGAGACGACGGCCGCGCTCCTCAAGCTCGTGAGCGGGTGGCTCTCCGATCGAGTCGAGAAGCGGAAGCCGCTCGTCGTGGCCGGCTACGCGATCGCGACGTTCGCGCGGCCGCTCATCGCGCTCACGACGTCCGTGGCGCAGGT
>DASVCF010000102.1:0-22680 GCA_036381735.1 Gemmatimonadaceae bacterium | reverse complement strand
GCAGCATCAGCGCGAGCGACGCGGCCGCAGCGGTGGCCGAGGCGCTGGAGGCGCGCACGGCGGCTGCGGCGGAGGAACTGCTCGCGCAGCGGCTCACCGCCGCCGTGGGCGATGTCCCGTTCCTGCACGACGGGTTGCCCGCCCTTCCGCGCTCCGGTAACATCCACGACTGACCAGGCCGTCGCCCGCGGTATCATTCCTGCGGCGCTCGGCCGGTACGCGACTCGCGAACCATTCGCCCGGCGCGGAGTATGTAGGGCGTACGCATGGCACGTCCTGGGATCCCCACACCTGAGGATGTGAAGTCGGTTCATGGAGAGTGGCATGGTCGAAGTGACGGTGGCGCGTCTGGGCCTCGATAGCGCGTCGAATTCCTACGTCGTGATCCTGCAGGAGAAGGGAGGCGACCGGTTGCTCCCCATCTGGATCGGACAGCCCGAGGCCGAGTCGATCGTGATGGAGATGCACGGAATCCGGCCGCCGCGCCCCCTCACACACGACCTCTGCAAGCGCCTCATCTCCGGCATGGGCGGTGCGTTGCGCCGTGTGCAAATCACGAAGGTGCAGGACAACACCTACTTCGCCGAGCTGCACATCCATCGGGGCGATGACGTCTTCCAGATCGATGCGCGGCCGTCGGACAGCATCGCGATCGCGCTCCGGCTCTCGGCGCCCATCTTCGCGCAGGAGTCGCTGCTCACCGCGGTGGCCGTGGAGGACGCCGAGGCGCACGACGACGAGGAGTCGATCTTCTCATCGGAGAGCCCCGACCTCACGCCGGAGAAGGACCTGTCGGCGGAGAAGCTGAAGGAGTACCTGGAGAAGCTGCGTCCCGAGGACTTCGGAAAGTTCGAGTTGTGATCGCGACGATGCGTGAACGAACGAGATCGAATTGGAGAATGCGTGGGACGGCGGCTGCGGGGCGTGGCCGCCGTTCTCGTGCTGCGGGGCGTGTACTGCTGGTGACGCTCGCCGTCGTGCTCGGCTCGAGTGTGACCGTGCAGGCGCAGACACGAGGCGCGACGCCCGCCGCGCCGCCGACGAGTGCGGCTCCGCAGTCGAGCGTAGCTCCGCAGTCGAGCGCGGCTCCACAATCGAGCGCAGCTGCGCGATCGGCGGACAGCACGGACTCGACACCGCCGCTCGGCAACGGGCCGCGGCTCGTGTCCGGTCGCATCGTCCGGCCGACGGCAGACACGATCCTCCCCGTCCCGGGCATCTGGGTCACGATCCACCGCGTCGGCTCCGACACCGCCGCCCCCATGGATTCCATGCGCACGCGACGCGACGGATCGTTCACCTTCCGCTACCGTCCTTTCGGCGATCCCAACGCCGTCTACTTCGTCTCCGCGTCGTACGGCGGGATCGCGTACTTCTCGGAGCCGCTGCGCAGCGCGCGCGTCACCGGCCCCGATGCCGAGATCACCGTCTTCGACACCACGTCGGCGCCGATCCCGCTGCATGTTCGCGGGCGGCACATCGTCGTGGCCTCGCCACGCGCCGACGGCACGCGCGACATGATGGAGGTGTACGAGCTCTCCAACGATACGACGGTCACGCGCATCTCGCCCGACGATGCACATCCGACGTGGACCGCGCTCCTCCCGCCCCACATCACGGACTTCCAAGCCGGGCAGACCGATGTCTCGCCGCAGACGATGCGCGTCGCCGATGGCGAGTTGGCCGTGGTTGCGCCCTTCGCGCCCGGCATCAAGCAGCTCTCCTTTTCGTTCCGCGCGCCGAGCACGGACTTCCCGCTCAGCATCCCGGTGGTGCATGGGGCGACGGTGCT
Organism: Gemmatimonadaceae bacterium; assembly: GCA_036381735.1. Classification (GTDB taxonomy): domain Bacteria; phylum Gemmatimonadota; class Gemmatimonadetes; order Gemmatimonadales; family Gemmatimonadaceae; genus DASSNR01. Next base: position 20,888 of record DASVCF010000102.1, on the reverse strand, counting down.
CGAGGTGCTGGTCGAAGAGCCGTCCGCGCAGGTGAGTGGCGCGACGCTGAAGCGCGTGGCGGACGTGAGCGTGCAGGGCCAGGCGTTCAGCCGCTACCTCGCGCAGGATGTGCCGGCGAACAGCGTGGTCCGCATTCAGGTGCCCGCGGTGACGGCCGCGCAGAACCCGCTGTACTTCGTGGGGATCGCGATCGCCATCGGCGTCGCGATGCTCGTCGCGCTCGCCATGGCGTTCAAGCGACGCGCGGCTCGGTCGCCCGCGCCGGTGGGGCCCGACATCGCGCCCGACGTCGAGAATCCCGAGTTGATCGCGCGCGCCATCGCGCAGCTCGATGGCAACTTCGAGCGCCGCGCATCGCCGACACCGGAGGACCGCGCGATCTACACGCGCACGCGCGATGCGCTCAAGCAGCGGCTGGCCAACGCGCTTGCTGCTCAACGGCGAACGGGATAGATTCTCGCGCAGACAACTGAATTGCGGACGGGAGTCCCGGAAGCCGGTGCAAGTCCGGCGCGGTCCCGCCACTGTAACGGGTAGATGGTTGTCGCACGTGCGCTCAGCAGCCACTGACTGCGGTCGGGAAGGCGAGCGGCACGGCCCGAAGCCAGGAGACGCCTCGCGTCCGCGCCACACTCACACACCCTCGGAGCAAGGGCTGGTGGCGTCGGGCACTCGGCATCGCGCTCTTCGCACACGGCATCTCCTCCGATGGAGATGCCTTTCGTGTTTTCGCGCGGCTCGCTGTTCGTTCTGCTGACGGTCGTCGTCGCGGCCACCGCATCGTGCGGACGGGAACGCGCGCACGCCGATGCCTCCGTGCTCGACGACTTCGGCGCACGCGTGCACGACGGCACGGCGCACACGCCGGCGCGCATCGTCTCGCTCAATCCGACGACCACCGAGCTGCTCTTCGCGCTCGGCGCGGGGAGCCGGCTCGTCGGGCGCACGCACTGGGACGTGTGGCCCGACTCCGCGCGCTTCGTGCCCGACGTGGGCGATGGGATCCGTCCCAACATCGAAGCGGTTCTCGCGCGCCACCCGCAGCTCGTCGTGCTCTACGCGAGCGCCGACAACCGGCCGGCGGCCCAGCGGCTGCGCGCTGCCGGTGTCGAGGTGCTCGCGCTCAAGACGGACGGCATCACGGACTTCGTGCGTGCGACACACCTGCTGGGCATCGCGACCGGTGAGCGGGCCGCGGCGGCGACGATCGCCGACACCGTACAGCGCTCGCTCGACCGCGTACGGCGTGAAACCGCGACGCTCGAGCGTCCGCGGGTCGTGTGGCCGGTGTGGGAATCGCCGCTCATGGTCATCGGCGGTGGGAGCTATCTCACACAGCTGCTCGAGATCGCCGGCGCGCGCAACATCTACGCGGACATCAGCGCGCCGTCGCCGCAGGTCTCGCTGGAAGATGTGATCCGCCGAGCACCCGATGCCGTGCTCGTGAGTCCCGAAGGGGCGGCGCGTATTCGCACCGATCCCGCCTGGCAGGCCGTTCCCGCCGTCCAGCACGGGCGCGTGCTCGTGATCGACACGAGTCTCGTGCTGCGTCCGTCGGTGCGACTCGGCGAAGCGGCGCGCTCGCTCGCGCGGCTCCTGCATCCGGGGCGGATCCCGTGAGGCGCGCCGGCTTCTGGACGGCGAGCGTGCTCGCCCTGATCCTCCTCGCGCTCGCGGCCGTCGTGTACGGCGCGGTCCCACTCTCGCTACACGATGTGGCGGCCGCGATCACGGGGCAGGGTGATCCTGCGACGATCGCCATCGTGCGCACACTGCGCGCGCCGCGTGTGCTGCTCGCCATCCTCGTGGGCGCCGGCCTCGGCATGTCGGGCGCCGCGCTGCAGGGATCGCTGCGCAACGCACTCGCCGAGCCGTACCTGCTCGGCGTCTCCGGCGGCGCCGCGGTCGGCGCCGTATGCGCGGTCGCCCTTGGTGTGAGCGGCGCGGCCGCTCTGCCGCTCGCCGCGTTCGCCGGCGCGGCCATCGCCACCATCGCGACGCTGCTCGTCGCGCGCGCGGCCGGAGGTCGCGCCGATCCGCGCGTGCTCCTCATGGCCGGGGTCATCATCGGCGCGTTCGCGAACGCGGCGATCATGATCGCGCTCGCCGATGCGCCGCCGAACCGCATCCGCGGCGCGCTGTGGTGGATGATGGGTTCCGTGGCCGATGCCGATTGGACGCGCGTCGCCTGGCTGTTCGTGTACGTCGTCATTGGCGCCGCGCTCCTGCTCTGGTTCGGACGCGATATCGATGTGCTCGCCCTCGGTGAAGAGCCAGCGGCGGGGTTGGGGCTCGACGTCGAGCGCGCGGGACGCCGGATCTTCCTGCTCAGCGCGCTACTCGCCGCCGCGACCGTCGCCGCGGCCGGCCTCGTCGGCTTCGTCGGGCTCGTGGTGCCGCACCTCGTGCGCATGGCGGGCGTGCGTCGCCATCGCACGCTCATCGCGGGCTCCGCGCTCGTCGGCGGCGTGCTCGTCGTCGCGGCCGATCTCGCGGCGCGCGTGCTCAGGCCGCCCGCGGAGCTGCCGCTCGGCGCCGTCACCGCGCTCATCGGCGTCCCCTTCTTCCTCGTGCAACTCCGGCGGCTCGCATGATCCGATTCGAGCACGTGGTCGTTCGCTATCGACGCGCAACCGGTGCGGCGGTGGATGACGTCACCTTCAGCGTGCCGCGCGCGCGGGTCACCGCAGTTGTCGGACCGAACGGGAGCGGCAAGAGCACGCTCGTGCGCGCGCTGCTGCGCACGGTGCCGCTCGCGTCGGGCGACATCGTCGTCGATGACATCCCCGTGCGGAGCATGGACCGTCGCGCGGCCGCTCGTCGCGTCGCCGTCGTGCCGCAACGCGAGGAGAACGTCTTTCCGCTCCCCGTGCGGGAGTTCATCGCGCTCGGCCGGTATCCGCATCAGGATGTGTGGCGCGCCGCGATCGACACGGACGATGCGGCCATCGACCGCGCCGTACGATTGGCGGGCGTCGTCCCGCTGCTCGATCGGAGTACGGCCGAGCTCTCGGGCGGCGAGTGGCAGCGCGTGCGCATCGCGCGCGCCCTCGCCCAGGGCGCCGACGCGCTCGTGCTCGACGAGCCCACGACGTTCCTCGACATCGCGCACGAGATGGCGATGTTCGAGCTGTTCGCGCTCCTCGCGCGCGAGGGACAGGCGCTTCTCGTCGTGAGCCATCAGCTGAATCTCGTCGCGCGCTTCGCGCATCAGCTCGTCCTGCTGCACCGGGGGCGCGTGGTGGCTGCGGGCTCTCCCTCCGATGTCATGCGGGCGTCCATCCTCGAGCAGGTCTACGACTGGCCCATCGTCATCACTCGCGATCCCGCGGTCGGCGCGCCGTCGCTGCTGCCATTGCGCCGCGGGACGCACGTCCTGTGAGTCTTCGTTCCATGAGGTTTCAACCATGACGTACGCCCGTGCATCGTGCCTCGCTGGACTCCCTATCGCACTCGCCCTCACGGCGAGCGTCGCGGTCGCGCAGCAAGCGGCCGATACGGCGCGGCTGGCGCCCGTCGTCGTCACGGCAACGCGCGTTCGCGTGCCGGAGAACAGCGCGCCGACCAGCGTCACCGTGATCACCGGCAACGAGCTGCGCGCGCGCGGTATCACGACCGTCGCCGAAGCGCTGCGCTCGGTGCCCGGCGCGGAGGTCGCGCAGAGTGGATCGTTCGGTGCCACGACCTCGCTCTTCCTGCGCGGCGGTGAGAGCGACTATGTGAAAGTGCTGGTCGATGGTGTTCCCGTGAACGACCCCGGCGGCGCGTTCGACTTCGCGCAGCTCACCACCGACAACGTCGATCGCATCGAGATCGTGCGCGGCCCCGCGAGCGTGCTCTACGGCTCGGACGCGATGACCGGCGTCATCCAGATCTTCACGCGCCGCGGCGCGGGCCCATCGCGCGCCGCCGCGAGTGTGCGTGGCGGCACCTACGAGACGCGCGACTACGACGCGACGGTGCTCGGCGCGGGTGGCGCGCTGCAGTACTCACTGAGCGCCGCACGCCACACGACCGCAGGCATCCTGCCGTTCAACAACCAGGACCGCGACAATACGTACAGCGGGTCGTTCCGACTCGCGCCGAGCGCGCGGAGCGAGCTGCGCGCCTCGCTCCGCTACACCGACGCGGACTTTCACTATCCCACGAACTCCGCCGGCGTGCCGGAGGACAGCAACGCCTTCAACGCCACCAAGCGATTCGTGGCCGACGTCGAGGCCGGTCACTTCTTCACGTCGCGTGTCGAAGGCCGCGTCCTGCTCGCCAACACCACGATCGACGATCACTCCGACGATCGCCCGGACAACGCGGGCGACACACTGGGTTTCTACGGATACCTGTCCTCGAGCCGTCTCTATCGGCGCAGCGTGGACGCTCGGGTCAACGTGTACCTCACGCCGCTCACCGTCGTGACGGCCGGCGCGGAATACGCCAAACAGCACGATGCGAGCTCGAGCCTGTCGATGAGCCAGTATGGCAACTCCGCGTCACCGCCGTTCGACCGCTCGCGAGAGAACACCGCGTACTACGCACAGCTCGTCGGCAATGCCGGCCATCTGCTGTCGTACACGCTGGGCGGTCGCGTCGATGACAATCAGCGCTTCGGTACCTTCGCCACGTACCGCGCGGGAATCGGTGTGCACATCCTCGCGGACACCCGGTTGCATCTGTCGGCGGGGAGTGCGTTCAAGGAACCGACGTTCGATGAGCAATTCGCCACCGGCTTCGCGCAGGGCAACCCCGCGCTCAACCCCGAACGGTCGCGGAGCTGGGAGTTTGGGGCGGAACAGCGTCTGTTCAGCGGTCGCCTCACCCTCGCGGCGACGTACTTCGATCAACGCTTCCGTGATCTCGTGCAGTACGCATCGATGCCGCCGGGCCAGCCCGACTACTTCAACGTCGCGGCCGCGAACGCGTCCGGCGTCGAGCTCGAGGCACGCCTCCCCGCGATCGCCCGCGTCCTCGGTGTCACCGCCAACTACACCTATTTGCACACGCGGGTCATCGACGCGGGCTTCGATTCCACAGCCGACGCGCTTTTCGTGCAGGGCAATCGCTTGCTACGTCGTCCCACGCATCTGGCGAGCGTGCACCTCGACTACCGCACCCCGCGCCGTGCGCTGCTCGGGGCGACGGTGAGCTACGTCGGCCGCCGCGACGATCGCGACTTCTCGAGCTTTCCCGCCACACCCGTGGAGCTCCCGGCCTATACCAAGGTCGACATCTCCGCCGAGCTGCCGCTCGTCACACACCGCGTCGCCGATCACGCGCTCGCCCTCACCGCGCGCATCGACAACCTCTTCAACGCGCAGTACCAGGGCGTCTACGGCTTCCGCGTCCCTGGCCGCGTGGTGCTCCTCGGCGCGAGGGCAGGGGTGGGGCTGTAGGAAGTGGGTCAGTGGATCAGTGAGTCAGGAACGACAGAAAGCAGAGAGCAGAAAGCAGAAAGCGGAAAGCGGAAAGCAGAGAGGCGCTCCTGCTTCCTGCTCTCTGCTTTCTGCTCTCTGCCTTTTCCGACTCACTGACCCACTGACCTACTGATCGACTAACTTTCTCCCATGTCCCTCCTCTCCACCGAGGCGATCGTACTCCACGTCTTCGACTACTCGGAGACCTCGCGCATTCTCCGGCTCGCCACGCGTGATGCCGGCGTCGTATCAGTGCTGGCGCGCGGGGCGCGACGGGCGAAGAGCCGATTCGGCAGCGCGCTCGATCTCTTCGCGCAGGGCACCGCGCAGCTCTACCTCAAGGAGGGACGTGATCTGCAGACGATGAGCGCGTTCGACGTCACGCGCGCGCGCCACGCGCTTGGCGCTGACCTCGGCCGCTTTGCCAGCGCGTCCGCGCTGGTCGAGCTCGTGCTGCGCTTCGGGATGGGCGATGCGAGTGACGAGCTGTTCACGGTGCTGGCCGATGCGCTCGATGGCGTCGCGCGCGCCGCACCCGATGCGGCGAGTGAAGCGGGACTGGCGGGTGCGTGGCGGCTCGTGGCCCAGCTGGGCTTCGCGCCGTCGCTCGCAATGTGCAGCGTTTGCCACAGCGCGCTCGAGCCGGACGGCGACGTCGCCTTCAGTCATCGAGCAGGCGGCGCGCTGTGTCGCTCGTGTGCCGCACTCTACTCGAAGGACCGCACGCTCCCAGCCGCGGCGCGCGTCTCCATCGCCGCGTGGAGCCGTGGGCAGCACGTCTCGACGCTGGCGCAGCGCGAGGCGCGCGCGCACCAGCGGCTCCTGCGCGAATTTCTCCACGAGCACCTCACGGACGGGCGCGCGCTGCGCGCGCTGGACGCGTGGGAGCACGGCGGCTGGAGCACGCTATGATCCTCGGAACCGCGGGCCATGTGGACCATGGCAAAACCGCGCTCGTCAAAGCGCTCACCGGCGTCGACACCGACCGCTGGGCCGAGGAGAAGCGACGCGGCATCACGATCGACCTCGGCTTCGCGCCACTCGACTTGGGGGATGGGCTGCATCTCGGCGTCGTCGATGTGCCGGGACACGAAGCGTTCGTGCGCAACATGCTGGCCGGTGCCACCGGCGTGGACCTGGCGCTCCTCGTGGTCGCCGCGGACGAGGGCGTCATGCCGCAGACGCGCGAGCACCTCGCGATCCTCTCGCTGCTCGGGATTCACGGTGGCGTCGTCGCGTTGACGAAGGTGGACCTCGTCGGCGACGACTGGCTCGAGCTCGTGATCGACGATCTTCGTGCGTCGCTCGCCGGCTCCCCGCTCGAGCACGCTCCCATCATCGCGACCTCCGTCGTGTCGGGAGCTGGACTCGATGCGCTTCGCACGGCGCTCGCCGACGCGGCGCGCGCGATCCCCGCCCGCGAGGCCGACGATCTCTTCCGCCTCCCGATCGACCGTGCCTTCACCGTGCGCGGTACCGGCACCGTAGTCACCGGCACCGTCTGGAGCGGCGCACTGCCGCGGGAGACGTCGGTGCGCATCTTCCCGGGCGCGCACGCTGCACGCGTGCGCGGCATCGAGTCGCACGGCGCGCCGGTCGAGCAGGCGCGACAGGGGACGCGCGCCGCGATCGCGCTTGCGGGCATCGAGCTCGGCGACGTGGGGCGCGGATCATGGCTGGTGACCGACGGGGCGTGGCAGGAATCCCGTGCGCTCCTGGCCGAGGTGATGCTGCTCGATGACGCGCCACGTGCACTCGGTCCACGAACGACGGTCCGCTTCCATCTCGGCACAGTCGAGATCGGGGCCCGCGTGGTGACCGCCGGCGGCGCGCTCGCACCCGGCGAGCGCAAGCACGCGCGCATCGTGCTGGACGCGCCCATCGTTGCGCGTGCCGGCGATCGCTTCGTGCTGCGCAGCGCATCCCCGCTCACGACGATCGGCGGCGGCGTGGTCGAGGATCCCGCCCCGCCGCACCGTCGCGCGCGCCCGTGGACCGCGCACGCCGCGACGCCCGCCGAGCGGCTCGGGCAGATGATGGCGTCCGCGGGTGTCCACGGCATACCGGTGTCCACGCTCCCCGTCCGGCTCGGCGTGCGGCCGGCGGACGTCCCGAAGATCGTGGATGGCGCGAGCCACCTGGTGCGTCGAATCGGCGACGTCCTCTATAGCGCCGGGATCCTCGAGGCGCTCGGCATCCGGCTCGTCGCCGCAGTGGATGCACATCACGCGCTCTCACCCCTGGAGCCGGGTGCATCCTTACAATCCGTTCGGGCGCGTCTTGGTACGGAGAGTGCTCTGATCGAAAGCGTGTTGCGCGAGCAGGTGGCGCGGGGCGCGGTGGAGATCAACGGCGCGCTGGTATCGAGGCGAGGGTGGCGACCGATGCTGACTCCGACACAGGAGCGCATCCGGGACCAGCTTGCTCGTGCACTCACCGACGCCGGTCGCGAGCCGCCGAGCACGTCGGAACTCGCCGAGCGATACGGCCCGGATACCGGCGCGCTGTTGAAGACGCTCGAGCGCGAAGGTCGTGCGGTGCAGGTGGAGCTCGAGCGATACTATGCGACCGACGCGGTCGCTGAGATGATGGCGGCGCTGCGCGAGGCGATGACGCCGGGGCAGGAGTACGGCCCAGCGGAGCTTCGGGATCTGCTCGGCACCTCGCGAAAATATCTGATCCCGTTTCTGGAGTACTGTGACCGGATTGGGGTTACGACGCGGCGAGGCAACGGTCGAGTGGTTCCGGGTGTCACATCGGTGGCACCGCAAGGGCGATGAGCTTTCTTGACAGTGTTCCAGTCGGAACCTATGTTCGCGACAACAGTAGCATGAAGCGCGCAGGTCACCCACTGGAAGGAGTGTTCGCTTAGCACCGTCTTTCGTTAGCGTGGAGAAGGCACATGAAGCTTCGCTGGGCAGCACCGTTCGTTGTGCTCGCTCTTGGCGCGCTCATGCCAGCAGTCGCGGTGGCGCAGGGGACAGTCGGCACGTTCCCCGGCCACGAGCGTAGCCCCGGGTTCGAGCTCGGACAGAACTTTCCAAATCCGTTCAATCCGGCGACCACCATTCCCTTCACGATTGGTGACCCGCCGGCCTGTACGGACTCCGGTCACGAGTACCACGTGACGCTCCGGATCTACAACGTGCTGACGCAGGTGGTGGCCATCCCGATCCTGCAGGGCGGGGACGAGGCCATCGGTCAACAGGTGACCAACCTGCCCTTGCACTGCGGAACGTACACGGCGTACTGGAGCGGGAACTACCTGAGCACCGCGGTCCAAGCGCCTGCCGGCGTGTACTACGTCAGCCTCGAGGTCGACGGGCAGTCGGCGGTCAAGAAGATGGTCATGTCGAAGTAACGGGTGAACGCGATCGCCCTGTCGCAGCGCGAAGAGGTGCTTGGCCTCTTCGCGCTGCGCCGTTATTGGACGCGTGTGGCGGGCGTCTTGCGCAGGTGCAGCTGGATCGCCGTCCAGACGTCCAGCGCATGCTGCGGATCAGCGGCCATGGCGCGCGCGACCCGCTCCAACTGCTCGGCGGTCACCCCTTCCCGTCGCAGCACGGTGTCGCGCGCAGCGGCACGGCTGGCACTGTCCAGCGAGGTGTCGGCGTTGATCGAATGCAGCTTCGCGATGGTGGCGACGAAGGTGGAATCGCTGACCCCCAACGTAACCTTGCCGTGACGACAACCGCTGATCGCGAGCGCGAGCACGGCGAAGACGAGACTCGGAATTCGTCGCATGACGTCGCAAGGCTAAGGGCGGGGCGGCGGCTCCGTCAAGCGCTGGGTATCGAGCGCCCGCATGCGCCCGCACGCGACGCCCATCCATCGTGCGCTGTGACCCACTGGACCGTGCAATGCGTACTGAGCACGGTTTCCGCATCGCGCATCCGCGAAGGCAGCGAGATGGCGGACGTCAAAACGGCAGGCGTGGCATCGCGTGCATCCGAGTGGCCTCGATGAGAACCAAAGACCTGGAGACAGACTGCCGACTTGGCGCATCGTCAGGGTACCGATGTTGCTTTGTGTTGTGTGAGTTTCACTTAGGCAATATCTGCTAACGCTCTTTATCACATACATCGGCCATGCTCAATCCCGAACGACTCACCGTGAAGGCGTCCGAAGCGCTCAATGAGGCGCTGAACCTCGCGCGGCGCAACGGCAATCCGCTCGTCTACGACACGCACCTCCTCCTCGCGCTCCTCCGGCAGGGAGAGGGAATCGTCATCCCGATACTCCACAAGCTCGGCGTGGCCGTCGAAGATCTCACGGCCCGCGTGGACCAGGAGATGTCGCGCTATCCGCGGCAGTCCGGTGCGCAGCCATCGCTCTCGCGCGAGCTCAATCAGGTGCTCGACTCTGCCGAGCGGGAGATGCAGGGGCTGGGCGACGAGTACGTATCGACCGAGCACATGCTCCTTGCTCTGGCCGATACGCGCGGTACGCAGAGTCACGAGCTGCTCCGCGGCAATGGGGCCACCCACGATGCGTTGCTCAAGGCGCTCCAGTCGGTGCGCGGAGCCCATCGCGTGACCGATCAGAACCCGGAGAACCAGTACCAGGCGCTCGAGCGTTTCACGCGCGATCTCACCGAGTCCGCGCGCCGAGGGAAGCTGGACCCGGTCATCGGGCGCGACGAGGAGATCCGTCGAGTCATCCAGGTGCTCTCGCGCCGGACCAAGAACAACCCGGTGCTCATCGGCGAGCCGGGCGTGGGGAAGACGGCCATCGTCGAGGGGCTCGCGCAGCGCGTCGTGAACAACGACGTCCCCGAAGGGCTCAAGAACAAGCGCGTCATCCAGCTCGACCTGGGTGCGCTGGTGGCTGGTGCCAAGTACCGCGGCGAGTTCGAGGAGCGGCTCAAGTCCGTGCTCAAGGAGATCACCTCGGCCGAGGGGCTGTTCATCGTCTTCATCGACGAGCTGCACACGCTGGTGGGCGCGGGCGCGGCCGAAGGAGCGATGGACGCGGGGAACATGCTCAAGCCCATGCTCGCGCGTGGGGAGCTGCGGGTTGTCGGCGCGACGACGCTCGACGAGTACCGCAAGCACGTGGAGAAGGACGCGGCACTCGAGCGCCGCTTCCAGCCCGTCTATGTGGGCGAGCCGACGGTCGAGGACACGATCGCGATTCTGCGCGGGCTCAAGGAGCGCTACGAGTCGCATCACGGTGTGCGCATCACGGACAGCGCGCTCGTTGCCGCGGCGACGCTCTCCAACCGGTACATCGGCGATCGATTCCTCCCGGACAAGGCCATCGACCTGGTGGACGAAGCCGCGTCGCGTCTCCGCATCGAGATCGACTCGCTCCCGCAGGAGATCGACGAGGTGGAGCGGCGCATCATGCAGCTCGAGATCGAGCGGCAGGCGCTGCAGAAGGAGAAGGACCCTGCGTCGGTGGAGCGGCGCGAGAATCTCGAGCGCGAGCTCGCCGAGCTGCGCGAGCGCTCCTCGGGGATGAAGGCGCAGTGGCAGGCGGAGAAGGACGTGCTCACGAAGGTCGCGGCCGTCACGCAGCAGATCGAGCAGGCGCGCATCGAGGCCGAGCAGGCGCAGCGCACGGGCGATCTGGGGAAGGCCGCCGAGATCTCGTACGGCCGCATCCCGCAGCTCGAGAACGAGCGGCGTGAGGCGGAGCGCGTGATGGCGAGCCGTCAGCTGAATGGCACGCAGTTCCTGAAGGAGGAGGTCGACGCCGACGACATTGCGGAAGTGGTGGCGCGATGGACGGGGATCCCGGTGTCACGGATGATGGAGAGCGAGCGCGAGCGGCTCACCAAGCTGGAAGATGTGTTGGCCGCGCGCGTGATCGGGCAGGAGCAGGCGGTGACGGCCGTGGCAAACGCGGTGCGTCGCTCGCGCGCCGGGCTGCAGGATCCCAATCGCCCGATCGGGTCGTTCATCTTCCTCGGTCCCACCGGGGTGGGGAAGACGGAGACCGCGCGGGCGTTGGCCGAGTTCCTGTTCGACTCGGAGCAGGCGATCGTGCGACTCGACATGTCGGAGTACATGGAGAAGCACGCCGTTGCGCGAATGATCGGCGCGCCGCCCGGATACGTCGGCTTCGAGGAAGGCGGCCAGCTCACCGAGGCGGTGCGGCGTCGTCCGTACTCGGTCGTGCTCTTCGACGAGATCGAGAAGGCGCACCCGGATGTGTTCAACATCCTGCTGCAGATCCTGGATGATGGGCGGCTCACCGATTCGCAGGGGCGGACGGTGGACTTCCGGAACACCGTCATCATCATGACGTCGAACATCGGCGGGCAGTTCATCCTCGAGTACGGATCGCGCGACTGGAAGGAAGCGGAGGATCGGGTGCTCGTCGCGCTCCGGCAGCACTTCAAGCCGGAGTTCCTCAACCGGGTGGACGACATCATCATCTTCAACCCGCTGGCGATCGAGCAGATCGAGCACATCGTCGAGCTGCAGCTGCACCGGCTCGAAGGGTTGCTGGCCGATCGCAAGCTCACGATCGAGGTGACTCCGGAAGCCAAGCGCGTGCTGGCGCAGGAGGGGTTCGATCCCGTGTACGGCGCGCGGCCGCTCAAGCGCGCGATCCAGAAGCACGTGCAGAATCCGCTCGCACTCGCTGTGCTGGAAGGCCGGTTCCAGGAGGGCGATCACATCGTGGTGACCCGCTCGCCCGAAGGCGGACTCCAGTTCGAGAAGGCCGAGGCCGCGGCGGCGGCCGCCGCGCGGTGAGTGCGGTGTCAGGTAGGGATGGCTCCGCGAGCGGATGCGCCGGCGCCGCGAACGGCGGTGCCGGTTCCGCGAAGGGCAGTGCCGATTCCGCGAACGGGAGCGTCGTGAGTCCGAGCCCTTCGGCTGTCGCGCGCGACGCCGAGTGGATGGCGCGCGCGCTGGCCGCCGCGCGCGAGGCGCTGAACGCCGGCGAGGTACCCGTCGGCGCGATCGTGGTACGCGACGGCGTGGTGATCGCGCAGGCGGCCAACCGGACGGTGCGCGATCGCGACGCGACGGCGCACGCGGAGCTCCTCGCCATTCGGGACGCATCCCGCGTGGTGGGCGATTGGCGCCTCACCGGGTGCACGCTCTACGTGACGCTCGAGCCGTGCGCGATGTGCGCTGGCGCGCTGGTGCTCTCGCGCGTGGAGCGCGTGGTGTTCGGGGCGTGGGACGAGAAGGCGGGGATGGTGGGCTCGGTGGAAGACCTGCTGCGCCACCCGCGACTGAACCACCGCCCCGGTGTGCAGGGCGGTGTGCGCGCGGAGGAGTGCGGGGCGCTCCTCCGGGAGTTTTTCGCCGCGCGCCGCAATAGCGTTGACTCGCCTACGGTGGCCGGGTAATTTTTGCAGTCTGTCTCCGGACAGGTGGCCGAGAGGTTGAAGGCACCGGTCTCGAAAACCGGCATACCGGTGACCCCGGTATCGTGGGTTCGAATCCCACCCTGTCCGCTGGGCGTCGGGCGCGGAGTTCCGCACGTGCGACGCGTGGTTTGCGAAAGGCGGGCCCGGCTGGGTCCGCCTTCGTCGTGATGGCTCGTTAGCTTCATCGTGTGGTGGTGCGCTCGGCGCATCGTCCAGCGATGGGGATGGGTGGCCGAGTGGTTTAAGGCGCACGCCTGGAAAGCGTGTGGGGCCGAAAGGCTCTCGCGGGTTCGAATCCCGCCCCATCCGTCGACATGTTGCTCTCGTCTGACTGCCGCGCTCGGCGTGATCACGCCGAGCGCGGCAGTGCTGTCCCCGGGGTGCCATGGACGCATTCTTCACGTGGATGAGCGAGCTGCCGGCAGCCGTGCTGTACCTCGCGCTCGCGGCTGCGGCTGCCACGGAGAACGTCTTCCCCCCGTTCCCGGCGGATACGGTGGTCGCGTTCGGCAGCTTCCTCGCCGCGCACCAGCGAGCCGCGTTCGTCGGCGCGTTTCTCGCCGCGTGGCTCGGGAATGTCGCGGGAGCGGTGATGGTATACGGGATCGCGCGTGGTGCGGGCGGCGCGCTCTGGGGCACGCGCTTCGTGCCGCGCGATGGGAGCGACGCGGCGGGGCGGCTCCGAGCGTTCTACGAGCGACGTGGACTCGTGGCGCTAGCGATCAGCCGGTTCGTGCCCGGGGTCCGGGCGCTCGTGCCGCCGGTCGCCGGTGCGCTCGAGGTTCCGGTCGTGCCGTTCGCGCTCGTCATCGCCGCGGCATCCGCGCTCTGGTACGGCATCATCACGCTCGCCGCCTATCGCTTGGCTGCCGACTGGACGGCGGTGGAGAGATTCATCTCCTCCTTCACGCATGGCGTCGCGATCATTGCTGGCGTCGTGGGCGCGTTGGCGCTCGCCGGGTGGTTGGTGTGGCACAGATGGCGGGCCGGCGGACGGCGCGCGGCGGGACGCTCGTGATGCGCGGCGTGCGGACGCCGGGGGCGGCCCGGTGTTCTGGCCGCTGTACGGATCATTTCGATCACCAACGCGTACCACGAACAGCGGCTGTTCGTCGCGCCTGATGTCGTTCTCGTCTGCACGTCCAACCTGTTCGCGACGCTCGGGCTTCGCTCGCTACACCTTCTGCAGGTCGGCGTCTTCGGCTGCTTCCGGTACCTCGAGCTCGGGCGTTCGCTCGTGCTGGTCTTCATCGGAGTGAAGTTGCTCGTGTCAGGGTTGTACACCGTCCCGATCATTCTCTCGCTCGCCGTCATCGCGGTGGTGCTGGGGCTTGCCGTCGTCGCGTCGCTCTTGTGGCCGAGAGCGCGTAGCGATGGCTCACGGTCGCGGCGTCTCGCGCGGTCGCGGTGGGTGCCGTCGCTCGCGCTCGCCTTCATCGTGGCATCGCTCGTGGCGCTGGTCGCCGTCCCATGGACGGGGCTGCAGCGAATGCAGGCGCTGCAACACGAGCTGTCGGATGTCGTGGCGCCGTCGCGCGCGCTCGTCGAGCGGCTGCACCTCTCGCTCGCCCTGCAGGGCGCCGCGCTGCTCGATTTCGGCGAGACGGGGAATCCCGTGAATCTGGATCGCTTCGATGCGGCGCGTGAGGAACAGCGGCGGAACTACGACGCACTCGGTCCGCTGGTCGTGCAGCTGGGCCCCTCCGTTCGCGCGCGCTACGATTCGCTCGGCGCCCGCCAGCGAGAGTGGTACGCCGCCGCGGGCGATCTCGTCACGCGATTGCGGCCGTACAGTGGCCAGGCGCGGCGCCCGGTCACCGCGCAGCGCTCGTACGAGAATGCGCTCGTCGCCGTCGCGCGGCTCGATGAGGCGATCACCCGGTCGGCCAACGTGCGGTGGATGCAGGTGGGCGCGGAGATGCGGCGCGAGAGCTGGCTGGCCGCCGTGCTCGGCGCCATGGCGCTCGCCGCGGCGCTGGCGGTCGGATGGCTCGGCCGGCAGCTCACGACGTTCGCGAACGACGCCGAAGCACGGCGTCGTGAGGTCGAGGAGGTGATGGCGCGCAAGGCGGTGTTCACGCGCGGCTTGAGTCACGACCTCAAGAATCCGCTCGGCGCGATCGAGGGACACGCCGAGCTGCTCGAGGACGGGCTCCGCGGTGAGTTGACGGAGCCGCAGCGCGAGAGCGTGCAGCGCATCCGGGCGCTCGTGCACTCGCTGCTCGCATTGATCGACGACGTCTTGGAGATCTCGCGGGCGGAGTCGGGGCAGCTTCCCATCGCCCGCGCGCCGACCGATGTGCCGCACGTCGTGGCGGAGACCGTCGAGGCGCATCGCGCTGCTGCGACGGCGGCCGGATTGCGTCTCGAGCTCGAGCCGCTCCCCGCGCTGCCGCCCGTTGCGACGGACGGCGGCCGCGTGCGCCAGATCCTCGGCAATCTGCTCTCGAACGCCGTGAAATACACGCCGCGTGGCGGATGCGTGGAGGTGCGCGCGGCGACGCGGCGCGCCGCGCACGCGCACGGGGAGGAGTGGGTGACGGTCGATGTGCGCGATACGGGACCTGGCATTCCGCCCGACAAGCGCGAGCAAATCTTTCAGGAGTTCACGCGGCTCAATCCCGCCGCGAGCGATGGCGCGGGCGTCGGGCTCGCCATTGCTCGCCAGCTCGCGCGGCTCCTGGGTGGTGACATCACGGTGTCGAGCGAGGATGGGCGCGGCTCGACGTTCACGCTCTGGCTCCCGCTCACCGTCGCGACGGCGGGCAGCCACGCCGGGCGCGCCTGACGCACGAGATCAGGCGCGTGGCGTGCGCGGCTCGTGATCTTACTTCGAACGTGCGTACGTTCCGATCAGCTCGCCGTGCGCGACGATGTGTCCCTTCATGGCGTTTTCGAGCTGCGCTTTCGTCGGCGCGTGCAGGTTGGGAAGGACGGTGTCCAGCGCGTAGAGCTTGAAGAAGTAGCGATGGCGTCCGACGGGCGGGCATGGGCCGCCGTACCCGGTGCGCTTCCAGTCGTTCTTTCCCTCCTTCGTTCCCGGCGGCAACGAGCCTGAGGCGCCTTTGGCCAGCGTGGTGGTCGCCGGCGGGAGGTCGTACAACACCCAGTGCACCCACGTCATCTGCGGGTGCGCAGGGTCGGGGGCATCCGGATCATCGACGATGAGCGCCAGGCTCTTCGCGTTCGTTGGCACGCCGGACCACGCGAGTGGTGGCGAGACCCCAGGTCCATCGCACGTGTATTCGACGGGGATGCCGCCGCCCGGCGTGAAGGCGGTGGAGGTGACGGTCATGCGCGGCGCTGGAGGCATCGCGTGTTGCGCGGCGCGCGCGCCGGCGAGCAGCGTGATCGCGGTGAGCACGAGCACGGGCGGCGCACTGCGCCGCAACTTGTGAGCGACGACGGCCATGGTTCCTCCGAAGGCGAAGCGTGTCGGTCCGCATTGAATGAGCCTGCTCATTCGTACATTCTTCACGGATGCCCCAACCAAACCTACTGGAAAGCTTTCCCAATCCATATCCCGGGCGGGACTACGAGGTGTACCTCGAGTGCCCGGAGTTCACGTCGCTCTGCCCGCTGGGCGGTATCGAAGGTGACAGCGCCGAGCTTTCCGTCCTGACGGGCGGTGCGCCCGACTTCGCCACGATGCGCATCACCTATTGCCCGAGCGATGTGTGCGTCGAGCTCAAGAGTCTCAAGCTGTATCTCTGGAGCTTCCGCAACGATGGCATCTTCTACGAGCGCGCGGTGAACCGGATTCTCGACGATCTCGTGGCGAAGATCGCGCCGAAGTGGATGCAAGTGGTCGGCGATTTCAACGTGCGCGGCGGCATCAAGTCGATCGTCACCGCGCGGCACGGGACGCGCGAATGACGGCGACTCGGCGCGCCGTGGTCCTTCTCAGTGGCGGGCTCGATTCGGCGACGACGCTCGCCATCGCGCGCGAGCAGGGCTTCGAGCCGTACGCGCTCACCTTCCGCTATGGTCAGCGTCACGAAGGGGAGATCGATGCCGCTCGCCGGATCGCGAGCGGCGCAGGCGTCGCCGAGCACGTCGTGGCGAACATCGATCTGCGCGCCTTCGGGGGCTCCGCGCTGACGGCGGACGTGGCCGTGCCGAAGGGGCGCCCGCTCGAGGCGGTGGGCGCCGGCATCCCGATCACGTACGTGCCGGCGCGCAATACGATCTTCCTCTCGTTCGCGCTCGCATGGGCCGAAGTGCTTGGCGCGAGCGACATCTTCATCGGCGTCAACGCGCTCGATTACAGCGGCTACCCCGACTGCCGGCCGGAATACATCGCGGCCTTCGAGCGGATGGCGCGCCTCGCCACCAAGGCGGGCGTCGAAGGAGGCCAGTCGATCACGGTGCACGCTCCGCTGATCGCGCTCACGAAGGCGCAGATCATCGAGCGTGGGATGGCGCTCGGCGTCGACTATGCGCTCACGCGCACCTGCTACGATCCGTCGCCGGCGGGCGAAGCGTGCGGCGAATGCGACGCGTGTCAGCTCCGCCTCAAGGGGTTCGCCGATCTCGGGCTCGCCGATCCCGCACCGTACCGGTCCACGACCAGAGCGCACGCGTGACGTACGCGGTCAAGGAGATCTTCTACACGTTGCAAGGCGAGGGCGCGAACGCCGGGCGCCCGGCCGTGTTCTGTCGCTTCGCGGGGTGCAATCTGTGGACGGGCCGTGAAGCGGATCGCGCGAACGCGATCTGTACATTCTGCGACACGGATTTCGTCGGGACGGATGGAGAAGGGGGCGGGAAGTTCACCACGGCCGGCGCGCTCGCCGCCGCGGTCGCGAGTCGGTGGCCTGCGTCGAGCGGCAACGAGGGGCGCCGGTTGGTGGTGTGCACCGGCGGCGAGCCGCTGCTCCAGCTCGACGACGCGTTGGTCGATGCCTTGCACGCCGAAGGCTTCCACATCGCGGTGGAGACCAACGGCACGCAGCATCCACCGCGGGGGCTCGACTGGGTGTGCGTGAGCCCCAAGGCGGGCGCCGATCTCGTGCTGCGTGCAGGGAACGAGCTCAAGCTGGTGTATCCGCAGGACGCCGCGCCGCCCGAGCACTTCGCGACGCTGGACTTCGAGCACTTCTTCCTGCAACCCATGGACGGCCCCGACCGCGAGCGCAACACGCAGCTCGCGCTGCGCTACTGCCTCGAGCATCCGCGCTGGCGACTGAGCCTGCAGACGCACAAGCTGCTCGGCATCCCATGAGCATCTGATGGAGATCTTCAAGGAGTTCACGCTCGAGGCGGCGCACAGGCTGCCGAACCTCCCGGCGGATCACAAATGTGCTCGCCTGCACGGGCATTCGTTTCACGTCGCGATCCACGTCCGCGGTCCCGTGGACGCGTCGACGGGATGGGTGATGGACTTCGGCGAGATTCTCGCCGCGTTCCAGCCGATTCACGATCGGCTCGATCACTCGTACCTGAACGACATCGAGGGGTTGGAGAACCCGACCAGCGAGCATCTCGCGCGGTGGATCTGGCGACGCCTGGCGCCGGGAATCCCCGCGCTGAGTCAGGTGACGGTGCGCGAGACGTGCACGTCGGGGTGCATCTATCGCGGCGAAGACGAGTAGTGCACGCGCCGGGTCCCGGTCCGGGCCGGCTCACGATCGGCGCGACTACCGCGTGGTGTCGCGCTGCATCGTCGTGTCGCTCGTGGCGGGCGACGTGGCCGTCGCGGCCGCCGCGGCGTTGCGCAACGTCGTCACGAGAACGTTGGCATCGGCCTTGGTGATCGACACGGCGAAACCGCCGAAGTTGCGGTTGGCGAAGAAGAGGCTGTACCGCACCCGCCGCCCCGTGACGCGACGGCTGAGTGTGATGGCGCCGGCCGCGACGCCCGGCTCCGTGAGCGTGGCCCGGTCCAGGTCCGCGCCCCTGCGCGACGAGCGGACCGGGCTCTTCAGGAGCTTCGCGACGATGGTCGCCCATTGCTCCACATCGGTCGGCGCGAACGCCAGCAGCACCGAGCCGTTCGACGCGCTGCTCCCCACCTCCACCCGGTCATCTCCTCGCGCGTACACCGCAATGACGGCGTCCCCCATGGCGAGCTTGGCGATGGCTCGACGCGGGTTGGCGGGTGTCGTCTGCTCCTCCGCGGAGGCGGACCGCGGGCTCGGATGAGGCGCCGGTGTTGGCGAGCGCGTGGCGTGGCTGCATCCGAGCGCCGCGCTCGTCACGATCAGGCCGATGCGTTTGGTGATGCTGGACACGAACCTCCTCCCTTTTTTCCATCACCGCTGAGAGACATATTTGATCCCGATGCCAACTCGTGATGCGACCCTGCTCGATGCCCGCGCCATCGATCGCACCCTCAAGCGGATGGCCGACGAGATCGTCGAGCTGAACGACGGAACGGACGACTTGATCATCGTTGGCATCCAACGCCGCGGTGTGCAACTCGCCGACCGCATTGCCCACATTATCCAGGAGCGCGAAGGGACAGAAGTCCCGCGCGGTGCCCTGGACATTACGCTCTACCGCGACGATCTGCAGACGGTCGGCCCGCGTCCTGTCGTGGGTCCCACGGATCTCCCATGGAACCTCGATGGCAAGCGCGTGGTCATCGTCGACGATGTCCTGTACACCGGACGCACCGTGCGCGCCGCGCTCGATGAGCTCGCCGACTTCGGGCGGCCGTCGCGCATCGCGCTCGCGGTGCTCGTGGATCGTGGCGGGCGCGAGCTCCCGATCCGTGCCGACGTCGTCGGCAAGACGCTGACCATCGCCCCGCGCGATCGCGTGGACGTGCTGGTGAAGGAGCTCGACGGGCGTGATGCGGTGGTGCTCGCGAAGGGAGGCGAGGGCGAGTGACCAGCGCGCTCGGGAAGGATCTGCTCGCGCTCGAACCGCTCTCGCCGCACCAGATTCGTCTCATCCTCGACACCGCCGAGCCGTTCAAGGAGATCAGCGAGCGATCGATCAAGAAGGTGCCCGCGCTGCGCGGACAGACGATCGTCAATCTCTTCTTCGAGCCCTCCACGCGCACGCGGATCTCCTTCGAGTTCGCCGAGAAGCGGCTCTCGGCGGACACCGTGAACATCGCATCCTCCGGGTCGAGCGTGGCGAAGGGTGAGACGCTGGTGGACACGGCGCGGAACCTCGAGGCGATGCGCATCGACATGGTCGTGATTCGCCACAGCGAGTCCGGGGCCGCGAAGTTCCTCGCCGATCGTATCGAATCCAACGTGATCAACGCCGGCGATGGGACGCACGAGCACCCGACGCAGGGGCTCCTGGATCTCCTCACGCTGCGCGATCACTTCGGCGATCTCGCCGGCCGGCGCGTGTGCATCGTGGGCGACGTGCTGCATTCGCGCGTGGCCCGCTCGAACATCTGGGGGCTGCAGAAGCTGGGCGCCGAGGTGGCGGTGTGCGGCCCGCGCTCGCTCCTGCCCAGTGCGATCGAAGAGTTCGGTGTCACGGTGTTCAAGCGCGTCGAGGAGGCGATCGAGTGGGCGGAGGCGCTCAACGTGCTGCGCCTGCAGCTCGAACGGATGACGGCGGGCTACATTCCGTCGCTGCGCGAGTACAATCGTGTGTTCGGCATCACGCGCGAGCGCCTCGAGCGCGCGCCGCGTGATGTGCTCATTCTCCACCCTGGACCCATGAATCGTGGAGTGGAAATCGACTCCGACGTGGCCGATGGGCCGCACAGCGTGATCCTCGATCAGGTGACGAACGGCGTGGCGGTGCGCATGGCCGTGCTCTATCTCCTCGCGGGCGGCCGCCCCGAGCTGGCCGAAGCGGCGAAGCACGGAGCGGAGCACTGATGCCGTCGATTCTCCTCAAGGGCGGCCGGCTGATCGACCCCTCGCAGCGACTCAACGAGTGCGGCGATCTCCTGCTCGCGAACGGGACGGTGGCGCGCATCGGCGGGTCGATCGAGTCCGGCGCGGACACCGAAGTCATCGACTGTTCGGGCGCGATCGTCGCTCCGGGGTTCATCGATGTGCACTGTCATCTGCGTGAGCCGGGGCGCGAGGACGTGGAGACGATCGCGACCGGCGCGCGGGCCGCGGCCGCGGGCGGGTTCACGGCCGTGTGCGCGATGCCCAACACGGAGCCGGTGACCGACAATCAGGCGGCCGTGGGCTTCATCATCCGGCAGGCGGCGCGCGCGGGTGCG
>DASVCF010000101.1:0-2471 GCA_036381735.1 Gemmatimonadaceae bacterium | reverse complement strand
ACATCCAGGGATCCTCGAGCCCGGAACCCACTCACAACCCACAACTCACCACTCGTCACTCACCCCTCTCCCTCGAGGAGCTCCGTGCTCGCGAAGAAGAAGTGGATCTCGCGGTCCGCGTTCTCGTCGGAGTCGGACGCGTGGATCGCGTTCCGCTCCTTGGATTCCGCGTACAGCTTGCGGATCGTCCCCGCCTCGGCTTCCGCCGGATCGGTGGCGCCGATCACCTTGCGCAACGTCGCCACCGCATCTTCCCGCTCGAGGACCATGGGCATGCACGGGCCGGAGGTCATGAACGCGACGAGCGACTTGAAGAACGGGCGCTCGCGATGCACCGCGTAGAAGCCCTCCGCCTCCTCGCGGGTGAGATGCAGCACGCGCGAGGCCGTGATGCGGAACCCCGCGTGCTCGAGGTGCGCGATGATCTTCCCTGCCTTCCCCGAGTTGAAGGCGTCGGGCTTGATGATGCCGAGTGTGTGAGTGCCAGCCATGAGAGTGCGAATCAGTATCCGATGAGTTTGCGAACGATTTCTCCGCGCGTGAGGAGCCCGACGAGACGCCCCTCCCGCACGACGGGAACGCGGCCGACGTCCTTGTTGGCCATGAGCGATGCGGCTTCCGCGAGCGGTTGATCGGGTGAGACGCACAGGACCTGTCGCGTCATCACATCGCGCACCGTCCGGCGGACGAGCTCGACGGGCGGCGGATGCGCCGCGGCGCCGAGTTGGGTGGTGGTGAGCAGATGCCGGAGTAGCTCGCGCTCGCTCAGCATGCCGAGGAGCAGCCCGTCCGCATCCACGACCGGGAGGCCGCCGATGCGCGCGCGCACCATATCGCGCGCCGCGTCGCGCAGGGGCGTATCCGGCATGATCGTGCGTGGGCGCTCCGTCATGATGTCGCGCACGAGCAGCTGCTCGGGGAGCTCGTACTCCTGAAGCTCCGGGAGCGCGGCGAGCGCCGCCGGCGATGGGGCGATGAGAAATGCCTCCACCACCGACGGCTTCGACAGCAGCCGTGCGAACGCGCCGAGCACCTGGAGGTAGCGCGCCGCTTCGCGCGGTGGCGCGAGCAGGAGGATGACGATGCGTGCGCGCTGCACTTCGTTCTCCCCCAGCTCGCGAACGACCGGGTTCGGCGCGACGCCGATGCCCAGGTCGAGATGCGTGACGGCGTCCGTGCGATAGTGCATGATGAACGCGCGGTCGCCGAGCGCGACGATGTCCTCGCCGCGCTGCTCGTGCACCCGACCGCGCAACTTCTCGGGGTCGGTCACGGCATCGGTCGCGATCAGGCGCTCCACCAGCGCGCCGACCGCGCCGTCGAGCGTGGGTTCCAGGAGTGGGATGATGACCCGCTCCGGAAGCACCAGCTCCGACAGTTTCATGCAACCTCGCGCAGCAGGGCCACGACGTCGATCGGCCGCTGGGCGACGGGCATGCCAGCGTCCTTGAACGCCTGGATCTTCTCGGCGGCCGTCCCGGAGGAACCGGAGATGATCGCGCCGGCGTGACCCATGCGCCGTCCCGGCGGAGCCGTCTGGCCCGCGATGAAGCCGACGACGGGCTTCGTCATCTTCTCCTTCACGAAGCGCGCCGCCTCCTGCTCGTCCGTGCCGCCGATCTCGCCGATCATCACGACCGCGCGCGTGTCGGGATCGGCCTCGAAGCCGGCGAGGCAATCGATGAAGTTCGTGCCGTTGATCGGATCACCACCGATGCCGACGCACGTCGTCTGCCCGAGCCCGGCGCACGTCATGTGGTAGACCACCTCGTACGTGAGCGTTCCCGAGCGGCTCACGAGGCCGATCGGACCTGGCGTGCAGATGCGACCGGGGATGATCCCGACCTTCGACGAGCCGGGCGAGATGAGGCCGGGGCAATTGGGCCCGATGAGCCGCGCGCCGTGCTCCTGCACGTACGGGTACACGCGCGTCATGTCGAGCACCGGGACGCCCTCGGTGATGCACACGATGAGCGAGACGCCCGCATCGGCCGCTTCCATCATCGCGTCGGCCGCGTACATGGGCGGCACGTAAATGACGGACGTGTTCGCGCCGGTCGCCTGCACGGCGTCGTGCACGGTGTTGAAGATCGGCACCGCGTCGTCGAACGACTGTCCGCCCTTCCCCGGCGTGACGCCGGCCACCACCCGCGTGCCGTACTCGATCATCTGCCGCGTATGGAACGACCCATCGCGGCCGGTGATCCCCTGGACCACGACCGTCGTGTCGTTGTCGATGAAGATGCTCATGCGGCGGCTCCCTCGGTTGCGAGCGACACCGCCTTCTTGACGGCCTCGTCCATGTCGGTCATTGCGGAGAATCCATGCTCCTTCAGGATCTTGACGGCGAGCTCCTCGTTCGTCCCCGTGAGTCGAATCACGAGCGGCACCTTGAGCGGCGAGCGCTGCGTGGCGGTGACGATGCCGTTCGCCACGTCATCCGTGCGCGTGATGCCGCCGAAGATGTTGAA
>DASVCF010000100.1:0-3198 GCA_036381735.1 Gemmatimonadaceae bacterium | reverse complement strand
GTGAAGGCCAACGCGAATCGCGATCAGTCCAATACCGTGAAGGATCCCGACGAGTGGACGACCGGCGACGAGCGGATGACGGGTGCGCAGCAGTCGTATCTCAAGACGCTCTCGGAGGAGGCGCACGAGCCGTTCGATCCGGATCTCACCAAGGCGGAAGCCTCGAAGCGGATCGACGAGCTCCAGGCGAAGACGGGGCGCGGGGAGACGAGCGAGAAGTCCGACGAGCGATGATCAGGGGTGCGTGACGAGCGTTGATCACGAGCGTGTGGTCGCCACGCGCTCGTGATCATCTCGGGACGCGCGCAATGTCGAGCTACGCGGATCTGCACCGCGCCGCGAGCAGTCCCGTCGCCGCAGCGGTGTCGATGTCCGCCACGAGCAACCCGTCCGCGCCGTAGGGCTGCCACGCCAGTACGGTCCCGTCCGGCGCGACCACGGCCGACGTCGTCGGCGATCCGTCGCTCGCGCAGTTGACGCTCGCGAAGTAGCAGCTGTTCTCGGCGGCGCGGCACAACATCGCCTTCTCATGGAAGCTGTTCCGCGGATCGGCGAAGATCGTCGGCCGGAAGCCGCCGGGCTCGGCCTCGGCGAAGTGCGGGTGAAAGACGACGTGCGCGCCGCGCCGCGCGGCCCAGCGCACGGTTTCCGGATAGCGCCACCCCTCGTGACAGATCGCGACGCCGAACGCGAGCGGGCCCACGTGGAAGACGTGACGTTCGGTGCCCGGCGTGTAGAAGTCGTCTTCCGATGGGTCGAGCTGCACCTTGTCCTGAAAGCCGGCGAGTGTTCCGTCACGATCGATGACGAGCGTCGTGATGCGTGGTGCGCCATCCACGATCCGCTCGGTGCCGAGCACCACGGCGACGTTCGCGGCGGCAGCGGCCTGGGCGATGGCGGACCATGCTCGCTCGAGAAACGCCGCATCGGGAGGCGGCACCGCCTTGCCCGGCGCGCGATAGCCGGGGACGTAGCACTCCGGAAAGCAGACGACCATCGCGTGCTCGACGGCTGCTTGCGCGATGGCCTGTCGTGCGAGTGCGACTGATTCGTCCGGTGTCGCTGGATATTGGAGATTGGCGAGCGCGATTCTGACGGTGCTCATGCGGGTACGGCGAGAGGTTCGGATAGCTGATTCTGCTGAAGGCAACGCGGCACGTGTGACACCGGTCGCCACGCCATGGTGAGCGGCGCGCTCTCCCTCATCTCGCGTCGGAAGCGGGAAGTCGCCGCGCGTCTCCGCGCGCCACCCAGCACTCCGCGAACCCGAACGTCGCCCGCCCCGTGATACGCACGATGCACTTCGCATCCGGGCTGTCGGATGCCCCGGCATCCTTGAGCGAGAAGAATCCCGCGAAGGCGCCGCCGAGGCTCTCCGCGCGGACGCCCGCCGGCAGTCGAATCTGCACGTACCCCATGAACGCGCGGATGTCGATCTCCGTGACGCCCGGCGCGAACGTCGCGTGCGTGAGGTCGAGCTCGATGTAGCCGAACCGGCTGCGCAGCTCCACTCGGCGCGGCACGACGCCCGTCACTCGCTGCTCGCGTCCGGAGAGCGTCGCGGTGACGCGCTGCAGTGCCGGACTCGTCGCGACGTCCGGCACTGTCGTCACTTCGGCCGCTTGCGGGAGGTCCGCGACGATTGCCGAGAGCTCGGCCGCGCTCGACGCGGCGTACGCGCGCTCGACTCGCGTCTCGAATTCGTCCATCGTGATCACGTCGTTCGCGAAGTGGCTCGTCAACAGCTGCACCACTCGCTCGCGTGCGGCCGGGTCGAGCTTCACGGGAAGCGACGATCCCGGCATTATCTGTGGCTCCTCATGCCAGAAAATATACGCGAGCCGGGGTGCGACGACACGCGATTGCCGGGGTGTGGCGATTCGCGATTCTGGACGTGACGCGATTCAGGACGTGACGCTCGCTTCCCTCCGTGTGGAGCGTGCATCGATCGCGCGGTAGATCGCGTCGCGCAGCGACTTCTCGCGCGGATCGTCGGTGAGATAGAAGTCGAGCTTGTTCATGATGTACGCGTAGCCGAGCTGCACATCGGGATCGGCGAACGCGAACGAGCCGCCCGCGCCGGGTGCGCCGAACGCGCGCGCGCTCGTGCCGAACGCGATGCCGGGTCCGGGTTTGAGGAAGCCGAGCGAGAAGTAGCTCGGGACGCCAAGCACGGCGTCCGTGGGGTTCGCGACCTCCGCTGGTGCGGTGAGGCGCGCGAGCGTCTCCGGGGTGATGCCGAGCTCGGCGCCACCGGTGGCGAACGCGGAGTAGGCGCGCGCGATGGACCGCGCGGTGCCCACGCCGTTCCCCGCGGGCACCTCGAGCGAGAGATAGTCGCGGTCGTTCGGCTCGGACATGAACCCCATGAACGACCGGCGCAGCATGGAGCCCGGGCGGATCATCTTCAGCGTGACCGCGGGCGGCGTGTAGAACAGCGCGAGCATGCCGCGCCATGGGGAGAGGGTCTTCACACGCGCGAGGCGGTCGTTTGCGATGGTGCGCGGGAGGCCGATGTAGAACTCGATGCCGAGCGGCTCGGCGATCTCTTCGTGGAAGAAGCGGCCGAGCGTGCGGTGCGCGGGGTCCACGTGTCGGATGAGCTCCTGCATGTAGAAGCCGAGCGTGAGCGTGTGGTAGCCGTGTCGCGTGCCCGGCGTCCACGCGGGCGTCTGCCGCGCGAGGAGGCGCGACATGTAGTCGAGGTCGCGCACCTTGTCGTTGGTGAGCGGCTCGTCGAGCAGCACGAGCCCCGCTTCGTGGCCGAGGAGCTGGCGCACGGTGATGGCATCCTTGCCGTGCTGCGCGAACTCGGGCCAGTAGCGCGCGACGGGTGCGTCGTAGTCGATCCAGCCGCGCGCGTTCGCCACGGCGAGCGTCATCGCCGAGAGGCCTTTGGTGGTGGACATGACGACGACCATCGTGTCCTGGGTCCACGGCGCATCGCCATCCGGCGTGCGACGGCCGCCCCACAGGTCCACCACCTTCTCGCCGCGCCAGTACGCGGCCACTGCCGCGCCGATCTCGCCGCGCTCGGCGAAGTTGCGCTCGAACTCGGCGCGCACGTCCTCGAAGCCCGGCGCGACGAAGCCGTCCGTGGGCTCCGTGGCCGGCGGGGTCCGGTCGAGTTGGTGCTGCATGGTGGTCATCGCGCCCTCCTGGATGCTGCCCGGGTCCATCGCGCGGGTCTCTCGCACG
>DASVCF010000099.1:0-4214 GCA_036381735.1 Gemmatimonadaceae bacterium | reverse complement strand
ACGCGTGGCGCGCTCCATCACGCCCTCGGCCGCCACGCTACGACAGAAACATCGCGAACACCTTGGCGAGAAACGCGAACGCGATCAGCGCGGCGCAGATCATCTGCACGCGCTGCCCGCGCTCGATCCGCGGCCACGCCGGCCGCGCGCACCCACAGCTCCCATCCACCATCGCCTGCCCGCACTCGGTGCACACGACCATCGCGCTGTGCAATCGATACGGGGTACGCCGCCGCGCCGCGAGACTCTCGCGCTGCGCGCGGCTCGCAGCACCGAGTGGCGCATCATCCCGGGACGTGACACCGGAGAGCAGGTCGTCGATCGAGGAGGACGAGTGAGTCGTGGTCGGCATGAGCATCCAGCGTCTGAGACAGTCATCAGCGGTGTGTCGCATCCAGCACTCTCGCGCAGCGGCACACACCGGGCGAAGCGTACCACCTACAGACGCAGTGCCCCCGTCACCAGGTCACCTAAGTGGATACTCATGAACGACGCTGCATGAAGCGGCGCTAATCGACGTCGCCTCGGCCCTCGGACTCGCGCAACAACTCCTCGATCGCGCGCTCGCGCTCGAGGCGCTCCCGCTCGTCCCGTTCGCGCTCGTCCTGTTCGAGCGCGGCCCGCTCCCGCTCCAACCGCTCGCGCTCGGCGCGCTCCGCCATCTCGTCCGCCGCTCGCAGCGCCGCCAGCCGCGCACGATCGCGTCGCCGCCTGACGAGATAGAGCGGCAGCACGACCACCACCACGAGCAGGAATGCGAGCGTGAGATTCGCGAACACCGCGAGCGCGCCGTAGTGCAGCCGCGCGTCGTGCTGCCACCGCTGCTCGAACGCGGCCTCGGTCAGCCCGTACGCCTGTCGCAGCGCAAGGTCGATCGACCCCGTCGACTTCCAGTACTTGAAGAAGAGCGCGAGCCCGCGCTGCGGATCGAGCGCCGCCATCGCGACCACCGCGCGGTACGAAAGTGCGTACGCGGCATCGGCGCGCGTCGCGCCGGAGTAGAACTCGCGGTCGAGCGAGTCGAGCGGCGGGACGCCGCGGAGTGCGAGGCTCACGCTCGGGGCGAGCACGTCGTTCCGCCCCCATTCGCCCGCGGCATAGCTCGCGTACCCCTCGTCGAACCACCGCGGCGGCAGATCGTCCACGTATTCGTGCAGCGCCAGATGTGCGAGCTCGTGTCGGAGCACCTGCTCGGGGTCGCCAGCATCGGAGCCCGCGCTGCTCCCCTGCATCACGATGCGACGTTGTTCGGGGATCGTGATCGCCGCACCCCACTCGGGCGCGCCCGGTCCCGCCCAGTCGCGGAACGTCCGCATGTCGGGTGCGATCGCGATCAATACACGCTCGCGAGGACGCGGAAGGCCGGGGAACGTGTCGGTGCGCACCGCGTGCGCCAGCAGCGAGCGCGCGAGCGGCAGGTCGGATGGATAGGCGACGACGGTGAAGCGGCCCTCATCGAGTCGCTCGGGCGCCGCCCTCCCCTGCGCGCCGAGCACGCTCGTGCAGAGCAGGAGCAGGGGCGCTACGAGGACCGCGGTGGCTCGCCGCCCGCCTCGATGTGCTTGAGCATCTCGCCGCAGCGCTTTCCCCACGGGTTGAACTTGTTCGCCGCGAACCCGTCGCGCCATGCCTGCATGGCCTCGTCCCGCTTGTCATCGAACCAGAGGGCGCGCCCGAGCTCGAAGTACGCCTCGATCAGGTTCGGGCCGAGCGTCAGCGTCTTGCGGAAGAAGGCCTGCGCGTCCTCGTACATCTCCCGCTCCGCATACACCAGGCCGAGGTAAAAGTGCGCGTACAGCGTGGCCTTGCGATCGTTGTCCAGCCGGATCGCCTTCGACAGATGCTCGATCGCCTCGCCGAAGATCCCCTTCTTGAGGCAGATGTACCCGACGTTGATGCGCGCGAGCGAGTTCGCCGGCTGCCGCATCAACACTTTCTGAAAGTTGAGCAGCGCGTCGTCGTACTTCTCCTGGAGCATCTGCGCCCAGCCGAGCAGCGACTCGGTCTGCGGATCACCGGGCGCGAGCGCGAGCGCCTTGAGCAGCGCCTGCTCGGCGGCCGCGTGATCGCCGGCCGCGATGAGACTCCACCCCTTCTCGGTAAACGTGGACGCGCCCAGGTGGTCGGCCTGGACCTGGGGACGTTCATCGGAGAACGCGGGAACGGGCGCGGGCGTGGGCGTCACGGCGGGCGGCGGCGCGCTCGGCCGCAGCTGCTTCCACCGCTCCACCAGCGCCTTCACGTCCTCGCGCAGCGCCGTCCGCTCGGCGATCTCCTGCTCCACGTCGTGAAAGAGCGCGATGATTTCCGCCTTGAGTGCCTCGCGCTCGGCGTAAGCGTCCGCGCCATCGAATCGCGCTTGGAGTGCGGCGTAGCGGGCGTTGAGCGAGCCCGTGTCGCGCTCACTCATGCCGCGGACGATTCCGCGCTGACGCGCTCCAACGTGATGCGCTCGGTGGCGGTGAGGAGGCGGCCCATGTCCACGAGGAGCACCAGGCGCTCTCCGATGCGTACGAGCCCCCGCAGATACTCGGCGGACAGCCCGCGGAAGAGCGAGGGAGGCGGCGAGATCTGCTCCGCGCTCACCGATGTCACCTCGTGCACCGCATCCACCACCGCCGCCGCCCATCCGTCGCCCAGCGTGAACACGATGATGCGCGTTTCGGGGCGCGGTTCGGTGCGCGGTAATCCGAGCCGGCGCCGCAGATCGATCACCGGCACCACGCGATGCGCGTAGTCGATGACCCCTTCGATCCACTCCGGCAGATTCGGCACGACGGTGGGCTGCTGATACCGCAGCACGCGCTCGATCGAGAAGATGTCGGCGGCGAAGCGATCGTCGCCGACGCGAAAGGTGACGATCTGCTGACTGGTGGCGGTCGCGGTCATGGCGAGTTCGTGGAGGGGGCGGCCGTGCACGCCGCGATGAGCGATGCCGCATCCACGACGCCGACGGGCTCCGTGCCGTGGCGCGTGACGCCGAGCAGGATGGTGTCATCCGGATCGGGCATCGGCGGCCGGTGCATCATCGCGGGGTCGAGCTGGATCACGTCCTCGATGTCATCGACGGCGAGTCCCACGCGCTGCTCGCCGTGGCTTCGCATCACGAGCACCACGGCGGCATCGGTCGTCGCCGAGACGTCCAGGCAGACCGCGGGCGAATACACGGGGAGCATCCGTCCGCGCAACGTGAAGACGCCGAGCATCGCGCTCGGCATGTCCGGCAGACGATGCACGTCGGGCACTTCGATCGCTTCCTCCACGGCCGCGAGATCGACCGCGAAGAATTCGGCCCCGATGCGGAACAGCAACAACTCCCGCGCCGCGGCTCCGGTATCGGGAGACCAATGTAGAGATGCCGTCATGTGGTGAGCTCCTTCGTCATACAGACCGTCGGCCCCACCGCGGCGTCACATCGCGCCACGCTCGGCGAGGCTCTGCGTGATCGCCCCGGCGATGCCGTCGAGCGGCACCACGTGGTCCACGCCCCCCATCGCGACGGCGGCCTGGGGCATCCCGGGGATGATCGAGCTCTCGCGATCCTGCGCGATCCCCACGCCCCCGGCGTCGTGCACCGCGCGCAGCCCCGCCGCGCCGTCGCGCCCCATTCCGGTGAGCACCACGCCGATCGCGTTCGCGCCGAAGTGCTCGGCCACCGTGCGAAACGTGGGATCCGCCGCGGGGCGCACGCCCCAGATGGACGGGGCGGAATCGAGGGCGATGATGCGATTCTCGCCCTCGCGGCGGATACGCATGTGGAATCCCCCCGGCGCGATGTAGACGTGGCCGTGCATCACGCATTCGCCGTCGCGCGCTTCGGACACCGGCAGCTGGCTCTGCATGTCCAGTCGCTCGGCGAGGCTGCGTGTGAACCCCGCCGGCATGTGCTGCACGACGAGCACGGCGGCGTCGAGCGTGCGCGGCAGCGCGGGAATCACCTGCGTGAGCGCGCGCGGTCCACCGGTCGAGGCCGCGATGACCACCACGCGCGACGCCGCGCCGGTGCGCGGAGCCGGCGGCCCGCGTCGCGTCTCCCGCGCCGCCTGCGCGAGCGCGCCGACGTGGCGAGGACTGACCGCCGAGGCCGCGCGGAGCGCCGAGAGCAGCTGCTCCCGCGCCGTGCTCAACCCGGCGCTCGCCGCATCCGCGGGTTTCCGCACGAACTCCACCGCGCCCAGCTCCAGCGCGCGAATGGTGAGATCGCCCGCGCGCCC
>DASVCF010000098.1:0-12722 GCA_036381735.1 Gemmatimonadaceae bacterium | reverse complement strand
TTCTCGGCGCAGTCGAGCGGCTGGTGACGCCGGTGCCACTGCGGGCGCGGAGGGGGGAGGGAGTGGGTCAGTGAGTCAGAACAGGACTGAACGGCGAGAGCAGAAAGCAGAAAGCAGAAAGCAGAGTGCGGCTCCTACTTTTTTCCGCTCTCTGTTCTCTGCTTTCTGCTCTCTGCTTTCTGCTCTCTGTCGTTCCTGACCCACTGACTCACTGCTTCTTCGGCACCGCCGCGCTGTCCGTGGCCGCCCACACGAGACCCGGCATCGTGGGCGGAATGCCGACTTCGCTCGCCGGCGGAATGGTCTTCGTGCGATACCACTGCTGCTTGGCGAGGTCCACGCGGTTCGCGCGCCCCACCCACAGCTGCGTGGCCATATCGTAGCGGACGAGCACGTTGTGCAGCCAGTACGGGCGGTTCTCGCGCAGCCACGCCTGCTGGTACATGTCGCGCAGCAACGAGTACGCATCGCGCAGGTCCTGCAGCCGGCCGTTCACGCCCGAGATGTCACCCAGGTCGCGAATCGGCGAGCCACCCGTCGTGATCGTATCGGACGCGTGCGCGTACATGCTGACGATCTCGTCGGCGAGCTCGAACTTCAGGCCGATGAAATCCATGCGCCGCGCGCCCAACTCGAGCGCATCGAGCGCATCGAGGTTGCGGTGCACGGTGGGCCGCGCCTCCGCCACATCCACGATCGCATCCTCGGCCAGCATCCGCAGGTCGTGGACGACTGGACGGATCTTCTGCGCCGTGATCTGCCCTTCACTGCTCCACGGATCCATCCAGAACAGGTTGTCGCTCGCGTCGCCCACGCCCGCGTGCTGCAGCAGCACCTGCGCGGCCATCAGCTTCCGCTGCGCGTCGTCGATCTTGCCCGTCGTGTCGCCGTGGAACACCGGTCCGTAGCTGTCCTGGAACGCCTCGATGCTGCTCTCACCCTGCTGCCAACTCGCGGCCGCGCCGAAGAGCACGCCGTACCACGTATCGTTGAACAGCGCCTCGCCGTCGTCATCCCACGAGGTATTCAGCACGCCCGTCGCGCCGAGTCGCTGGCCATCGCGCACGAACCCCTGGATGTTGCGCAGCGCCATGTCGTTGTTCGGGTACACGCGATTCCAGTTGTTCACGCCGGGGGCGACCCATGTCTCCAGCCCCGCGTTGCGATAGGGTGTGATGAAGCGATCGAACGACGTCAGTGGACCGTACGTCCACGCGACGGCGATGAGATCCTTCGGCAGCGTCTTCACTAGATCCGGATCCTTCATCGCGATGTCGCCCCAGAACAGGAAGCGCTTCCCCGAAGGGCGGAGCGCCTGCTCGATCTCCTTGAGGAAATCGAGATACACCGCGCCGAGCCCCAGCGAATCGACCGCCTGCGCGGTCTGGCCGCGCCCGAGCTCGAACGTCTCGTCCGCGCCGAGATGGATGAACGGCCCCGGGAAGAGCGAATCGATCTCGGCGAACATCTGCGTGATCAGCTGCAGCGAGCCCGGCTGCCCCGGCGCGAGCACGTGGCCGTGCACCGTCTCGCCCAGCGTGGAGTACGCGTCGTACGTGAGGATGTGGTGCAGGTGCCCGAACGCTTCCTGCTCGGGGATCACGTCGATGTGGTACTGCTTGGCGTACGCCACGAGCTCCTTCACCTGCTTGTGCGTCATCGCGCCACCCGGCGGCGCGAAGAGCGGATTCGCATCGTACGCGAGCGTGTTCTCGAAGTACGGCGAGTAGACGTTGATCTTGTACGCCGCGAAGGTGCGGATCTGCTGCTTCTGGAAGTCCAACGTCGGGACCGGTCCACGGGAGAGATCGTCGTGGACACCGCGATAGCGCATGGCCGGCCAGTCGCGGATCTTCACGCCGGCAATGCGCGCGGAGCGTCCCTCGCCCTGCACCAGCTGCTTGAGCGTCTGCACGCCGTAGAAGACGCCCGCCGAAGTGGCGCCGATGATGTGCACCGCGCCGTGCGCGGCGACGAGGACGTACCCCTCATCGTGCATCCCCGGCACGAACGGCACTGAATCGCGCTTGAGCACGCGCTGCGCAGCCGGAGAATCGGCTCTGGAGAGCACGATCTGAACGGCGCCGGATGTACCTGCAGCGACGACCTGCACCCCGCGCTCGCGAAGCGCAGCGGTCAGATCGCGTGCGGCGAAGCGATCGTCCGTCCCGTGGGCGCTGATGGCGACGCCGTGGCGCAGCGAGATCGGCGTGAGCGCGGTGACTTCGCGCGGCTGCGGGATGAGGTGGAGAGGTTCCTGGGCGCGGAGCGGCGTGACCGGACCCCACGCGGCGATCGCGAGGAGGATGGAGAGTCGATGCATGTGATGAGCGGGAGGGAAAGGCCAGGAAGGGTAACGCCCACAAAGTACGGCGCGCCGGGCCGCATGGCCAGAGGCGGGACCGGCGCCGCGCATGCATTCGTCGCGGCGCCGGGGAATTCCGAGTGCTACACGAGGGCTACGCGCCGCGGCCGGAGAGGATGCGCTGCGCGATCAGCTGGTAGTGTCCACCGAAGTGATGCCCACCCGGGAACGGGATCACCGTCGCCTGCGCGGGCGTGAGATCCCGGCACACCGTGTCCTTCTCCTTCACGCCGTAGAAGCAGAGGATCGGCTTCGACGTCAACTTCTCGATCTCCGGGAGCGTCTGGAGATCGGTTGCGCGATGCTTGTTCATGAGGAGATCGATCGTGTGGTACTTGAAGGTCGCGTTGTGTGCCACGCCCACCAGCGCGATCTCCGAGACGTGCTGCAGCAACGGCGCCGGGAGCCCGGCCGCCATGAACGGAAGCAGATCCGCGCCGTGCGAGTAGCCGATGAGGATGACGTGCTTGGCATTCCACGCCGACAGGTAGTGATCGAGGATGCGCGCCAGATCGTGCGAGGTCTCCTCCGGGCTCCGCTCCTGGTGCAGGTAGTGCCGCGTATCGAGTCCCACCACCGGAACGCCATCCGACGACAGCACCTCGCCGATCTTCTTGTCGAGGTCCGCCCATCCGCCGTCACCTGAGATGATGACGGCCATCGTATCGGACGGGTGGCCGGCCGCCGGCACTTCGACGACCGGCAGGCCGCGCAGCGAATCGGTCTGCGCGACGGGGAGTGTATCGTGTTCGTACGCGGACGCCGCGCGTGTGACGCCGCCGGCGAACGCCAGCAGGAAGATCGATGTGACGATCAGGGATCGGCCGGTCATGGCTCGCGAGATACCAAGGTCATGAGAAGGCGGCCATCGTCCGAGCGGAACGTCGTTCGGGGACAGAGCCGCGCCGTTTCGAGCACGCTGAAGTACCCCGCTTCGTCGTATTTGTGCGACGGACTCATGGTCAACCGTTCCCCCGCATCCAGAGCGAGCGATTCGCCCGCAACGCGCAGCGTTGCCGGACGCGAGGTCGTGAAGTGCTTGGTGACCCGGTAGAGCCCGGTGCGCTCGCCGTCCGGGGCAATGCTGAAGACCAGCTCTCCGTCGTCCTCGGACAGCCCGGCAGCCGCCAGCGGCGCGAAGGCGAAGCGCCGATTCACGGGGTTGTCGTAACCGGCGAGCGTGTGCGCGCCGGCGAACAACTCGCCGTCCACCAGGGCGACGTCGGCCGGCCGCATCAGCGCCGCGAGGCGCCGCGCCATCTCGATCGGGTCGAAGCCGCCGAGCGTGTTGCCGAGCAGCATGAAGAGTCGCGCCGTGCACGCGTCGTGTGCCGAGCCGTCGCGCACGTGCTCGACCTGCGCGGAATCGGTGAAGTCCGCCTTGAGGCCGCGCGTCGAGAAGCCGTCGGCTCGTGCATCGCGCACGGCGATCTCCAGCAACCCCATGCTCGCGTCCACCGGACGATAGTGCACATCGTGTCCCGTGCCGGCCAGGGCCGCGAGGATGAGCCGATCCTTGTCCCCCTGCCCCGCCCCGAGGCTCACGACCTCCGTGGTTCCGCGGGGCAGACACGCTGCGACGTCCGAGGCGTGCCGCTGAATCACCTGTCGCGAGCGGCTGAAGTTGCGGTATGCGCCTTCGCCGCAGAGCGCGAGCCACGCGCGCACCGAGAGCGGAAACCAGTAGAAGAACTTTTCCGGAATGGCGCGACTCCGTAGCGCGGCGAGAAACTCGTCCGCGAGCTGCAGCTCGGTCAGCACCACGTCGATCGGCAGCGCGCTCGTTGGCGGCGCGCTGGCTCGAGTAATCTCCGCCGTGTTCGTCACGCGTACCGTAGCTCGTGCTCGTGTTGATGGTCGTGCCGTGCCAATGGCTCGAGCACCGAGAGCAGGGTGTTCGCCGTCGCGCCGAACGCCAGGTGGCCCGCGAGCCCTCGAGCGTGCGCCTGCCAGGGGAACGCGGCCGGCCCCGGTGTGAGTCCGAGCAGGTAGACGACGCCTTCGTCCATCAGGAGGAAGAAACCGAGCCCGAACGCCAGCCCGTCCGCCACGGCGACCGCCGGAATCCGTTGACGCATCGCGGCGTACAGCGCGCCCGCGCCGATGCCGAGCGCCCAGTGGATGTCACGCCCGTACGACGTTCGCTCCTGCTTCGACAGCGTCGTGCCCACGGCCCCCGCAGTCTTCTCGGCGGCAACGCCGTACGACGTCGTGCCGTGCCGCACGCGATCTTCTCGCTCGCGCGCCGTCGGATTCTCGTGTACGTAGAGATAGCTCGTCACCTTCCCCATGAGCCACGTGGCGACGGCACCGGCGATCGCGCCATCGAGCATCGTAGCCATGAGATTTTGACTATTCGGCATTCGCGCTCCCCCCGCTCGAAGTCCGGACGCCGGGCTGGCGCGCACGAACTACGCCACGCGGCCACACGCGGGCGGGCATCAATTCCGTAACGTTCGACCGATTGAATCGACACCGAGACGGTCATCTGGCGTACATCCTGCAGCCGTATCCCGATCACTTCACCGCAGGGAGGCTCCAATGGACACCGCCACCATCCAGATGGTCGATGCATCGGAACTTGCGCCCACGTGTCATCGCCCCGCGATCATCGAGGCGAACGAGCTCGCGCCGACGTGCCATCGTCCAGAGATCGTCGAGACGGCAGAGCTGGTACCAACGTGCCACCGCCCGGAAATCGTGGACGTCGACGAGCTCGCGCCCAGCTGCCATCGCTAGGACCGCGCGGGTGACCGCGATACATGTAGTACGAGACGGGGGGCGTCCCGCGCGGGAGCCCTCCGTCGCCGTTCCGGCACCGGCTGCATGCCGGATGCTCGGACGCTCGCAGCTTGCCGTCGCGCCGCTCGGCTTCGGTGCATGGGGGCTCGCCGCCAGTGACTGGGGTGGACGCGCCGATGTCGCCACGGCGAGGCGCACGGTCGAGCGCGCGATCGACCTCGGGCTCTCGCTGTTTGACACCGCGCCATCGTACGGAGGCGGCGACTCGGAGGCGCTGCTCGGGCTCGTCTTCAGCGGGCCGGGCGGTGCGGCGCGTCGCGACCGCGTCGTACTCGCCACCAAGTGCGGACCGCACGGCGATCCGCGCGCATCGCTGGAGCGCTCGCTCCGTCGCCTTCGCACCGATCACGTGGAGCTGTTCCAACTCCACGAGATTCCCGTGGAAGCCGGCGCGCTGGAGCGACAGCTCGAGCGCATGCACGCGCTCGTGGAGATGGGACTCACTCGCGAGATCGGCGTGTGCAACGCGACGACACGCGACCTCGCGCGCGCCAGTACCGTCGCACCGCTCGCGTCGAACCAGGGCCCCTACAATCTGTTCGACCGCGACGTCGAGCACGAAGCGCTCGCGTTCACGCGCACGCACGCACTCGCCTTCGTCGCATACCGATCGCTCGCGAGCGGGCTCCTCGGCGGAACGCACACAACCGCGCCACGCTTCGCGCATGGTGATCACCGTGCGCGCCTCCACTGGTTTCGGGGACGCGAATTCGCGCGGCGCCGCGCCGTGGTCGAGCAGCTGCGCGAGCTCGCGCGAGCGCACGACCTCACCGTCGCGCAGCTCGCGCTCGCGTGGACGCTCGCCCGCCCGGGAATCACGGCCGTACTCGCTGGCGCGCGCACGGAAGCGCAGGTGGAGGAAAATGCGGTGGCCGCCCACACCTCGCTGTCCGCCGATGTGATGCTGGCGATCGACGCGGCGGTGAGTCGGGTGTACGCGCCGCGCCCACTGCGGCGCGGGGTGGAGGTAGCGGAGACTCCGGACGCCGCCGGCAACGTGCACGTGCGCGTGTGCGAGCGGGGCGTCGCACGGACGCTCACGGTGGGCACGCGTGAGGCGTACGTCATGCGTCGGCTGGACGGGCGCACGCCGTACGCGGACATCGCCGCTGAGTGGGACGGCGCGGATGACCAGCCGCTGCTCGCGGCCCAGGTCATCCACCTGGTGGACCAGCTCGCGGCGCTCGGGCTGCTGGAGGAATCACACGATGCGTGAGCGCGCCGGATCCATCACCCACGACGAATCCGTCACACACCCCACGGCCGCGGCCGAGCGCTCGCCCCGCGGTGAGCGCACGCTCCAGATCGGCGCGTTCTACAACCCGCATCTGGCGCGCGACACGCTGGATGCCGCGGAGCTGTTCGACCATCTCGCGATGGCGGATCCGCCGCGTGCGGATGATCGCTACTTCGCCGCCGTGAAGGAGCGGTTCACTCTCCTCCTCCACGACTACCTCGGCCAGCTGTCCGAGCCGTACGATGCGCACGCCATTCAGCGCTCGCGTGAGCTCGCCGCGCTCTACGACTCGCCATGGGTGGCCGAGCACTTTCAGTGTCTGCACACCGAGGACGGGCGATTCAGCCTGAACTACGTCTTCCCCCCGCTGTACACCGAGGAGTTTCTCCAGCGCTTCATCACGAACGCGACGCTGCTCGCCGCGCGGCTCGATCGCCCGCTCGTGATGGAGAACATCCCGGGCTTCTTCGATGTGGCCGCCAGCACCATCCCCGAGCCGCACTGGCTCACACGCTTCTTCGACGCCACGGATACCGGCTTCCTGCTCGACCTGCCGCATGTCTGGATCGAAGCGGCGTTCAAGAGAGAGGACCCCTACGCGTTTCTGCACGAGTTTCCCCTCGACCGCGTGATCGAGATTCACACGGGCGGCATCACGACCGATGTGGACCTCGACGCACCGTGGATCGCGCCCACAGCGCCGAACGACGCGATGCTCGACTTCACCGCGCACGCCGTCGCGGTCTGCCCACGGGTGCGTGCCGTCACGTTCGATGCCTTCACGCCCGAGCTCTCGTCGGACGTTCTCATCGAGGCCGTCACGCGGGTCAGATACCGCCTGGGATGTTGATGGCCGCGACGAGCGATCGCGCGCTGCAGGACGCGCTCATCCGCCTGCTCGCGGATGCCCCGTTCCGCTCGGCGCTCTCCGCCGGAGACGAGGACGCACTGACGCAGATCCCGCCGGAGCACGCCGCGGTGCTGCGCGCCGTGAGCCCCGATCGCGTGCGTCGCTTCGCACGGTTCATCGCGCGCGGCTACTACCACGAACGCGTGGCGCACTTCTATAGGTACTCGCATGCCCTCGCGCGCTGGACCCGATGCCGCCCCGTCGATGCGCTGCGCACGCCCGCCTGTGATGCGCTCCTCGATCGCGTCATCCTTGGCAGCCGCGACTCCGCGCACGACGTAGCGGCGCTGGTTGAATCCCACCTTGCCGCCGCGTCCGATGCGCCTCCGTACGCCGCGGATCTCCGCCGCTACGAGAGCGCGCAGATGATCATCGAGGCAGGACCGCGTGTCTGGCGCTCGAGCGCGTCATCGCCGGCCATCACGGCGACCACGATTGCCGCGCCGAGCGCGGATATCCTGGTGCTGGACTTCGCGTGGGATCTCCCTGCCCTGCTCCCCACCCTCCTGGCCGCACGCACGGACGATTCGGCGCAGCCTTCACCACCACGCGCCACGCGCACCCCGACACAACTCCTATTCGCCCGCTCGCCGCGCGCTCGCGTGACCGTCATGCGCTGGAGCGATTCCCTCGCCCATCTCCTGAGCACGATGGACGGCACGCGCGCGCTCCGCGACGTGGCCGCCGCAGCCGGTCTCCCCGATCACGATGTCCTGGAGATCGCCTCGACACTTGCCGAGGTCGGAGCGATTCATGCGACAGAAGTGAGTCAGTGAGGCAGAAACAGCCTGAACGGCGAGAGCAGAGAGCAGAGAGGCATTCCTGCTTTCTGCTCTCTGCTTTCTGCTCTCTGCTTTCTGCTCTCTGCTTTCTGCTCTCTGCTTTCTGCTCTCTGCCGTTCCTGACCCACTGACCTACTGACTCACTGACCCACTTCAGTTCTCACGTCCCCGCATACCACTCGTACCCCTGATCGCTCCAGTACCCGCCGTTGCGCCGCGGGAGAAAGACCACTCGCGTGAGGTACTTGGTGTTCTTGTAGCCGAGCTTCACCGGTGAGTACATCCGCGCCGGCCCGCCGTGCGCGGGGCCAAGGAAATCGCCATCCATGCCGTACGCGATCAATGATTGCGGGTGCGTGGCACTCTCGAGATCCCAGCTCTCGTGATAGTCGTCGTCGAACGACTGGAAGTCGACGTAGTGCGCATCCGGGAGCACCTCGACGACACGCGCCAGCTCGCTCACGCGCACGCCCGTCCACGTCGCGACCGCCGTCCACCCCTCCACGCAATAGTGGTCCAGTCGATACGTGACGCTCGGCAGCTTCGTGAGATCATCCAGCGTGAACCGGCGCGGCTTGCGGACGATCCCGCTCACCTCGAGCGACCACGGCCCGCGCACGCGCGCGTCCCACACCGGCACGCGGTCCGAGATGTAGTACTTCGGAAACGCATCCCCCGCGATGTCGGCGCGAGGCGATGCGACATCGATCGACGTGTGCCGCTGCATCCGGCGCTCGATGCGCTCGTTCCAACGTTCCGCGCTGCGGAGGAGCGGACGCGCGGAGCGAGGCCCCTCGGAGTCGCATGCGCCCAGAAGCGCCGCCGGGAGCAGCAGTCCACCGATGCGCAGGAACTGGCGTCGGTCCATCGTCATCGCTTCTCCGACATTGCGCGCGGCTCGCGCTCCTGCCGCGCGTCGTCACTGCGCCGCGCGAGCAGATGGTACAGCGGACGCGCATTGCGTGCCTCCGGCGAGCGCGCGGAATCGTACCGGCCGGTGATCATGGACGCGATGGAGTACGGATCGGTGGTGAGCACGAAGAACACGTGTCCGACGATGAGCACCACCAGCAGCGCCATGATCACGAAATGCCAGTAGCGCGCCCACACGTAGCCGCCGAACAGCGCGGTGAGCGGCGCGAGCTCCACGGGCTTCCAGATCGCGATCCCCGTTGCCACCTCGAGCGCCGC
Organism: Gemmatimonadaceae bacterium; assembly: GCA_036381735.1. Classification (GTDB taxonomy): domain Bacteria; phylum Gemmatimonadota; class Gemmatimonadetes; order Gemmatimonadales; family Gemmatimonadaceae; genus DASSNR01. Next base: position 3,435 of record DASVCF010000098.1, on the reverse strand, counting down.
GAGGTACGGCAGGGCGAAGTACGCGGCGCGCTGCAACGCGTTGTACTTCCCCTGTCGCGGATGTGTGGAGCGGATGAACGTGTAGTACTTGATCATCTCCCACGCATCGCGCAGCGAGCCGCGCCGCGGTACGACATCACGCCAGTCGCCGTGCGTGTAGATGAAGCCGAGGTAGACGAGGCCGGTGAATACCAGCACCCACATCATCGCGAAGTGCCAGTTCCGCGCGCCGGCCAGCCATCCACCGAACGTGAGCCAGCCCGGGATCGACTTCCCCTCGAAGGGATAGCAGCAGAACGTCTCGCCCTTGCGATGGAACGCCGGGTAGGCGTTGAAGATCCGCAGCCCGCTCCCCACCATGATCGTGATGGCGACGACGCTCACCCAGTGCGTGAGGCGGACGATCCAGTGATGGCGCTTCACCAGCTCTTCTCCAGGCGGTCCCCGCACTACTCGAAGGAACACGCCGGCGCTGTGGTGGGCGCAGTACGAGCGGCGTGCACCGCCACCAAGACAGCACACGCCGGAGAGGTTCCTCTCGCATCGCGCCCTCGACGGACGCGCTCAGGTAGCGCGCGGCGGCTCCTTCGATTCGCTCTCGGCCGGGCGATCCGCGCCGATCGCCGTCGGCCCCCACGCGGGCGAGTCGCTCGCGGGGAATGATTCCTCCGACGCCTCATCCACCACCTGATTGGCGATCGCCTGCCCGAAGATGCTCACGAGCTTGGCGCAGAACGCCGGGAGGTCGTCGGGTTTGCGACTCGTCACCAACTTCTGATCCACGACCACCATTTGATCGACCCATGTGCCGCCTGCGTTCACGATGTCCGTCTTGAGGCTCGGCCACGACGTGAGCGTCCGCCCCTCGACCGCATCCGCTTCGACGAGCAGCCACGGCGCGTGGCAGATCGCGGCAACGGGTTTGTCCAGCTCCATGAACTCACGCACGAAGCGCACGGCCTCCGGGGACAGGCGGAGGGCATCGGCGTTCACCACGCCGCCCGGCAGCACCAGTGCCTGAAAGTCGCGCGCGCTCACGTCGGACACCAACCGGTCCACGCGGAACGTGCGCCCCTTGTCGATGTGGTTCAGCCCCTGGATCACATCCGCCTTCACCGAGACGAGCTCCGCCTCTCCCCCCGCACCGCGCACCGCGTCCAGCGGTGCGGTGAGCTCCACCTGCTCCACACCGTCGGTCGCGAGAAACGCGACACGCAGTCCCGCGAGTTGCTGGGCCATGCGCTCCTCCTCATCACTCGTGGTGATCCAACGTTCAGCGCGACGACTTCCGCTTCGCGTGGCGCGCCTTCACACGCGCCTCTTCCGGATTCTCACCGGATTTCGGGATGAACCCCTTCCGCGCCGCCGGCTCCTTCTCGGAGGCGAGCTCCTGCTTCTGTTGGTCTTCGATGTGCTCGTCGGTCTGACGGAACTTGTAGTCCGTCGCGCCCGCTTCGCGCGGATCGATCTCGTACTGGTCTGGTCGCTTTCCGCCCATGATGTCCCTCTGTAATGACGTTGTGGCCCACGTGTCACTCCGTCAGAAAACGTGCCGGGAGCCGGCCGCCTGTTGAACGCTGCGCAGCACGCTGCCACTCGCAGATTGCCCGCTGCATGCCATCGTCGGCCCGACTGTTGCACCCGCCGTTCGCGCGGCGCAGTGACCGCGCACGCGCGAGCGACCGCACCGTCGCCCCACGCGTACGAGCATCGCCCGTTCCGCACGCGACGATCGGGCACGAGCAGCAGGGAGGACTTCGCATGGCAGGCAAGGAACGGGACAAGCAGCGGCTGGACGCATCGTCCACGACCAAGGGGAGCACCCGCACGCGTGCCACGCCATCCGCATCGCGCGGTTCGGCGGGCCGCACCGGCAGTCGCACGTCGCGCGGTGCGCGCGAGGGAGAGCAGACCGCGCGCTCCGATCGCGAGACCCAGCGACAGGCGGAACAGGAGCGCGCCCGGGAGCAGCGAGGGCAACAGCAGAAGGGACGACGGCAGAGCACGGGCGCCGTCCAGCCGCCAGGGCAGCAACAGCCCGCACCACCTTTCCCGAAGCAGCAACTGGAAAAGCCCGGACTCGAATCGCAGCTCCAGCCACGACCACAGTACGAAGCGCCCACCTACAAGGGCTCGGGGAAGCTGCAGGGGAAGGTGGCGCTCATCACCGGCGCCGATTCGGGCATCGGGCGCGCGGTTGCCGTGCTGTATGCACGCGAGGGCGCGGATGTCGCCATCGTCTACCTGAGCGAGGACTCCGACGCGAGGGAGACGCAGCGCGCGGTCGAGGCGGAAGGCCGGCACGCGCTGCTCATCCCCGGCGATGTCACCGACTTCGCGTTCTGCCAGCGTGCGGTGGAGCGCACGGTGCAGGAATTCGGAAAGCTCGACATCCTCGTCAACAACGCGGCATTCCAGGAGCACGCGCAATCACTCGAGGACGTGACCGAGGAGCAGTTCGACCGCACGGTGAAGACGAACCTCTACGGCTACTTCCACATGGCGAAGGCCGCGCTCCCGCATCTCGAGGACGGGAGCGCCATCGTCAACACGGGCTCGGTCACGGGGATCGAGGGGAGCAAGCATCTCCTCGACTATTCGGCGACCAAGGGCGCCATCCACGCCTTCACCAAGTCGCTCGCGCAGAACCTCGTCGATAAGGGGATCCGCGTGAACGCGGTGGCCCCCGGCCCGGTGTGGACGCCGCTCAATCCCGCTGACCAGAGCCCGGAGAAGGTCAGCACGTTCGGATCGGATGTGCCGATGAAGCGCCCGGCGCAACCAGAGGAAATCGCCCCCGCGTACGTCTTCCTTGCCGCCCCATCGGACTCGAGTTACATCACGGGCGACGTGTTGCCAGTGCTCGGAGGGAAGACGGTGTGACGCCGTGATCGACGTGCTCCACACGGATATCACCACGCTTCGCGTCGACGCGATCGTCAACGCGGCGAACGCCGCGCTGAGCGGCGGGGGCGGCGTCGACGGCGCGATTCACCGGGCGGCCGGGCCGGAGCTCATGCGGGCGCTCGAGCCATTCGCTGGCTGCCCGACCGGAAGCGCCGTGATCACCAACGGCTTCCGTCTGCCCGCGCGCTTCGTCATCCACGCGGTCGGCCCCATCTGGCGTGGCGGGTCGCACGATGAGCCGGCCCTCCTCGCGAGCGCGTACGAGACCGCATTCCGTCTTGCACGCGAGCAGGGTTCCATCCGCTCGATCGCCTTCCCTGCGATCTCCGCCGGAGTCTACGGCTATCCCAAACCGGACGCCGCCCGCGTCGCGCTCCGCACGATGCTCGCGCACGAGCACGAATTCGACCGCATCGTCGCGGTGTTGTTCGACGTGGATCACCTGCGAATCTATGAGGAGACTATGGAGTGGTTACGAGGGAGTCGGTTGTGAGTTGTGGGTTGTGAGGATCAAAGGGGTCAGAGCCG
>DASVCF010000097.1:0-10245 GCA_036381735.1 Gemmatimonadaceae bacterium | reverse complement strand
GACCGAGAGCATCGTGCTCGCGGTGGTGGGCGCGATCGCGGGAATCGTGGTCGGAGTGTTGGGCCTCGAAGTGCTGAAGGCAATCGGGCCCGGCGTGCCGAGGCTGGACGGAGCACAGCTCGATGCGCGCGCGGTCGTATTTGCGGCCGGCGCCGCGGTGCTGGCCGGCATCATCGTTGGGGCGTACCCCGTCGCGCTGCTCCTCGGACGCGATCCGGCGCCTGCGCTACGCGAGGGTGATCGCACGACGGGCGCCACGCGCCGCACGCACGCGATTCGCGGCGCGTTCGTGGTCACGGAGTTCGCGCTCGCGCTCCCGGTGCTCGCCGGCGCCGCGCTGCTGCTCAACAGCTTCATGCGACTACAGCAGGTGGATCCGGGCTTCGATCCCACGCGGCTCGTCGCGGTGCACGTGGCGCTGCCATCCGGACGCTACGCCGCCGATACGGCGATCGCGGCGTACTGGGCGCATGCATTGCCGCTCGTGCGCGATGTCCCCGGCGTGGCGGATGCCGGATTGGGCGAAGCGCTCCCGCCGTCCGATTGGTGGAACACGAACAACTTCGATCTGATCGACAGACCCGTTCCGCCCGGCGGTGCACAGCCCGTGTCTCCGTGGATGATGGTCGGGCGCGAGTACTTCGCCACGCTCGGTGTTCCACTGCTGGAGGGGCGTCTCTTCACGCCCGCGGACACGGGCGCTCAGCCCGTCGTCGTCGTGAGCCGCGCATGGGCCGAGCACTACTACCCGGATGGAAGCGCAATCGGCCGCCGGCTGATTTCCGGTGGTTGCACGACCTGCGTGCCAACGACGATCGTCGGCGTAGTGGGCGACGTGAAGTACGAGGGTTTGGGTGGGACCGGCGATGCCGTGTACGAGCCGCTCACGCAGGGGTGGGCGCGCAACCTGAATCTCTTCGTGCGCACGGAAGGGCCACCGATGCAGGTGGTCGATCGCGTGCGCGGTGTGCTGCGCTCGGTGGATCCCGGAATCCCGCTGCGCGACGTCGTGACCATGGGTGATCACGTGTACGCATCGACCGCGCAGCCTCGTCACCTCACCACGCTGCTCGGCGGCTTCGCCATCGCGGCCGTCGCGCTCGCGGCGGTCGGAATCTTCGGAATGCTCTCCTATACGGTGAGCGCTCGCCGGCGTGAGATCGGCGTGCGCATGGCGCTCGGCGCACCGCACGCGACGGTGATCGGCATGATCGTGCGACGCGGGATGCGGCACGCAATCGCCGGCGCGGTGCTCGGCCTCGCGGCGGCGCTCGTCGGGACGCGATGGCTCGCGGGGGCGCTGTACGGCGTCGGCGCGACGGACCCGGTGACGCTCCTCGCCGTCACGCTGCTCCTGCTCGGCGTCGCGTTCGTGGCGTGCTGGCTGCCGGCGCGACGTGCAGCGAGGATCGATCCGACGGAGGCGATTCGCGCGGAGTGATGCCGGGGGGCGCGACGAGTGTCATCCCGAGCGCAGCGAGGGATCTCGCTGGTTGACCGAGATCCCTCGCTGCGCTCGGGATGACAGGTGCGCTCGGGATGACGATGCTATGCCGCCGTTCCACCATCCTTCGATGATGCCTGCCCCGCTTCGCCCACTGCGCTCCCCGGCGTCTTCACACCCTCGGGCACCTTCGCGCCCTTGTCCTCCACCATGCTCCCGAGGTACGGCGGCAGCTCCACGCCGGTGATCTCCTTGAGCAGGCTCATGGTCGGCGGCAGCGCGGTCGCCATGTTGCGCACGAAGCCCGGCACGCCACCCTCGCCCGTGCCGCTGTCCCACACCACCACCTTGTCGATCTTGATCCCGCTGATCGCGTCGGATGCGGTCTTGGCGATGTCCTTGATCTGATCGGCCATGAGCAGCGCGAACGCCTGCTGCGCGCCGCCCGCCTTCTCCACGAGCTCGCCGAGCGCTTCGGCGCGCTTCGAGAGCACGTCGTACTGACCCTGCGCCTGCGCGGCGAGCTTCGCGCGCGTCGCCTCGGCTTCCGCGGCCGCGGCGAGCTTCACCTGCTCGGCCGCCGCCTCGGCCTCGACGATCTTGCGTGCCTTCTCGGCCTTCGCCGGCGCCTCGAGCTCGGCGCGACGCTCGGCTTCCACACGCTCGGCGTTCGCGAGCGCGGCGCGCGCCATCGCCTTGTTCTGCGCCTCCTGCACGTACGCTTCGGCCTCGCGCTTCCGCGTCTCGGCCGTCTGGAACGCCTCGGCCTGTTTGACGGCGAGCTGCGATTGCGTGACGGCGATCTGCGCCTGCGCTTCGGCTTCACCCGCAATCGCCTTCGCGTCCGCCTGCGCGACTGAGATACGCTTCTGCTGTTCGGCGTTCTTCACCGCGGCCTCGCGCTCGAACGCCGCCGTCTGCTCGCCCACCTGCTGCTCCTTCTGCAGCTCCGCGATCTTCACCGCCTTCTCGCGCGCGGCATCGGCGAGTCCGATCTCGCGGTCCTTTTCTGCGTTCGCAACCTGCACCGCTTTCTCGCGCGTCGCTTCGGCCACGCGCACTTCACCCATCTTCTCCTGCTCGGCCACGTCGCCGCGCGCCTGCTGCACGGCCTGCGACGCCGCCTTCTTCCCGATCGCCTCGATGTAGCCCGAGTCGTCGGTGAGGTCGGTGATGTTCACGTTGATGAGCACGAGCCCGATCTTCTTGAGCTCGGGCATGAGGTGCGTCTGGATGCGCGTGAGCAGTGCGTCGCGATCGCTGTTGATCTCCTGGATCTTCATGGACGCGATGATCTGCCGCAGCTGACCGAAGATGATGTCCTGCGCCTGCCGCTTGACCTGCTGCGCGTCGCCCGCGAGCGAGAGCAGACGCGCGGCCGCGTTCTGCTGCGTCTCGTGGTCCTGCCCCACGGCGACGGTGAACACCGACGGCACGGCGACGCGGATGTTCTCCGCGGAGAGCGCGTCCTTGAGCGGGATGTCCACCTGGATCGGCGTGAGGTCGAGGTACGCGAACTCCTGGATCACCGGCCACACGAACGCGCCACCGCCCGAGATGACGCGCGCCGCGTCACCGCCGCGAACTTTCCCGGAGATGACGAGCACCTTGTTCGCCGGGCAGCGCTTGTAGCGCGAGACGAAGAGCAGCACGAGCCCCGCGGCGAGCGCGAGGAAGAGCACACCGCCCACGACCGCGAGGTCGACGTGCGGAAGACCCGCGGGAAGCGATTGCGCGAGAGCGAGCACGAAGGTGTGCGGCATGGTTCAGCGAACCTCGGGGAGAATGGTTGAGGTGGGAACGACTTCGAGGACGTCATCATCGCGCACGTCGATGACGGTCACCGCGGTGCCCGTCGGGAGGGGGTCACCGCGTGTGACGGCATCGAGCTCGACGGTCCGGTTCTGCAGCGCGAGCATCACGCGGCCCGGCGCGGATGCACCACCAGGGATCGGGATGTAGACCGTCGCCTCGCAGCCGATGGCGTTCATGAGCTGGAGCGAGCCGTCGCTCTCCAGCTTGAGGAACGAGCGCATGACGTAGGAGACGAGAATCATCGCGGCGAGGCCGGGAACGACGCCGGCAAGCAGCACGAGGATCGCCGGCCACCCTGCGTGCAGCGCGGCGAGGCCGCCGAGTCCGAAGAACGCGAGACCGGCGGTGAGGGCGCGGACGCTGAAGAGGTTGAGGCCGGCGCGCGCGGGATCGACGTGCGTCGATGGGGAGGAGCCGTCGTGCGGGAGAGCGTTCGGCGCGTCGCCGTGTCCGATGCCGGCGTGGCCGACGTCGTGTCCTCCGTCGAGACCGAACAGGCCGAGCACGAGCTGGAGCAGGAGCGCTCCGCCGCCGAAGACGGCACACACGAGGAAGAAGCTGCCCATGGGAGGACCGTGTTGGGGTCGACAGCGCGGACGAACCGGCTCGGCGGCCGGCGGGGGCGTGCATGGACGGTATCGGCCGCGGTCGTGCGGGGCCGCGCGACGAGAGATGATACGCGTCAGCGGCGCGGGGCGCCAATCCCGGAGATCGACCGGCGCGGGGCCGAGCCTCGGCCGCGAGCCGGCTGCGCCTGGGGTAAAGCGGCCCGCACTTGACGTATCAACTTGTGTTGATATATTCTTCCCCCATGCCGACCGCCGAAGCCCTCGACCTCACCCGCGCCGCGCAGCTCTTCCATGCGCTCTCGGACGAGACGCGCCTCACCATCCTGGACATGCTCCGGAGCGGTGAGCACTGCGTCTGCGAGCTGCAGGACACGCTCGATGCGGCGCAGTCGCGGCTCTCGTTTCACTTGCGCGTGCTCAAGGAAGCGGGGCTCGTGACGGACCGGAAGGAAGGGCGCTGGTCGTACTACAGCATCGTGCCCGAGGCGCTCGCCGAGGTGCACGACCTGGCCGTGGCGTTGCAGCCGTCGAAGTCCAAGTCGTTCGTTCGCTCGGGGCGCTGCTGCGGGTAGCGACACCTCTCATGCTCGTGTCGCAGTCTCGTTCGCAGCGCCATCTCGCTGTCTTATATATCAACATTTCTTGATCGTTGGAGCGTCCCATGGCCACCCTGCCAGTCACGACCGCCACGCAGCCCTGCTGCGGACCCGACTGCTGTGCCGACACCATGCAGCCGAGCGCGGCCGCACCGATGGATGACGTGACGACCACAGTGCGCGAGAAGTACGGCGCGGCCGCGCGCCGGGTACTGTCGGGCGAAGGAGCGCCCGCTGATTGCTGCTCGCGTACAGGCTGCTGCACCGGCTCCGCCGCCGCCTCGTGCGATCCCATCACCTCGAACCTCTACGTGACGGGCGAGACGGACGAGCTTCCGGAAGCTGCCGTCCTCGCGTCGCTCGGCTGCGGCAACCCGACGGTGCTCGCGGAGCTGCACGAGGGCGAGATCGTGCTCGACCTCGGCTCCGGCGGCGGGATCGACGTGCTGCTCTCGGCGCGCCGCGTGGGGCCCGCCGGCAAGGCTTACGGGCTCGACATGACCGACGAGATGCTCGAGCTCGCGCGGCGCAACGCGGCCGAAGCCGGCGTGACGAACGTCGAGTTCCTCAAGGGGCAGATCGAGGAGATCCCGCTCCCCGATAACTCGGTCGACGTCATCATCTCGAATTGCGTGATCAACCTCTCGGGCGACAAGCGGCGCGTCTTGTCCGAAGCGTTTCGTGTGCTCAAGCCCGGCGGTCGCTTCGCGGTGTCGGATGTCGTCGTGCAGGGCGAGCTGCCGGCCGACGTGAAGCGCAGCATGGAGCTGTGGGTGGGGTGCGTGGCCGGCGCGCTGCAGGATGACGAATTCCTCGCGCTGCTCGCCGACGCGGGGTTCGAGGACGCGAGCATCGAGATGACGCGGACGTACGACATCGAGGACGCGCGCGCGTTCCTCGTGAATGCGGGGCTCGACATCGACCGCGTCGCCGCTGAAGTGGCGGGGAAGGTGGGGGCGGCGTTCGTGCGCGCGAGGAAGCCGGTATGAGTAACGGCGCCACTGTACGTCCGGCTCGCGAAACCGATCTTGCGGCGATCGAGCGCTTGCTCACCGCGTCGGAGCTCCCGCTCGCGGGCGTCGCGGATCATCTGCGCACGTTCATCGTAGCCGAGGCGGACGGCGCGCTCGTGGGCGTCGCCGGGTTGGAGCTGTGCTGCGATGAGGCGTTGCTGCGCTCAGTGGCAGTCGCGCCCGAGTGGCGAAGCCGAGGAGTGGGGCGCGCGCTCGTGATGCGGGTCATCGCCGACGCCGAAGCACGCGGCATCCGTGCGCTGTACTTGTTGACGACGACGGCCGAGCACTACTTCCCGAGCTTCGGCTTTCAGAAGACGACGCGTGATGCGGTACCTGCCGCGGTGCGCGCTACCACCGAGTTTCAGGGCGTGTGTCCCGACTCGGCGACGGTCATGTGCTGCGCGCTGAGCGCGCGGTGAGTCACCAGGACCAGAGACGATTCACCCGATGACGCACACCGCGCAGCCTGCACCGGCGCAGCATGCACCGCGCCCACTCGATGAGGCCACGTCCACCATTCCGGTGGCGTCGCGCCTCTCCGTGCTCGACCGTTTTCTCCCGGTCTGGATCTTCATGGCGATGGCGCTCGGGCTCCTCCTCGGCCACGTTGCGCCAGGACTCGGCGCCGCACTCGATCAGGTGCAAGTCGCCGGCGTCTCGTTGCCCATCGGGATCGGGTTGTTCTGGATGATGTACCCGGTACTGGCCAAGGTTCGCTACGACACGATCGGTCGGCACGTCGCCGACAGGCGTCTGCTGGGTACATCGCTCGTGTTCAACTGGATCCTGGGGCCGATCGTGATGGTCGCGCTCGCATGGATCTTTCTGCCGGATCTGCCAGCCTATCGCAACGGACTCATCCTGATCGGGCTCGCGCGGTGCATCGCGATGGTGCTCATCTGGAACGACCTCGCCTGCGGCTCCGCCGAGCTCGCGGCAGTGCTCGTCGCCCTGAACGCGGTCTTTCAGATACTGACGTACGCGCTCCTCGGCTGGGTCTTTCTCGTGAAGGTGCCCGGTTGGTTCGGCGGCGATGCGGTGGCGGTTCGCGTATCGATGTGGGCGATCGCGAAGAGCGTGCTGATCTTCCTGGGACTCCCGCTGCTCGCGGGCTATGCGACGCGGCGGGCACTCGTCGCTCGCCGAGGCGAGGCCTGGTACACCGGGAGCTTTCTGCCGAAGTTCGGACCGACCGCGCTGGTGGGACTGCTCTACACTATCGTGCTGATGTTCACGATGCAGGGTGGCCGGATTCTCCAGCTGCCACTCGACGTGGTCCGCATCGCGGTGCCGCTCGTCATCTACTTCGTCGTGATGTTCGGTGTCGTCTTCGCGCTCTCGGCGAAGCTCGGCTTCGATTATCCGCAGACGGCATCGCTGTCCTTCACGGCGGCCGGCAATAACTTCGAGCTCGCCATCGCCGTGGCGGTCGCGACTTTCGGCATCGGATCGGGGGAAGCACTCGCGGCGGTCGTCGGGCCGCTCATCGAGGTGCCGGCGTTGATCGCGCTCGTGTACGTCTCACTGTGGGCGCGGCGCCGATTCTTCCCTGTCGCCGCCGTGGAGCGCTGACCACTCTGTCGAAGACACATGCGCTACGCACTCATCTCCGACATTCACGCGAACCTGCCGGCGCTCGAGGCAGTGCTGGAGGACATCGGCCGCCGCGACGACGCCGACGCGACCTTCCACCTGGGCGATCTCGTCGGGTACGCACCGTGGCCGAACGAGGTGGTGGAGTGCGTGCAGCGCGCCGGCATTCCCGGCGTGGCCGGCAACTACGACTCGACCATCGCGGCGGATTACAAGCATTGCGGCTGCCGCGCCGAGGATCCTCGGCAGGAGGAGCTCTCGCATCTGTCGTACGCGTGGACGCGGGAGCACGTGAGCGCGCCAGCGAAAGCGGTGCTGGCCGCGCTGCCGTTTCAGCTCGAACTGCGCCCGCTCGGCGGACACGTGAGCGGGCCGCGTGTCGTACTCGTCCATGCGCATCCGACGAACAACCTGGTCTACGTGGATGTAAGCCGCTCCGATGCTTTCCTCGAGAAGATGGCTGTGGCTGCGAGTCTCAGCGAGGGCGACGTGCTGTGCTTCGGCCACACGCACGTTCCCTGGCACCGTACCGTTGACGGCGTGCACTTCGTGAACACCGGATCGGTGGGCCGCCCGAAGGATGGAGACTGGAGGGCGGGTTACGTACTCCTTGACGTCGGTACCCGTGCCGTGGAGGTCGACGTCATCAGGGTGGAATACGATGTCGAGCGATCGATGCAGGGGATTCGAGAGAGCGCGCTGCCGGATGAATTCGCCGAGTTTCTCAGGGTGGGAGGGCGATCGGCGCGGTAGCGTGCTGGCGTGCGTGCACGGGATCGCGCCCTCACGCGCCGCCCGGAGCGTGCTCGGGCCGAGACACCAGCTGGACGGACCGACGATCGAACGGTAGCTCGAGCGCATCGCCGGGCTGCAGCGCGCGCCAACGCGCGAACAGCTCGTGTCGGGTGGCGCGCAGGCGCGCGAGCTGCTCGTCGTCGAGCGCGGGGGGGAGCACCGACTGCCGGGTTGCCGCGGCGAGTGCGAGATGCTCGTTGAACTCGGCCGTGGTCCACGTCGCGCCAACGTTGCGCTCCGCGTCCAACGCCCCGACGATGTGCTCGACGATGATGGCCTCGGGCGGCAGCGGTCCCCGCGCTCCCTTGCCGCCCGTGTCCGGGATGTCCCACCCCGCGGCGATGAGCCCGAAGAAGCCGCTGGCGAAGCCGAGCTCGTGCTCGACCGTGTAGTGCGTGAGGTCGTGAAAGGGGAAGAAGCGACCGCGCTGTCCCGGCTGGCGCTGCCATGTGACGGTACCGTCGGCACGCGTGCAGGTGAGCGCCGCAGAGCCGTCGCTGTTCTTCTTGATGCGGATGGTGAGCTCGGGCATGGGAGCTGGACCCCGGCACGGGAGCGCGCGCCGGAGCGCGCGGGCGACGATATGTTATACGCGACGGGTGGTGCGGCGCAGCGTGCAATGGCGCAGCGCGCAATCTAGACGACATACCGCTCGTCTCGCCATGCTTTGTCGCGAGGCTCATGCCCGACATCTCCTTCTCGGCGCTCGGTGACCGCGCGGTCATCATCCAGGTCGGTTCGTCCATCGACGAGGCGACGCGCCGGCGCGTGCGTGCGGTGTGTGCGCGCCTCGCTGCGCATCCGATTCCCGGGATGATCGAGTACGTGCCCGCGTTCGCGAGCGTGGCGGTGCACTACGATCCGGCGCGGGTGCCCATGCGCGAGCGCGCGCAGAACCCGTACGCGCGCATGACCGAGCTGCTCACCGGCGCGCTCGGGCACCTCGACGACGAGGCGCTCCCGCCTCCGCGCATGGTCGAGATCCCCGTCTGTTACGGCGGCGAGCTCGGACCGGATCTCGATGATGTCGCGCATCATCACGGGCTCACGGCCGACGAGGTCGTCCGCGTGCATACCGGCGGCGACTATCTCGTGCACATGATCGGCTTCGCGCCGGGCTTTCCGTACCTCGGCGGGCTGTCCGAGCGTATCGCGACGCCGCGCCGTCGCGAGCCGCGCACGCTCGTGCCGGCGGGGAGCGTGGGCATCGGCGGGAGTCAGACGGGCGTGTATCCCATCGCGTCGCCCGGCGGGTGGCAGCTGATCGGTCGCACGCCGCTGCGCCTCTTCGCACCCGAGCGCGACGAGCCGGCGCTGCTCCGCGCTGGCGACCGGGTGCGGTTCCGCGCGATCTCGCGCGACGAGTTTCTGACGTGGGACGTGCGCGCGTGAGCTTTCGCATCGAGCAGCCCGGACTGTTCACCACCGTGCAGGACCTCGGCCGCGTCGGCCATCAGCGCGAAGGTGTTCCAGTGAGCGGTGCCATGGACCCGCTCGCGCTGCGCGTCGCGAATCTGCTGGTGGGGAATGACGAAGGCGATGCGGCGCTCGAGATCACCCTCAGGGGACCGACGATGGTGTTCGAGCGCGACGCGCTCATTGCCCTCACGGGTGCCGATCTGAATGCGAGCATCGATGGCGAGCGCGTGCCGGCCTGGCGCGCCATGCGGGTGTCAGCGGGCGCGACACTCGCCTTCGGTGCGCCTCGCGTGGGATGCCGTGCGTATCTCGCCGTCGCCGGCGGGATCGCGGTGCCGCCGGTGCTCGGCAGTCGCAGTACGTACACGCGCGCGAAGCTCGGCGGGCTCGACGGACGCGCGCTCCGGCGCGGCGACATACTCCAGGTGGGATCGCCCTCCGTTCTCGCGGCGTGCCTCTCGGCTTCGCTCGTGCGTGGCGCTGGTCGCGTCAACGGTGCGCGATGGGGTGTCGGTTCCACCATCCGCCCCGTGTATTCCGATGCGCCGGCGGTGCGACTCATACCGGGCGCGCACGAGCATGCGCTCACTCCGGTCGCGCGAGAGCAGCTCTACCGCGGGGAATTCCGCATCTCATCGCAATCGGACCGCATGGGATACCGACTCGAGGGCCCCGCGCTGGAGCTCGCATTACCGCTCGAGCTGCTGTCGGAGCCGGTTGCGTTCGGCACGGTACAGCTTCCGCCGAGTGGGAGTCCGATCGTGCTCATGGCGGATCGGCAGACGACGGGCGGGTATCCGAGGATCGGCGAGGTGGCGACGGTGGATCTGCCGCTCCTCGCGCAGCTCAAGCCCGGCGACCGTGTGCGATTCACGGCCATCTCGCTCGAGGAGGCGCAGGCGCCGTACGTTGAGCGCGAGCGGGAGCTGGCGCGGGTGCGGCAGTCGATCGCGCTCGAGTATCGGGGGATCAATGGGGTCAGGTTCGATTGATCGGGA
>DASVCF010000096.1:0-11575 GCA_036381735.1 Gemmatimonadaceae bacterium | reverse complement strand
CCTTCTCCCTTCTCCCTGTTGTTCTGACCCACTGACCCACTGACCTACTGACCTACTTCTTCCCTCACCCCTCGATTTCGCGAATCACGATCCCCCGCTTCTTCAACGCTTCGATGTACGGCAGCGCGGGGACGCATTCGTCAGGAGTGCACACGCCGCAGGTGGGGATCTTCCCCGACGCCTGCATCTGGCCCGTGATCGAGAGCGAGTAGCCCGTGGTGCGCTCCATGGCGCTGATGCCGCGCATCTCGTCGTACTTGTCGATCAGCTCCCACCCGATCGTCGTGTCGCGGCCACCCTTCGTGCCCTCGACCGTCACGCGGAGCGCCACGAGATCGCGTCCGTTGGGCTTCGTGAGACGCGGGCCGACGGTCGCCACGAACGCTTCACGCGGAATCACCTTCGAGCCATCCACTTCGACAGGCGTGAGATCGAGCAGTCCAAGCTCGCGGATCGCTTCCATGATGTGTGCGTGTCCCGGATAGCGAAGCGTCTTGTACTCCATCGTCGGGATCTTCCCCTCGTAGCGGAACGCCATCGTGGAGAGCCCGCCCGCCGTGTGGAATGCTTCGAGCGTCCCCACCGGCTCGGGGAAGTCCACCGGGACGATCTCCGAGAGCGCCTTCACCTGCGTGCGCTTCCCGTTCCGCAGCACCCACGAGAGCGTCGTGTAGTAGTCGAGCACGCCCTCGAGTGAGTAGACGATCTGATAGTTGAGCGGCGGCTCGGGGTGCTGCGGTAGCCCGCCGACGAAGATCCGCACCGAGCGCACGGTGTCGAGCCGCTCGATGCCGAGCTGCGCGAGGATGTTGACCATTCCCGGCGCGAGCCCGCAGTCGGGGATGACGCTGATGTGCTTCGCGCGCGCCTGTGCATCGAGCTGCTTCTGCTCGAAGACGATCTCCGTGTTCCCGCCGAGGTCGCAGAAGTTGGTGCCGGCTTCGACGGCGAGCTTGGCGAGCTCGAGGTTGAAGTAGTACGGCACCGCGCTCATCACCGCGTCGCTCTCGCGCATCACGCCGAGCACGGCCTCGCGGTCGCGCACGTCGAGCGGCGTGGGGAAGAGCCGCGCGCCGGAGTACGGCGCGAGGAAATCGGCGATGTGCGAGACGTTGAGATCGGCGAGCCGGACCTCCGTGACATCGGGATTCTGCAACAGATCATACGCGCAGGCAGAGCCTTGGAGCCCGGCCCCGAGCACAAGCATCCTCATGTATGAGATCTCCTTCAGGCGTCGGTGGTTGGAGCCTGTAAGGTAACCATTCATCGGCATGGACGTGAGATGCCCTGGGTGGTAGAATCGCTCGGTCACTTCGCACTCGCGTACGCGTCTCTCGATCGGAGGTCGCATGTCCCTGTCGCCGCGCGCCCTATCCACCGCCGGCCTGCTCGCGATGCTGGCCGGTGTCGTCTCCTGCGGCGACTCGACCGGACCCGATACGACCTCGCCGGTGGCGATCGCGGTCGTCTCGAGCCCCACGTTGAGCGGCACGGCGGGGCAATGGCTGACGGAGAAAGTCGTCGTGAGAGTGACATCGCCGGCCGGCACCGTCGTGTCGGGAGTCGCGGTGTCGTTCGTGCCGGCGAAGAACAGCGGCCATGTCGTCGAAAGCGATCCCGTCACGAGGGTCGATGGTACGGCCTCGGCCACGTGGGCGCTCGGCACCGTCGCGGGCGTGAACAACGACACCCTGCGCATGCACATCAGCAAGCTGCCCGACAAGTCCGCGATGGTCCTCGCCACGGTGCACCACTCGAAACCGGAGACGCTCCTGGCGGTCTCGGGGGACAAGCAGACCGGAAACGCTGGCGCGCCGCTCCCCCAACCGCTCGTGGTGATCGCGCGCGATCAGTTCGGCAATCCGGTCGATGGGGTGAACGTCGCCTGGACGGTGGACGGCGGCGGGACCCTCTCGGCGACATCGACGACCACCGATACCAGCGGCACCGCATCGGTCACGTGGACCATGGGCACGGGGACCAATCGCGCACACGCGGCGGCTGTTGGACTGTCACCAGGGTCCGCCACGTTCACCGCCGCGTTCACCAGCTCGGGAGCCGTCGCGCTCACGTCCGTGTCGCCGGCCACGCTCTTCGAGGGGCAGAGCGCGACGATCACGGGCACCGGGTTCAGCCCCACGCTCGCCAACGATTCGGTGTTCGTGGACGGCGCGGCGGCACCGATCACGTCGGCGAGTGCGACCTCGCTCACGATCACGGTGCCGACCTACGACTGCCGGCCAGCCCGCAACGTGGATGTCCGCGTGGATGTGAACGGTGACAACAGCAACATCGTGAGTCAGCCGCTCGAGCTCGCTACCCCGACGGTGCATCTGGCCTGGGGAGAAGAGCTCATCGCGAGCAACCCCGGGAGCTACTGCCTGCAGCTCGAGCCGCAGGCATCGACCGAGAGGTATCTCATCGGCGTCCAATCGATCTCCGAGGTGGTGTCGAGCCTCACACCGGTGCAGGTCACCGCGGTGAATGCGGGGAGTGCGACGGCGGCGATGGTTCCGGCAGCGCCGCTGTCGGCCCGCCCGTGGTTCCAGATGCAGAGCAGCGTATCCGATCTGCTGGCGAGCGGACGCTCGCACCGTTGGGAACGTCATCGCGCGGCCGAAGCTCGCCTCCGGGCGTGGGAGCACGAGCACCTCGACGGCGTCCTGCGTCACAACGCGTTGCGTCCATCATCCAGCACCGCGAGCATCTCGGCCTTCGCCGTCCCGTCCACCGTCGCGGTAGGCGATACGATCCCGATGCACATCCCGGACATCAAAAGCGACGTGTGCGCCTCGTTCATCCCGATTACGACCGTGGTCAGAGCGGTCGGGACACGAGGGATTTGGCTGGAGGATGTCACCGACCCCACGAACGGGTACTCCGGCGCGGATTTCCAGCGCTTGAGCAACCTGCTGGATGACCCGATCTACGACACCGACGTCAGCTACTTCGGCACGCCGCAGGACATCGATGGGAACGGTCGCATCGTCGTGGTCATCAGCAAGGAAGTGAACAAGTTCGGCGGCGTGCTGGGCTTCGTCACCAGCGCCGACCTCGTGCCCCAGACCACCTGCCCGGCGAGCAACGAGGGAGAGTTCTTCTACGGCGCGGCGCCGGATTCCGCCGGGACGTTCGCCCTCGGCAGGTACAACCGGACCGCCGCGCTCGGGGACGCGCCGGTTCTCATTGCGCACGAGTTCACGCACATCATTCAGTTCGAGGTTCGATCCCAGCGAGGGGCGCCGAACATGGCGTCGTGGACCGCCGAAGGGCAGGCGACGCTGGCCGAAGAGGTCGTCGGGAACGCCGTCGAAGGGCGATCACCGGGCAACGACTACGGTCTGGACGTCGCCTTCAATCTCGATGATCCGAGCTCCACCGATTGGTACTCCGATCGATTCATCGACCTGGCCACGTATTTCGGCTACGAGAGCCAGACATTGCAGCTCGCGTCCGCGCCGCAGGAGTGCAGTTGGCTCGCGCAACATCCGGCCAACCCCGGGCCGTGCATTGGCGGTCGCGATGTGTATGGCGTGCCGTGGTCCATCCTGCGGTGGCTGTCCGATCAATTCGGTCCCACCTTCCCGGGCGGCGAGCAGGGGCTGCAGCGTGCGTTGATCGACAACGATGCGGTGGGGTACGCCAACCTCGCGAACGTCGTGAACGTACCCATCGACACGCTGCTCGCGCAGTGGGGCGCCATGCTCTACACCGATGATCGGATGCCTGGTGTGAACCCGAGACTGTCGCTGCCGAGCTGGAACCTGCTGTACATCTTCTTCTTCGGGTACGGGAACGTGGCCCTGCCCGCGACCACCCACTTGCTGCCCCACGAGCATCCGTATGTCAGCTTCACGGAGACGTTCAACGTTCGAGCTGGCTCCGCGGCGTACATGCTGCTCAACGGCACGGCCGGTGGTTCGATGGCGATGGGGATACGTGTACGGACCGCCGACGGCGGGCCGCTCCCGCCGAACATGCAGATCTTCGTCGTGAGAATGGACTGATGCGGATCACGGCACCCGCCCACGCGGCCGTGTTCGTCGCAGGCATCCTCGTGGCATGCACCCCTCGCGCGCGCGCCGGCTCGGGCAGCATCGACACCGGCAGCGTGCCGGACACGTCGGCTCGCATTCGCTCCGACACCGTGAGCCAGCTGCGTGGGACGCTCTTCATCACCGGCAGCGAGCCAGCAACCACGCTGACCTTGCAGCTCGCGGATGGCACCGGCGTCGCGCTCGTCGGCGATGTCACCGACGAACTGCGGCGTCTCTCGGGCGCGACGGTCGTCGTCTACGGCTCTCGCACGACGCGTGCGGCACGGGAGAGCTTCGCCGTCCAGCGCTACGACATCCGCTCCATCGATGGGCAGGCGCCGTTCGTCGGCACGCTGCACGTGCACGACGGCGGCGTCTGGCTCGTGGCCGCCGATAGCCTGCCGCTCGCGACCGTTCCCGATTCACTCCGCGCGCAGAGTGGAGCGAAGGTGTGGATCACCGGCCGCCGCACCGATCGCGGGCTCGAAGTGCAGAGCTACGGCGTGTTGCGTCCCCCGCGCTGAGCGATGGACGACTCGGCGTCGCTGAGCCACGCCGAACGCGACGACGAGCATCACGCCGACCAGCATCATCTCGATCGCGCCATCGCTGATCCGCCGCGACACACGCGCATCGGCGATCGCATTGGCGACCATCCCGAACGCGACCGCGAGCACGACGGCGGCGAAGACGCTGTACAGCTGCGCGACGAGCAGCAGCAATCCCGCGAGCACCACGAGCGCCGCACGCGATGCGAGCGCCCAGCGTGCCTGCCGCCGGCTGCGTACGAGCCACTCGCTTCCCGCCGAGCGCGCGAGCAGCCACGATCCAGCGAGCCAGAGCAGTCCGGTGAGCACCCGCCAGGTGACGTCGGCGGGGATCCACACGAGGAGGAGGAGCAGCGCGAGCAGAGCGGACGACGCCCAACGAAGGATGACGAGCGCGGATCGCGATTGGTCCGACATACTGCCGCCGCCAGATGCAGAACGCGGCGACATGCTTCATAAGCTGTGCCGGATGCCGGGCACCGTGCGCATCGATTCGCCCGGCCATGGTGTGCGGGCAGTGTGCGCAGGTGCGCGCGCATCAGGGCGCGCGCAGCACCGGGCACTCAGTGCGCGCGCGAGCGACTCCCCGCGTCCGCGTACACGCCGTCCACCGCGCTCGCGGGTGGCGGCATACGCTCGTGCCGGCTCGCGAGCGCCTCTTCTTCCGCGCGCGCCACCTCGTGCTCCACCTCCGCCTCGATCGCGTCGAGCGCCGCGCGCGCGATGCCGCGCTCCACCAGATGCTCCTCGTACAGCGCGATGGGATCGCGGCGCCCCCACGCGGCGAACAGCTCTGTGGCGAAGGTGTGCCGCGCTTCCGCCTCATCGTGGGTGGCGTGTCCACCCATGCGGAACGTCTCGGCCACGAGCAGCGCCGGCCCCTCGCCGCGGCGGCACCGCTCGACCGCGAGCGCCGTCAGCGCGTACGCGTCGAGCACGTTGTTCCCATCGAACACACCGCCCCACATTCCGTACGCCTTGGGCCAATCCGCGAAGCCGCGACCGCCCGCGGCCACGTGATGCTGATCGAGCCGCGTGCCGAGCGCGACCTGGTTGTTCTGGATGATGAAGATCGCCGGTGCGCGCTGCACGGCCGCGAAGTTGAACGCCTCGTGCGTCACCCCAGCCTTCGTGCTCCCGTCTCCGATCCAGGTGAGCGCCACCGCGTCGCTGCCGCGCATGCGGAACGACAGCGCGATCCCCGTGACGACCGGCACGACATCGCCGATGTTGCTGATGGGCGGGAGCACGCCCGTCGAGAGATCGCCGCAGTGCCCATCGCGTCCGTGCGACGGGCTGTCGAACGTCCCCATGTACGCGCGGAGAATGTCGGCGACGGGCATCCCCATCTCGTGGCACGCGCCCGCGTTCCGGATCATCGGCGCGGCGATGTCGCCATCGTACGTGGGTACGCCATCCCCGGAACCCGAGCCGCCACCGCCGGACGGCGGTGCCCCATCGCCGCGCGCCCCGGGGCGTCGCAGCGCGTGCACCGGACCGATCGTCGCCGCCTCTTCCCCCGTCCCCAACCACGCCTTGGAGATGACGCCCTGGCGCACCATGCGCTTGAGCGAGATGTCGGTGAGCCGGTTGCGCACGAGCCCGCGGTAGAGATCGAGCAGCTGCTCCGGCGTGAGCTGCGCGATCACGCGTGCCCGGTCCGCGTCGCGCGAGAGCGTGGCGCGATACTCCTCGACCAGCGCGCTGTCCCGCTCCCACGCGACGTACTCGGCAGGCTCGAAGGCGGCGTAGCGCTTCATACCCGCAATGTGGATGTTGGAGGACGCGCCGGCAATGGCCGCCGGTGCTACCGCGTCTCGATGCGCGCTACCGCGTCTCGATGCGCGCGCCCGCCGCCGCACGCGTGAGCCACACACGCGAGCTCCGCCCGAACCGCTCCTCGTACGCGCGCGCCAGCAGCGGCGCCGCGGCGCCGAGCGCATCCTCCGCACCCACGGCGATCGCGCACCCGCCCCACCCCGCGCCCGTGAGTCGCGCGCCGGTCACCCCCTCGTGTCGCATCGCGTGCGTCGCGAACCAGTCGAGCTCCGGGCACGAGCACTCGTAGTCCGCGCGCAGCGATTCGTGCGACGCGCACAACAGCTCGCCTGGCAGCGTGCCGGTTCGACGCAGCGCCGCTACGGTCGACCGTACGCGCTCCGTTTCCGAGACCACGTGCCGCGCTCGGCGATCGAGCGGCGACGGGAGATCCGCATCCCGGACCATCTCCGGCGTGGCGGCGGCGAGATGCGACAAGCCCGGATCGATTCGCCGGAGCCGCGCCAACGCCGCCTCGCACTCCGCGCGGCGCGCATTGAACGCCGAATCGCGAAGCGCGCGTGCAACGCCGGTATCGAAGATCAACACCGCATCGGTCATCGGCACGAGCTCGCTCGCGGTCGTGTCGCACTCGAGGTGCAGCGCGTGCCCCGCGCGCGCCAGTGCCGATGCGCACTGATCCATGATCCCCGTGGCGACTCCCACGAACTCCCCCTCCACGCGCACGCCGAGGAGCGCCACGTCGCGCGGCGGGAGCTCGTGCTGCGCGAGCGCGAGCAGCGCCATCGTGGACGCGACCTCCAGCGCCGCCGACGAGCTGAGCCCCGCGCCCAACGGCACGTCGCCGTGGATGGCCACGTCGACGTCTGGCACGGCTACGCCCATGCGCGCGAGCTCGTGCACGACCCCCGCGACGTAGTCCCACCACGCACCCGTGCGCCGCGGGGATCGCGTCTCGAACACACCAGCCTCGGATCGCGCGGAGGAGACCACCGTGCTCCGTCCGCGCGCGCGCGCGGGAGCGACCGCAACCGTGGTGCGCTGGGCGATGGCGATGGGGAGCACGGCGCCGCCGTTGTAGTCGATGTGCTCGCCGATCAGGTTCACGCGCCCCGGCGCCGAGGCGACCACCAGGGGCTCGTCACCGAAGTGTCGATGAAACAGCGCCCGAGCCTGCCCGCCGCTCGCGTTCGCCACGTTGCGTCCGTCTCCGTTTGAACGTTGAGTGTGGTCCCGAAGTGAAAGGCGGCTGGATGACCAGCCGCCTTTCGTCATGCGAGATGCGCAATGCACCATCTGCGGTTCCGGCCACATGGCCGCCAGTGGTCTCGCGTCCCACCGAGCCGGGCTGCGGGGATTCCCGCTGGCACCGGCGCGCTCCCTGCCGAGTGGCGCGTCAGGAGTGCACGCGATCCGAGCCCGCTACTTTGACCAGCTTGTTGTACACCCCGAGGATCAGGAAGGACGGCGCCCACTGCCCGATGAACAGGCTCTCCTCCTTCTTGTCCATCAACTGGAGCATCAGCGAGACGGCCATGGAACCCACGGCCGCCCACAGATACACGTCCGACGGCACCTTGGCCGTCTGCTCCTCGATCGTCCGTGCGACCGGGCCCTCGTCGTGCTCCCTCGCCTCCCGCGTGCCCCGGTCGGTTTGAAATGCTGTCGCGCTCATGTGCTCCTCCTTCACGGTGTGCCTGTCCGAAGCTGCGAGGCGTTGACCATCAGCGCCCCAGGGGACGGCGAACCGCAAGCTCCCGATCGATCGCCGGCGGCCGACGTGGACGGCCATGCGCCTGCGGTGAGGCAGCACGTCAAGCGTGTCGTGTGCCACCGCGCCACGCGCATCACGAAATCGGTCGAAGCGGTATCCGCCGGCTTCGACCCTACACGCACCCGCCTACACACACACCCGGTTTCTCCCCTGCGCCTTCGCCCGGTAGAGTGCGCCGTCCGCGGCCGCGATCAGATCGTCCGGCGTGTAGACCCGCTCGGACATCGCGGCGGCTGTCGCGACCCCGATGCTCACCGTCACCTGCAGCCGGTCGCGCTGCTCGCCGATCTCCGCCGGCACCTCGGCCACCCGCTGCCGGATGCGCTCCGCCACCGCCACCGCGCCCTCCTCGCCCGTCTCCGGCAGCACCACGACGAACTCCTCTCCTCCGTACCGCGCGACGATGTCCACCGCGCGCGCCTCGCGCTGCAGCGTACGCGCCACCGCGCACAGGACCTCGTCGCCGATGAGATGGCCGTAGCTGTCGTTCACATTCTTGAAGTGATCGAGATCGACCACGAGGATCGACAACAGGAGCGAATAGCGCCGCGCGCGCTCGAGCTCCGCGGTGAGCCGCTCGACGAGCGCGCGCCGATTGAGCGTCTGCGTGAGCGGATCGGTGAGCGCCAGCAGCTCGAGCCGCGCCTTGTCGGCGAGCGTCATCTCCACCGAGCGCGCGCGACGGATGGCCGTCACCGCCGTGCGGACCACGGCGTTCGCGAACTCCACATCCTCGCGCGTGAGCGGCTCCTCACCCTCGTACGTACGCAGGAAGAACACGCCGCCCGTGCGATAGTCGAGCGCGAACGGGAGGACGATGGCCGAGCGCACCGGGACTGGATGGTCGTTCGCCGCCCACTCCTCACGCACCCTCGCGTACAGCTCGCTCGACTGTACATCCTCGACGAGCACGGGCTCCCCGCGCTCGAGCGCGGCCGTGATCTCGGGGTAGCGCGACAGGCGGATCTCCAGATGCCGTAGCACCGGCGCCTCGTACGACGCGGCGACGACGCCCGTCTCGCCCCCCGCGCGCGCGAGCACGAGCGAGCAGCGCGAGATGCCCAGCGCGAGCGCCACCCGCCGCACGAGGATGTGATACATCTCCTCCGCCGAGAAGTCGCCGGCCACCTCGTGCAGGATGTCGGCGAGCTTGCGGCGGCTCTCCGCTTCGTGCCGCGCCCGCTTGAGCTCCACTTCGGCCGACAGCAATTGTTCGCGTGTCGATACCAATTCGGAGCGTAGGCGGAGCTGCACCTGCACGCGCGCGAGCAGTTCGCCCACACGGAAGGGCTTGGGCAGATAGTCGGTGGCGCCCAAGCTCAACAGCCGCGACATCGTGTCCGGCGCGGCGCCCGACGAGGTGGCGAGTACCGGCATGTCGCGCCACCGGCCATCGGTGCGGATGCGGTCGAGCAACTCGTAGCCGTTCGCGGTCCGCATCCCCACGTCGATCATGAGCAGATCGGGCGTGATCGCGGGAAGCCGGTCGAGGAGCTCGTGCCCCCCGACGCGAGCGACGGTGTAGCCGTGCTCGCCCAGAAACCAGGCGACGGTCCCGGCAAGGACGGGGTCCTCGTCGGCGATCAGGATGCGCGCGGGCTCAGTCACCGAGGAGGGCACGCAGTCCATCCCACTCGATGTTCCCGCCGCTCAACACCGCCACCGTCTTCCCCTCGGGACGCACGAGCCCCTCGCGCAGCGCCGCGACCGTGATCGCGCCGCTCGGCTCCACCACCAGCTTCATCCGGTCGAGCAGATAGCGCATCGCGCCGCGGAGCGCGGCGTCGTCCACCGTCACGACCTCGTCGAGATACGCCTGATGGTGCGCGAACGGAACCGAGCCGATGCGCACGGCGAGCAGCCCGTCGGCGAGTCCGCTGGTGCCGTCGAGCCACACCGGTTCGCCGGCGGCGCGCGCACGCGTGAGCTTGGGTGCACCGGCGGGCTCCACGCCGACCACGCGCGCGGCCGGCACCATGAGCTTGATCGCCGTCGCGACACCCGCGCTCAATCCGCCGCCGCCCACAGGGACGAGCACCGTCCCGACGTCGGGCAGATCCTCGGCGATCTCGAACCCCGCCGTCCCCTGCCCCATGATGATCGTGCGGTCGTCGTACGGCGGGACGATGACGCCGCCCTCGTCGCGCGCGATCTCGAGCGCGCGGTCCATGCGATGCTGCGTCGTCGTCCCCGCGAGCACCACGCGTCCGCCCAGCCGTTCGACGCCCGAGCGCTTCGCCTGCGTGACGGTGGTCGGCATGACCGCCGTAGCCGGGACGCCGAAGAGCTTCGCGGCCAACGCGACCGCCTGCGCGTGATTGCCGGACGACGGCGCGATCACCCCGCGCGCACGGACGTCGGGCGCGAGGCGAGAGAGGTACGTGTACGCACCGCGGAACTTGAACGCGCCACCGCGTTGCAGCGTCTCGGGCTTGAGCCACACCTCACTGCCTGTGCTGGCAGCAAGCTCGGCCGCCGGGAGCAGCGGAGTGCGAACGGCCACGCCGCGGAGCGTGTCGGCGGCGGCGCGGAGGTCGGCGAGGGTGACGAGAGCGGTGTCGGACGCGACGGTGGACATGGGCGACGAGAGCGTGGACGGAAGCGATTCGGCCAGGAACAATATAGGGCTCGGGGTGGGGCGCCGTCATGTCGCCGGCCGGTGCGGGCTTCGGTACTTCCACGGTCCCGGCGGACGCGGGTTGACGGCGTGGACGGGCGCGGACATCGTGAAGAATCGGGCAGCGTCGCCCGGCGGATGATCCAGGCAGTGAGCACTCGTCCCTGGAGGTGCACGGCATGACGCGAATCAGAGGGGTGCGGAGACGTTGGTGGGCTGGCATTCTCCTCGGCGCGGTCGTTTCCTGCGGACACGACGCCCCCACGCGTCCCGATATCACGCCAGAGGCGCTCGCCCACCAACTCGACAGTCTCGCGACGGCTTCCGAACAGGCCGGGCACCCCGAAGGTTCCATGGCGCTCTCCCAGGCCGCGCTCGCGCTCCGGTCGGGGAGCGCGTCGAGCGACATCACCATCTCTGATGGCGGCACCGCGGCGCAGTACCAGGCACTCGCCCTTCGCATCGACCCGGGTACCGCTGCCGATGTCGCGACACCGCCCGGCACCACCGTCTTTCAGCTCCCCACCATCTGGGGGCTCGTGGCCTGGCAGAGCGATCCGGCCGGACGCGTCATCCTCATCACCGGCCTGGCGGATTCAGTGGACATGAACACCGCCGCACTCGATCAGGCATCGTCCGGCACATGGCCACCCGAGAATGCCGCCATCGGAATCGGGCTCATCATCGAGGGTGGCAAGCTGCAGCTCGTCGCGGTGAGCGGGAACGCGGTGCTCACCCCCACCGACTCGCTCGGTCCGTGCGCGCAGCCCACCCAGCGCATCTACGGCGCAACCGCACCGACCGCGGCCGGCACCACCAC
>DASVCF010000095.1:0-14844 GCA_036381735.1 Gemmatimonadaceae bacterium | reverse complement strand
GACTCTGACCCCATTGATCCCCAGTCCCACGCCCACTCACGACCCAGACCTCACAACTCACAACCCAGATACTCCCCCAGCTCCTCGAACGACTCCGCCACGAACTCCGCGCTGCTCGGGCCGCTCTGCTTCACGAGATCGAGCCGGATCGCGCGCATCCCCATCGCCAGCGCGCCGCGCACATCGGTGCGCTCGTTGTCGCCGATGTGGAGGATCTCCTCCGGGCGGAGCCCCAGCGCGTTGATGGTCGCGAGGAACGGCTCCGGCCTCGGCTTCGCGTGGCCGACGTCCATGGAATAGGTGCGCACCGCGAAGAGCGACTGGATCCCGTCGTGCTCCAGGAGCCGATCCTGCGCGCGGCTCGAGGCGAAGCCGGTGTCCGAGGTGATGGCGAGCGTGTAGCGCTCGGCGAGCGCTTCGAGCGTGTCGCCCGCGCCCGGCAGCAGCGCGGGCGGGTAGCAGAGGAGCGCTTCGTCCACCGCGGCACACGCCGCCGCGATGTGCTCGCAGTCCGCCGGCCGCTCGATCTCCAGCCGGTCGAGCATCCACCGGATGCGCTCGGCGGCCGTGTAGCCGCGCTGCTCCTCGCGCCACCACCGCTCCGCCTCCGCGCCGCTGGCCTTGTAGAGCGAGAGGAAGTCGTCGTCCGAGAGCGCGCACCCCAGATGATCGAGCATGCGACGAAGCGCCCCCTGCCGGAGCGATGCACGCTCGGGCAGGGCGGCGCCTTCGTACAACGTGTCCCAATAGTCGAAGCTGATTGCGCGTAGCATCGTCGCCACGTGATCGGCACACGCGCGGGCCCGCGGGCCCGCGACATGCAATCAGCGAGTGGGGCGGGCGGGTGGCGTCTCGCTCTTGAAGACGTCGCGATTGATCTGGATGTATTGCTGCTGCTGTGCCGGCACATCTTCCTCGGGGAAGATCGCCGTCACCGGGCACTCCGGCTCGCAGGCGCCACAGTCGATGCACTCGTCGGGATGGATATAGAGCATCTCCGGCCCCTCGTAGATGCAATCGACCGGACAGACATCAACGCACGCCTTGTCCTTGACCCCAATGCAGGCTTCGGTAATTACGTAGGGCATCACTCGCCTCGGTGTTGTACATCCGACTCCTCGGAACCCATGCAAAATAACGCGAAATTGATGAGCGAACAGGGGACGCCAGCGTCCTTCACCACATCGCGGCGCGCCCCCTCGGCCGCCACGGTCCACCTCGAGATCAACGGGGAGGGGCACGACGTGGACGCCCCCCCCGGTGCCACCCTGCTCACCGTCCTCCGCGAGCAACTGCAGATGACGGGCACCAAGCTCGTGTGCGATCGCGGCGAGTGCGGCGCCTGCACGGTGCTCCTCGACGGCGAGCCGGCGTATTCGTGCCTCACCCTCGCCGCCGCCTGCGAGGGGCACGAGGTCACGACCATCGAAGGGATTGCGGGGCCCGACGGGCTGCACCCGCTCCAGCGTGCCTTCATGGAACACGATGCGCTCCAGTGCGGCTTCTGCACGCCGGGACAGATCATGGCCGGCGTCGCGCTCCTCGCGCGCAACCCCAACCCGACCGAGGACGAGGTGGTGCGCTGGATGAGCGGCAACCTGTGCCGATGCGGGACGTATCTCAAGATCGTCCGCGCCGTGCTCGCGGCCGCCGAGGACATGCGGGGTGCCCATGGCTCGTGATCGGACGAAGACGACGAGCAGCCGCGCCGCGACGTCGAAGCGGGCGGGTGCGCCAGCGCGCGGGGCATCCGCACGCGGGACATCGACACGCACGTCCACCAAACGCGATGCGAAGCGTGGTACGAAGCCGAAGGTCATGCGCGGGCAGCTCCCGAACGAATCCACGCCGCGCGCGGCGGGCAAGGTGCCGAAGAGCTCGAAACACGAGTCGCGAGGGAACGGGAGGCGGAACACCTCCTCCAACGGCGCGAAGCGGAACGGCACCGCGAACGGGACGAACGCGGCAACGCGCCGGAAGACGACCACACGTACCGCGCCCGCACCGCGGCACACGGTGCACGCGCGCCGGTTCGTGAGCACGAAGGTGGACGTCGAAGGACGCGAGGAGATCAAGATCGTCGAGGTGCCGGCGTTCGAGCCCGCACCGTGGGACGACGACGCGAAGCTCACGATCGTCGGCGAGCGCGCGCGGCGAGCCGATGCGATCGAGAAGGTGACGGGCGCCGCCCGTTACACCGCCGATCTGCATCGCCCGGGGATGCTCCACGCGTCCATCCTCCGCTCGCCGATCCCGAGCGGGCGCATCACGCGCCTCGATCTCCGCCCCGCGCTCGCCATCCCCGGCGTGCGCGACGCCATTGCGGCGGGCGATCTGCCGCCGTTCACGGTGCAGAACTTCCAGCCCTTCGGCACGACGGTGCACTACGTGGGGCAGCCCGTGGCCGTCATCTGCGCCGACACGCTGGAGATCGCGCGTCGCGCGCGCGACGCGGTGATCGTCGAGTACGAGCAGACGCCGCACGCGGTGACTCCGGAAGATGCGCTCGCGCCCGATGCGCCACGTGTCCGCTGCGATGGCAATCAGGCCGAGAGCTCGCCGCGCGTCGCCGTGCGCGGCGACGTCGAGCGCGGACTCGAGGACGCCGATGTCGTCATCCGGCGCGAGTACCGCACGCCGGTCGCGCTGCACACCGCGCTGGAGCCGCACGACGCGCTGGCCGAGTGGGATGGCGAGCAGCTCACCGTGTGGGAGTCGACGCAGGGGATCTTCAACACGCGGAGCGATCTCGCGCAGGCGTTCGGCCTTCCGCTCTCGCAGGTGCGCGTGCAGCAGCAGTTCATGGGCGGCGGCTTCGGCGCCAAGAACGGCGCGAGCACCAACGCCTACGTCGCCGCAACCCTCGCGCGCCGTACGGGGCGCCCGGTGCGATGCGTGAACGATCGCGAAGGCGAGCAGCTCGACAGCGGCAACCGCACCGCCACGATCCAGCGCGTCACCATCGGCGCCAAGCGCGACGGCACGCTCACCGCCATCGACGTGGACGCCGATGTCCCGCTCGGCATCGGCGGCTGGCTCGGCGGCCCGGGGAAGATCTACCACGAGCTCTACCGGTGCCCCAACGTGCGCACCACGCAGCGCTTCATCTACACGAACGCCGGCGCGATGTCCTCCTTCCGCGCGCCCGGTCACGTAGAAGGCGCCTTCGGTCTCGAGCGCGCCATGGATGTGCTCGCGCGCGAACTCGGCATCGACCCGCTCCAGCTGCGCATGAAGAACTACGCCCAGCACGATCAGGAGAAGAACTGCGCGTACTCGAGCAAGCGCCTGGACGAATGCTATCGCGAGGGGGCGGAACGATTCGGGTGGTGGGAGCGGGAGGCGGGACGCGGGACGCGGGATGCGGGAACGGCTCGTGGAGCGGAAGCCCTTTCCTCCGAGGCAGGTCCGCATCCCGCATCCCGCATCCCGCATCCCGCCTCCCGCCTCAAACGCGGCTTCGGCATGGCCTCGCAGATCTGGGGCGGCGGCGGTGGACCGCCGGCGTACGCGAACGTGCGGCTGAATCCGGACGGCACGGCCGAGGTGCTGGCGGGGACGCAGGATCTCGGGACGGGCTCACGCACCGTGTTCGCGCAGATCGCGGCCGAAGCGCTCGGCGCGCGACTCGAGGACGTGCGCGTCGTGCTCGGCGACACCCAGCGCACGCCGTACACCGGGAACTCGTGGGGGTCGATCACGGTGGCGAGCGTGGGTCCCGCGGTGCGCATGGCGGCGGAGGATGCGAAGGCGCGGCTGCTCGAGGCCGCGGCCGAGTTGATGGAGACCACGCTCGATCGTCTGGAGGCGCGTGAGAGCGTCGTGCGCGTGAAGGGCGGGCGGAAGTCGATGACGTTCGCCGAGATCGGACAGGCGCTGGGCGACGTGATGATCATGGGACACGGGAGCCGCGGTCCGAACCCGGAGGATGCGACGCTCGCGACGTTCAGCGCGCAGTTCGCCGAAGTCGAAGTGGATGTCGACACCGGCATCGTGCGCGTGGTGCGCATCGTGAGCGCGCACGACTCGGGGCGCATCATCAACCCCGAACTCGCCGAGAGTCAGCTGCAAGGCGGGATCATCCAGGGGCTGGGCTACGCGTTGTTCGAGAAGCGCGTGATGGATCGCGCCCTCGGCACACCCCTCAACCCCGATATGCACGACTACAAGATCCCGACGATGAGCGACATCCCCGTCATCGACGCGTTCTTCGTCGGCGGCGCGGACACGGTGGCGAATCACATCGGTGCGCGCGGTGTCGCCGAGCCGCCGATCATCCCCACTGCCCCCGCGATCGCGAACGCGGTCGCGGACGCGCTCGGCGCGGAGGTGGACGAGATACCGATGGCGCCGTGGACGGTGAGAACGGCAGTGAGTCAGTGAGTCAGGAACGACAGAAAGCAGAGAGCCGAAAGCGGAGAGCAGAGAGCAGAAAGCAGAAAGCCGAGAGGTGTTCCTGCTTTCTGCTTTCTGCTTTCTGCTCTCTGCAGTATCTGACTCACTGACTCACTTCCTCCACGGCGGCTCCTCCCCCGGCTTCTTCTCCAACTCGGGGTTCTCCCGGTACAGCGTCACCTTCCGCCCAATCACCTGCACGACGTCGGCGTGCGCGGCTTGGGCGAGGGCGTCGGCGGCTTCGTTCGGCGTCGCGTCCAGCTGCTTGCCAAGTGCGACCTTCACGAGCTCGCGCGTACGGAGCGCATCATCGAGCGATTGAATGAGAGCGGGGGTGACGCCATGCTGGCCCACGTGTACGGTGGGCTGCAGGTGATGCGCTTCTGCGCGGAGCTCGGCGCGACGTTTCGGAGTGATCATCGAGTCTTTCCATTTGATGTTCGGCGGCGCACTTTGTCCTCGGCGCTGGTCCGCACGATGTGAACCATACCAGCGCACGCCCGCTGGCAGAAGTCTCATGTCTCATGATGGAGGCGATGCTGTGCACCGACGGTTCATCTGTGGCGCATCCTCATCGACGGCTGTCCTGCTGTGCACGCTCGCGTGCAGCGGCGGTGCCGGGCACTACGCGGCGACGGATCTCACGAGCCGCGCGACCGCGCTGCCCGTGCAGTACGTGGAAGGTCGGTTCTTCGTGCGGCCGGTGACGACGAGCGGCGACACGCTCGATCTGTTCACCGACACCGGTGGCGGCCTCTGGATCGCCGGCTCGGTGGCGACGCATCTGAAGCTGACGCAGCAGATCGCGATGATCCGGAACGGGAAGGACACGACGTACGCCGTACAGCTGCCCGCGTTCAAGCCCGGCGCGTCGATCCCCGCGCCGCTCGGCAGCCCGGGGCATCGCGTGAACGTGTACCCCGCGACGCTCGTCGCATCGGCCGCAGGCAGAGCTCCGAGCATGGCGCACTGGTCGGGGATGCTCGGCCAGGCGTGGTTCGCGGGGCGCATGTGGACCTTCGACTACCCGCAGCATCGACTGCTGCTGCACCAGCCGGGCGACACGCTGCCGCGCGATCCCGCGCACACGGTGCGGCTCGGCTTCCAGGATGACACGGGCACCGTCCACGGTCTCAACTTCCCGCGCGTGCGCGTCGAGATCGATGGCGACTCACTCGATCTCCTCTTCGACACGGGCGCGACGACCACGCTCACCGACAGCGCGCTCCACATCATGGACGATGGCCACGCCGCGGAGCGGGCGACGAGCTTCATCACGAAGAGCGTCTTCGAGCGGTGGCACGCGCGGCACCCCGACTGGCGTGTCGTCGAGCACGCCGAGTCCGGCACCGGGCTGCCGATGATCGAGGTGCCGCACGTGGCGGTGGGCGGGTACACGGTCGGGCCCGTGTGGTTCACCATGCGCCCCGATCCCAACTTCCACGACTACATGACGCAGTTCATGGATCGGCGGATCGAGGGCGCGCTCGGCGGCTCGGCGCTGCACTACTTCCGCGTCACGGTCGACTACCCGCACAGCGTCGCGCTGTTCGAGCGATCATAGGCGGCAGGGCTACGGGGCGATGGTCGTGATGGTCTCCGGACCGTAGTAGTTCACGAAGTGGCCGCCCTGCTCCTTGATGATCTCCCCCAGCTCCTCCGCCTGATTCGCATCGGCGGCGGGCACGACGACGAGAAAGTGGTCGTCGCGGAGCGCGTCCTCGTAGCGGTCCGCGATGTCGCGCTCGTCGCTGATCGATTGCGCGATCTTGATCAGCCGCGACTTGAGACCATGCTCCGCCCGAAACTCATCGAGCCGGTGCTTGGCTCGCGCGCCGCAGACGACTTCGACGGACTCCGACGGCACACCGGCATCGGCGAGTCCGTCGACCACGGTTTGCACGGTCGCCGGTTGGTCCGCGATGCCGAGCACACGATGGACGGGGTAGGTGTCGGGCGAATGATCGGTCGGGTTCTCGCGGTCAGACATGCACAGGTCCTCGTCAGAGGGTTCGATACACGGAACCCGCACGGTGCATGCCGTTTGTTTCCAGGTGGCGCGCTTATTGATAGCCCTGGTCGCACCATGAGCCATGGCGGTGTTCGCTGCCAGCGCACATTCGAACGTCTCCTGACACGAACCGTATGCCAGAGTCGACGAATGCGAATCGCCCCGCTTCTCGTGCTCCCGCTCACCGCACTCTCCGTGCGGACCATCCTCGCCCAGAGCTCGGCGAGCACCGCGGCCCGTGATTCGGCGCTGATCGCCACGCGCGATTCGCTGCGGATCGCCGCGCGCTGCGACGGCCGGACCGTCACGGCGATCGACATCGACCCCGAGCCGCCGGGGATCATGGGCGACTCGGAACCCGGGTGGAAGCGCACGCTGCTCAGCGTCGCGTCGCAGCACGTCACCACGAAGACGTCGGTCATCAGGCCGTTCCTGCTCCTCGAGCCCGGCCAGCCGTGCACCGAGTTCCGGCGCGCGGAATCGGAGCGCATCCTACGCGCGCAGCCGTTCCTCGCCGAGGCGCACGTGCGCGCCATCCCCGTCGGCGAGCACGAGACGCGCATCGAGGTGCGCACCGTCGACGAGATTCCGATCGTCGCCGGCGGCGAGATGCGTGGCAGCACCATCTCGGCGGTCACCTTCGGCAACAGCAACGTCCTCGGCCACGGGTTGTATCTCACCGGCAACTGGCGCGACGGGTTCGCGTATCGCGACGGCTACGGCGGTCGCTTCGTGGACTATCACACGTTCGGCCGTCCGTACAGGTTCTCGGTGAGCGGGCAGCGCGATCCGCACAGCACGAGCTTCTCGACCGCGCTCGGCCACGAGTTCCTGACGAACCTGCAGCGGTCCGCCTGGCACCTCGGCTACAGCGACGTGACCGACTACGTGTCGTTCCGGCGCCCCGCGGGCGACAACCTCTCGCTGAACATGGATCGCCAGCTGTGGGACGTGGGCGGCGTGGGCCGGATCGGGCTCGCGGGCAAGCGCGCCTTCGCGGGGCTCCTGCTCACGCACGAGCACGCGCAGCCCGCGCACGACGGCGTGATCCTCTCGGACTCGGGGTTGGTGGCGGACACGAACGCGGCGCTACACGATCGCTTCACGGGCTACGAAAGCCTTCGCCTCTCGGGCGTCATCGGGGCGCGCCTCCTCTCGTTCATGCCGGTACACGGCTTCGATGCGCTCACGGCCGAGCAGGACATGGCGAAGGGGGCGCAGCTCGGGATGATCCTGGGACGCGGCCTGACGTACTTCGGCTCGAGCGATCGCGACAACTTCGCGTCGGCCGATCTCTATGCGGGCGTGGGGACGCCGGCGTCGTTCCTGGGGCTGCGCGTGCAGGGTGAAGGACGCGAAGATCGGACGACCAAGCAATGGAACGGGATCGTCGCAAGCGGCCGCCTGGCGTGGTACCTCAGGCCCTCGATGCGGCAGACGATCATCGCGAGCGGTGAATTCTCCGGTGCGTGGCGATCGCTGCTCCCGTTCCAGCTCGCGCTGGGCGATGCCGAAGGCGGCGTGCGCGGCTACGGCGATGCGCACCTCGCGGGCGGGCAGCGCGCCGTCGCGCGGCTCGAGGACCGGTGGGTACTCGGCCATCTCACGCAATGGGCCGGCATCGGCGCGGCCGCCTTCGTGGACGCGGGGAAGGTGTGGGCCGGCGATGTCCCCTTCGGCGAGACGACCGCCATCAAGACGAGCGTGGGGATCGGGCTGCTCGCCGCGGTCCCGCCCACATCGCAGCGCCTCCTGCGTGTGGATTTCGCCGTGCCCGTGAGTCCCGCGCCCGGCGCGAAGTGGCAGATCCTGCTCTCCGTGGGGAACACGGCACGCATGTTCTGGCGCGAGCCCGCCGACATCGCGCGTGTGCGGACGGGGCTCCCCGCGTCCAGCATCTTCAGTTGGCCGTGAGCGCGCGGGGGAGCGCGCGTGACTGGTTCGTGACCGAAACGCGGCGTCGGCGTCCATCTGAGGACGCGCGCACCGGTGCACGCGTCTCGTCGGACACATTCACATTCACGACCAAGAGGAACGTTTCCCCATGACACGTACCGTCGCCGGACTCCTCACGCTCGCGCTCGGGCTCGCGGCAGGCACCGCTCAGGCGCAGACCACCGCGCGCCGCGCCAACGGTGCGCCCACCCCGGTCACGTTCGGCGGCTCGCTCGGCCTGAGCATGCCAATGGGTGATGCGGGCAACGGTCTCAACACCGGCTTCAACATCGAGGGCATGGTCGGCATTCAGCCGCGCACTATGCCGATCGAGTTCCGCGGCGAGTTGATGTACCATCACTTCGGTGTTTCCGGCGTCGATGGCCACGAGAGTCTCCTCGGCATCGTGCCGGACGTCGTCTATCCGTTCAAGACGCAGAGCTCGCTCCACCCGTACGTCATCGGCGGCCTCGGGCTGTACCACCTCTCGTCGAGCTTCGGCGGCGGTGAGACCGATGTCGGGATCAACTTCGGTGCCGGCCTCCGCTTCCCGCTCTCCAACGCCAAGACGACGATGTTCGTGGAGGCCCGCTTCCACGACGTGTTCACGAGCGGCAGTAGCTTCAACATGATTCCGATCACGGTCGGCCTCACGTTCTGATTCTGCACGACGCTCGGCAAACCGCACCACCGAGACACGAAGGGCACAGAGAACCGCGCGATGCAGTTCTCTGTGCCCTTCGTGCATCAGGGGCTGTCATCCCGAGCGTCAGCGAGGGAGCTCGGGCTGGGGCATGAACATCCACCACAGAGGCACAGAGACACGGAGAACTACAGAGAGTTCTTCTATCGCTGTTCCCTGTGTCCTCCGTGTCTCTGTGGTGAACTGCTGTTCGGATGGAGGGCGGAGGGGTCGAGATCCCTCGCTGACGCTCGGGATGACAACGCGCTCGGGATGACAACCGCTCCGCTCGGGATGACAGCCCTGCTCTCTCCTTTCTGCTCTCGGCTCTCTGCCGTTCAGTCCGCCCCCACCACCTCGCGCGCCGCGCGCTTCTCCGGCACCACGAGTCCCTGCTCCGCCGCCAGCGCCGCGATCCCGTCGTCGATCGTGCGCGAGTGGTGCATGGAGCAGAACTTCGGCCCGCACATCGCGCAGAACTCGGCGCTCTTGAAGTACTCGGCGGGGAGCGTCTCGTCGTGGTATTCCTGCGCGCGCTCGGGGTCGAGCGAGAGACGGAACTGCTCGTTCCAGTCGAAGGCGTAGCGCGCGCGGGAGAGCGCGTCGTCGCGGTTGCGTGCGCCCGGACGCCCGCGCGCGATGTCGGCCGCGTGCGCGGCGATCTTGTACGCGATCACCCCCTGCCGCACGTCCTCCGCGTTCGGGAGGCCGAGGTGCTCCTTCGGCGTGACGTAGCACAGCATGTCCGCGCCGTACCAGCCGATCATCGCCGCGCCGATCGCGCTCGTGATGTGGTCGTACCCCGGTGCGATGTCGGTGACGAGGGGCCCCAGCGTGTAGAACGGCGCCTCGTGACAGACTTCCTTCTGCTTGCGCACGTTCATCTCGATCTCCTGCATCGGGATGTGGCCGGGCCCTTCGACCATCACCTGCACGTCGCGCTCCCAGGCCCGCGTCGTGAGCTCGCCCAGCGTCTCGAGCTCCGCGAACTGCGCGCGGTCGCTCGCGTCGTGCAGCGAGCCGGGACGCAACGAGTCGCCGAGTGAGATGGTGACGTCGTACTGGCGCAGGATGTCGAGCAGATCGTCGTAGCGCTCGTAGAATGGGTTCTGCTTGCGGTGGTGCATCATCCACACCGCGTGCAGCGACCCACCGCGGCTCACGATCCCCGTGACGCGTCCGTAGACGAGCGGTAGATGCTCGAGCAGGATCCCGGCGTGAATGGTCATGTAGTCCACGCCCTGCCGCGCCTGATGCTCGACCATGTCGAGCAGGTCGTTGGCGGTGAGCTCCTCGAGCTCTTTCCCCATGAGCACGGCCTGGTAGATGGGGACCGTGCCGATCGGCACCGGCGAGTGCGCGATGATCGCCTCGCGCGTGCCATCGAGGTCCTTCCCCGTGGAGAGGTCCATCACCGTGTCGGCGCCGTACTTCACCGCGAGCTCGAGCTTCTCGATCTCCTCGGGGATGGATGACGTGACGGCGGAGTTGCCGATGTTCGCGTTGATCTTGACGCTCGCCACCTTGCCGATGGCCATCGGCTCCAGGCGGCCGGCCAGGTGGTGAATGTTGGCGGGGATGATGAGCCGTCCGCGCGCGACCTCGTCGCGAATCAGCTCCGGAGCGAGTGCCTCGCGCTCGGCGACGAAGCGCATGGCATCGGTGATCTCGCCCTGGCGGGCGAAGTACATCTGCGTGACAACATCCATGGTCTGACTCCCTACGCCGGTACAAGCCGGATCAGGTTCAAAGGGACTCTCTCAGCCAGCGACCCAAGTGTCGCCGGCACCCCTGTCGAGTGGGAAAGGTAAGTAAAAGTGGGTCAGTGAGTCAGTGGGTCAGTGAGTCGGGGACGACAGAGAGCAGAAAGCAGAAAGCAGAGAGGAGAACCGACCCGAACGCCTGTCATCCCGAGCATCAGCGAGGGATCTCGGCCCGCCAGGGAGATCCCTCGCTGATGCTCGGGATGACAGGCTCTCGGCACGCCCCCCGCGGGTTCCTCCCTCCTCCCTTCTCCCTCCTCCCTGCAGTTTTGACCCACTGACCTACTGTTTCACTTCGCGCTCCCCGCCTTCCGCTTCCGCTTCCGCTTCTTCGGCGCGAGAATCGTTCCGCGACAGTTCGGTGCTCCACAACGGCACACGTACATGCGCTCGGTGGCTTCGTCGCTGTCGCCGGTGCGCTCGTAGGCGTAGTCGTAGCAGAGCTCCTCACCGGGCTGAATGGTGCGCACGGCCTCGATGTAGATGTGCTTGCGAACGATCACGGCCTGACAGTTGGGGTCGCACGAGTGGTTGATGTAGCGCGCCTCGTTCCCATTCACGGCGGCGTCGATGCACGTGCCATCGTCCAGGCTGAAGAGGAAGGTGTGGTGGCGCTTCATCTTCGTGTCGTCGTAGCGCTTGTCGGCTTCGTCGTTCGAGATGCGCTCGCCGGTGTACTCGATGATGCGCGTCCCCTTGCGGATGCGGCGCGTCGCGAAGGCGCCGGTCCCCTGGATGGGAGACTTGCGCAGCTCGAAGGGATGGTCCACGGGCTTGCGCGCCGCCGCGACGCGCGTCGTCTGCACGCGCTTGGGTGAGCGCTTGTTCGTCTTGACCGGCTTTCGGGTTGATGGCATGTCGATGTGAAGGCTGAGACTACCGTGCGCCGCTCGACGCGGCATGCGCCGCGTTCCTCGCGCCGCCAGTCCTGCATCATCGCGGGGGCGCAGGGCTAAGGGCAAGGGGGAGAGGCGGCTCTGAGCTTTGGGCTCTGAGTGAGGCTGTGAGCACGAGCATCCAGGGAGTGTCGGGCTCACAGCCTCCACTCACAGCTACTCAGAGCTCACAGCTCACAGCTCAAAGCTCACACCTCACATCCCTTCCCACGCGAACCCCTGTGTGAGAAAGTCCAGCCGCCGCCGGGCGGGATCGAGGCGCAGCACCGCGGTGCCGCCAACGCGGTCGCCTCGTCCCTTCACCGCGATGTCGTCCACGCCGTCGCCATCGGCGTCGAAGGCCGAGAGGATCTCGTGCGTTTTGAAGCGGAGCGCGTTGATGCGAAGCGGCGTGACGCGGCCCGTGTCGTCCACGAGCACGGCCACCTCGCGCACGTAGTCGTAGCCGGACGATGCCATCGTGGCGATGACGAGCGCGCGCGCGGGCCCGAAGCATCCGATCGCGTGCGAGGCGTGCACCCACACCGAATGCCGCAGACGGTCCGAGAGACGCAGTGTGTCGCGATGGAGCCGCTGCTGCAGCGAATCGCTCACCGCGGCAATGCGGGCGGCGAGCGTCGAGCTCACGCTGTCGCGCGTGCAGCTGTCGACCGCGGGCGGCGTCGCCGAGTCGGCGCGCGTGGCGACGGCGACGAGCGCATCATCGCCCACGCGGGCGAGCGAATCGACGAACGCCGGCAGCTGGAGCCGCGCGACGATGCGGCCGTTCACCTCGCCGAAGCCGGAGATGGTGGCGTCGTTGCTCCCCCATGGCCCATCGATGCGCAGCCGGTCGCCGATGCGCAGCGGCGATTCCGCGCGCACCGCATCCTCGTACGCGCGCCGGTCGGACGGCGTGCGGATGCGCGCATCGACGCGGCCGATGTCCACCACGAGCCGCTTACGGCGCGCGGCCGCGGTGAGCCACGTCTGGCCGTTCACGAAGAACACGAGCGTCTGCGCGATGGTCTCCGCGCGCGCGCTGAGCTTGTGCGCGGGCTTGGACGAGGCCATGCGCGGCGCGACCGGCACCGGCGGGGGGAACACGGCCAGCGACGTGCTCTCCGTGGCGATCGGCGCGGCATCGAGACCGGTGACGGAATCGGCGCGCGCGGCCGCCTCCGCGGCGCTCATGCGCGCCGCGACATCGCGGGACTGGCAGGCCGCGGTGAGCGACAGAGCCACGAGGAGCAGAACGACGAGTGGCGAAGAGTGGCGGGACATGGCTGCGGGAGGGAGACACGCATCGCGAAGCATCGTGGAGAGGACGCACGGCTCCGGTACGGGTTTCGCTCTGGAAATCGCGAACGCCCTGCGATAAAGTCACCACTCGACCTCGAGAACGCCAGTGCATCCTTTCGACTACGAGCGGGCCGCCTCGCTCCCCGACGCCGTCCAACGACTCGCCGCGCCGAGCACGATGCCCGTGAGCGGCGGCACCGATCTGCTCGTCCTCCTCAAGGAGGATCTCGCGCGCGCCGACGCGCTCGTCGATCTGCGCTACATCGCCGGCGCGAGCGACATCGTGGAGACAGACGATGGCGGCGTGCGCATTGGCGCCGCGGTGCGTGTGAACACGCTCGCGACCAACGTGATGATCCGCGAGCGCTTCCCCGCCCTCGCCAGCGCGTGCGCGGCGGTCGGCACCACCGCGCTCCGGCACATGGGGACGATCGGCGGCAACCTGTGCCAGCGCCCGCGATGCTGGTACTTCCGCCGCAACATTCCGTGCTTGAAGAACGGCGGCGACACGTGCCCCGCGACCACGGGCGAGAATCAGTATCTCGCGATCCTTGGCGGCGGCCCGTGCTACATCGTGCATCCGTCCGATCCCGCGGTCGCGCTCACCGCGCTCGAGGCGACGGTCGAGATCGCGGGGCCCGCGGGCGTGCGCGCGGTGCCGATCGAGCTGTTCTACGTGCTCCCCGCCGAGCGGCTCGACAGCGAGACCGTGCTCGCACCCGGCGAGTTCGTGAGCGGCGTGACGATCCCCGCCGCGAGCATCGGCGGCTGGCAGCGCTACGACAAGCTCATGCAGCGCGGCGCGTGGGACTTCGCGCTCGCGAGTCTCGCCGCCGTGAAGCGACGGAGCGGCGAGGTACGGCTCGTGCTCGGCGGCGTCGCGCCCACGCCGTGGCGTGTGACGTCGTCCGTCGAGGAGGACGTGGGCAGCGGGAACCTGGATGAGGCCGACATCACGACGCTCGCCGAGCGCGCGCTGTACGATGCGCGCCCGCTCGCGGGGAACGCGTACAAGGTGGAGCTGGCGAAGACGCTGCTCCGGCGCGCGATCGCCGACATCGACTCGGCGTGATTGACCGGGAACGCATCGCCGCCACCGAGCGGCTCATCCGCCCTCACGTGCGTCGCACGCCCGTGGTGGAGCTCGACGGCGCCGACATCGCACTCGCCGCCACCCGCGTGAGTCTCAAGCTCGAGCTCATGCAGCGCTCCGGCTCGTTCAAGGTCCGTGGCGCCTTCGCGAATCTGCTCGGGCGGAAGGTGCCGAGTGCCGGCGTCGTCGCCGCCTCGGGCGGCAATCACGGCGCAGCGGTCGCGTACGCGGCGCAACGGCTCGGCGTGCAGGCGACGATCTTCGTCCCCAGCATCTCCTCACGCGCGAAGATGGACCGCATCCGCGAGTACGGCGCTGAGCTCGTCGTCGCCGGCGAGCGCTACGCGGACGCATTGGCCGCGAGCGAGGAGTGGGGCGCGCGATCGGGCGCGCTCCCAGTACATGCATTCGATCAAATGGAGACGCTGCTCGGCCAGGGGACGATTGGACTGGAGCTCGAGGAGCAGGCGCCGGATCTCGATACGGTACTCGTCGCTGTCGGTGGCGGCGGACTGATCGGCGGCGTGGCCGCCTGGTATGCGGGACGAGTGCGCGTCGTCGGCGTGGAGCCCGAGGGCGCGCCTACGCTCGCGAAAGCGCTCGGGGCCGGCCGCCCGGTGGATGCGGAAGCAGGGAGCATCGCGGCCGACTCGCTCGCGCCGCGCCGCGTGGGCGAGCTGATGTTCCCCATCGCACAGCGCTGCGTGGATCGCGTCGTGCTGGTCACGGACGATGCGATCCGGAGCGCGCAGCACACGCTGTGGAAGCTCGTGCGCGTGGTCGCCGAG
>DASVCF010000094.1:0-19242 GCA_036381735.1 Gemmatimonadaceae bacterium | reverse complement strand
TCGATTGATCGCCGGCGATCAATCGACTCCGACCCCTTTGATCCCAGCCTCCACGCACAGCTACTCACAACTCAGAGCTCACAGCTCAGAGCGTCTTTTCTCCGCCTCCCGCTCCTCCAGTCTCCGCCGCCGCCGGTCCTGCGCGGCCGTGTAGCGGCGCTGTTCATCGTCCGTCTCGGGGATCACGGCGGGGACTTCGACGGGGCGGCCGTTCCGGTCGATCGCCACGAACGTCACATAGCACGAGTTGGTGTGGCGGCGCACCCCGTCCAGCAGATTCTCGGCTTCCACGCGCACACCCACTTCCATGGACGTGCGTCCGGCGTAGTTCACCGATGACTTCATGATGATGAGGTCGCCCAGGTGGATCGGCTCGCGAAAATCCACGCGGTCCACGGAGACGGTGACGCACTGCTGTCGCGCGTGGCGAATGGCGGACACGGCCGCGGTGCGATCCATCATCGAGAGGATCACGCCGCCGAATACGTGGCCCATGTTGTTCGCGTGCTGCGGCATCATGATCTCGGAGGTCTCGTGCTGCGACTCGCGCACGGGGCGGCCGGGACGGGAGACCGGTGTGACATCGGACGAGGAGCGTTTGGTCATGGCGGTGCGGGCGTCGTCGGAGTAGAGTGCGGCGTCGTTGAAGGCGCGATCGAGTGCGCGCCGCGTGCTGCTGTCGATCGCGGGCGCGTCGAGCCAGAAGACACGGTGCG
The DNA here is from genome assembly GCA_036381735.1 of Gemmatimonadaceae bacterium. Taxonomy (GTDB): domain Bacteria; phylum Gemmatimonadota; class Gemmatimonadetes; order Gemmatimonadales; family Gemmatimonadaceae; genus DASSNR01. Next base: position 18,526 of record DASVCF010000094.1, on the reverse strand, counting down.
CGGGTGATGGCAGATTCGCGATCGTCCATCGGTGCCCCGCGCTGTCGACGAGCGAGAGGCCGGTCGCGTCGCTCGACGCATCATAGCGCGCGAGTATCTGATAGCGTCCGTGCTGCCACTGCGTGAGCGATGAGTCGCGCGGCGTCACCGGGAGCGTGCGTGCGATGTCCGCCCACCACGCGGGTGGCGCGACGGGGATCGGCGGGAGGGCGAGCGAGAGCCCGCCCGCACGCCAGCCGCGCCCCGGGACGACGAACTCCACCGCGGGGCGGCGGTCCACGTTCACGAGCGTGAAGCTCGTGCTGTCGAACCGGAACGCCCCCAGCGTGCGTCGCGCCATGTGGGCGCGCACGTCGCGCGAGGCGCGCACCGAATCCTCGAGGCGCGCGAGGAGCTCGGCGGCGCGGCCGTAGATCGCCGTCGCCTGCTCAGCGCCGAACAGCTCGGCCACGCTCACGGGCCGACCCGTGCGCAGATCGAGGACGCCGTGCCGGCTCACACGCCAGCCCTCGCGGTCCGCGAGGTCGGCGCTCGCGTCGTACGAGTACGAGAGGTACGGTCCGTACCGTCCGAGCTCGTTCAACTCGCTCGAGGCATCGACCAGCAGATGGGCATCGGGATCCTCGTCGTCGTCGAGCGGGCGATCGGCCGGGTGATGCCGCACGTACCACCGCTCGAGGTTCGCCATCGCCGTGTCGCGGAAGACGATCGCCGAGTCGTTGGTGATGAGGTCGCGCCGGTACAGCGACTGGCCGACGATCACCGCATGCGTGTACGAGCGGTCGTCGTCCACGACGTAGGTCTCGTAGAAGCGCCCGTCGTAGTACGCGAGGTGCAGCGGCACGCCACGCACGTGGACGCCATCGGGGCCACTGTGCACCCAGAAGGTGGAGTCGCCCGCGGCCACGAGGAATTCGGACGTGGCTGGCGGGGTGTGGCCGGCGTGGCAGGCCGCGGCGAGGAGCGCGATCGGGAGCAGGCGGAGGCGGAACATCCGCCGCAAATATAGTGGGCGACGGCGTCCGGTGCGCACGTTGCGTCCGTATTACTTTCGCGTCGATGGATGTAGATTTGCCAGCGCACGCCCGCCACTGCATCCCCGCCATCTGGAGCACACGCAGCACATGCGCCGCATCCCCTTCCTCGTTCTGGCCCTCGCCGCATGCGGCACGGGCGAAACGTCTCGTACGCCCACGCCCGCCGCGCAGGCGCCCCACGCCGACAGCGTTGCCGCTGCCCCGGCACCGGCCGACACCACCGCGCATGTGACCCTCGCATCGCGCACGGCGCCGGCATCGCACGCGACATCGACGCATGCGGCGTCGACCAAGTCGACGCCAGCCGCGGCCGCGTCGGTAGCCGCGCCGGCGGCCGCTGTGATGAACGCGCCCGCACCGGCGCCCGGGAAGCTCCCGGTGTTCAAGGGGTACGACTCGACCACCGTGCATCGCATGGCCGACCCGGGGATCGTGCGCGGACTGTACGTGAACCGCTGGGCCGCGCAGAGCCCCAAGCGGATGCGTGAGCTGATCGCCATCGCGGACTCCACCGAGGTCAACGCGCTGGTGATCGACATGAAGGATGAGTTCGGGCTCAACTTCGAGCCGACGGACCCGCTCGTGGCCCGCAACGCGGGGAACGCGGGACACGTCCCCAACCTTCGCGCGCTGCTCGACACGCTCAAGGCGCACCACATCATGCCGATCGCCCGGCTCGTCATCTTCAAGGATTCGGTGACGGCGCGCGCCAACCCCGAGCACACCATCCGCACGGCGGACGGCAGCGAGTGGAAGGACAAGAAGGGGCTCACGTGGGTGAACCCGTACGACAAGAACGTCTGGGAGTACAACATCCGCGTCGCGGAAGAGGTGGCGCGGCTGGGCTTCGCGGAGATCCAGTTCGATTACATCCGCTTCCCCGAGCCGTACAAGAGTCTGCCGCCACAGGTGTTCCCCGACGCCAACGACGTACCGAAGCCCGTCGCGCTCGCGAACTTCTTCCGGGCCGCGTGCCCGCGCATCCACGCGCTCGGCGCGCGATGCACGGCGGACATCTTCGGGCTCGTGACGTCAGTCCACGGGGCGCTCGAAGTGGGGCAGGAGTGGGAGAAGCTCGCGCCCGTGGCGGACGTGCTGCTCCCGATGGTCTACCCCTCGCACTACCCGCACGGCGCGTTCGGTCTGTCGCACCCGGACTCGGAGCCGTACACGGTGATCGACGACGCGATCAGCAGCGCGCGCGAGCGCGACCAGAAGCTCGGCATCGACGACGCGGGTCATGTTCGCCCCTGGCTGCAGGCCTTCACCCTCGGCTCGCCGCGCTATGGTCCGCAGGAACTGGCCGAGGAGAAGCGCGCGGTCTACGACGCGGGCTACGACGGCTGGGTGATGTGGAACCCCGGCTCGCAGTACGAGATCTACGTGCCGGCGCTCGAGCGGGAGACGGTGTCGCGGAGGAAGGTGGGAGTGGCGGGGAGGTAGAGAAAGTGAGTCAGTAGGTCAGTGGGTCAGGAACGACAGAGAGCAGAAAGCAGAGAGCAGAAAGCAGGAACGGCTTTCTGCTTTCTGCTTTCTGCTTTCTGCTTTCTGCTTTCTGCTTTCTGCTTTCTGCTCTCTGCGTTCTGTCGTTCCCGACTCACTGACCCACCTTTTCTCCCGGTCGCAGCACCGCCGCCTCGCCGCGCCGTTCCGTTTCGAGGCGCGCCATGTAGCGCTGCGCTTCGGAGATGCGTTCCACCTCGATGGCCATCGCGTCCACGCCCTGCTCGATGCGCTGGAGCTGCGCGGCGAGGTCGGGGTTGAGAGCGGGCGAGTTGGCGCGGCGGTCGAAGTAGCGGCCGATGGCGCGCGCAATCGGGAGACCGATGATGATCACCGCGACCATCACGAAGAACGCGATGCTGATCGCGACGGCCTCGTGGGGAATCCCCGGGCGCTCGAAGGGCGGAAAGGGAACCTGAACGACGGGCGCCCCCTGCCCCGACGTCTGCAGTCCGCGCAGCGCCTGCTGGCGCGCGATCTCTGCTTGCGTGCGCGCGGCCTGCGCCTGCTGCTGTGCGGCCTGGACCTGCGCGCGCACCTGCTCCTGCACCTGTTGCCGGATCTGCGTGCCGAGGTCGGGCGACGGTGTCGCCTGCTGCAGAGTGAACGCTACGGGCATGGCTCCCTCAATGACGAAGACACTCTCACCAAGCTACCGCGCCGCGCGCTCCGGTGAAAGCCGCTAGCGCTCTACGGTCCGCTACCGCTTCACGCTCAGCGAAAGGGTGAGCTCGAACGGATACCCCGGGGTGAGCCATCGCTCCGGCTGCGGGAGCGGCGGTCCGGCCAGCGGCCCCTTGGGGTTGTCGGCGAAGATGCCGAAGGTGTCGTAGCGGCGATCGAACAGATTGGTGACGCGCGCCGTGAGCCCGTAGTGCGCCGCATCGAGCGACACGCGGAGATCGGCCACCGCGTAACCAGGGAGCGGCGGGTGGTCGTTCGCCTCGTCGCCGCGCAGGAACTGGCTCGACACCACGCGCATCGAGAGCGCGCCGTCGAGCACCATCGATGGCAAGACGTGCGTGTACCCCACACCGGCGGTACCGCGGTGCGCCGGCGAGAGGGGGAAGCGGTCGCCGGGCTCGGCCGGCCCGGCGTCCGGGATTTCCGACGCGAGCTGCACCGTGCTCTGATAGGTGGCGTCCAGATAGCTGTACGACCCGAACGTCCGGAACCCTGCCGGAAGCGCGAGCGTCCCCGAGAGCTCCACCCCCTGCCGGCGCGTGTGCGGGATGTTCTGGAAGTACCCCGCCGTCGTCTGCGACGCGACGAAGACGATGTCGTTGCGCACGTTCGTGCGGTACGCGGAGATGTCGAGTGTCGAGCCGGTGGCGAAGTCCCAATCGATGCCGCCCTGATAGTCCACGACCGTCACCGGTTCGAGCGGGGGATCATCGCCGAGCGCGAAGGGGAGCGGACACGGCGCCGTGGCATCGGCGCACGCAAGCTCGAGCGCGGCGGGTGCGCGAAATCCCGTGCTCACCGCCGCGTAGCCGCGGACGTCCTCCGTGAACTGATAGTTGGCGCCGACCTTCGGCAGGAAGCGACGGAAGCTGCTCGTGCCGTTGTTCTCCGGCGCACGCAGATCGCGGAACGGGATGCGCACGTAGTCGCCGCGCGCGGCCGCGGTGAGCGAGAGTCGATTGGTGACGGAGAGCACGCCCTGCGCGTACAGCGCGGCGTCGTCCTCGTTGACGCGTGCGTTCTCGCACAGCCCGGTGGCGGGATCGCACGCCGACGAATCGATGGGTGCCTGCGCGGTCGCTTCACCGAAGATGCGGTACCGCACATCGTGCCGACTGTACTCCGCACCGACGGTGAGCCCCAGGGGGAGGCCGACGAGCTGCGTCGGGACCGAGAACTCGGCCGTCCCGCCGCCCGAGAGATTCCGGATGCGGGCGAGCGTGCTGGGCGCATCGATGTTGACGTTGAACTGCTGGATGTCGTTGCTGCGGCCGAACACGTTCCCGCGCAGCGTACCGCCGAACAGCGCACGCTGCCCGCGGAGTGCACCGTAGAACAGCTCCGGTTCGAAGTAGTCGCCCGGCGTGTAGTTGGCGCGCGGGTCGACCGTCAGCCAGCTCTCGGGGAGCGAGCCCGCCTCCATGAGGCGATCGTGCGCGTACAGGAACGAGAGCGCAACATCGCTCGAGTCGCGCTTGCGCCCGATGTTGGCGAAGACCATGCGCGTGCGGCCGGACGTCGCATCGCGATACCCGTCCTCGTCCGAGCCGCTCGCCATGAAGTAGCCGTCGAGCCCGCGCGTCATGCCACTCGCCGTCACGCGGGCATCGCGGTAGCCGAACGCGCCGCCGTCGAGATTCGCCTCGAGATGCGGCGCGGCGCTCCCGCGCGCGGTGGTGAGGAGGAGCGCGCCGCCGAGCGTGTTCTTCCCGAAGAGCACGTCGGGACCGCGTACGAGCTCCGCGCTCTTCACGGCTTCCATGGGGATGAGGTCGAAGTTCACCTCCTGCGCGTCGGGCTCGTTGATGCGCACGCCGTCGAGAAAGACGCTCACGCCCTGCGGCACGCCGATGACGGGCGAGAGCGTGAAGCCGCGCACATCGAGCGTGGGCTGGGCGCGCGTCCCCTGATCGTCGGTCACGCTGACGCCCGGAAGCGCGGTGAGGACGCGCGCGGCGGACGCGGGGCCCGGCGCCACCGTGCGCATGTCGACCTCGTTCACCTGCACGGGCGTGCGCTCGTCGACGTTCGAGAGCCGCGTGCCCGTGATCACCTGCGTCTGCAGGCGAACGGCGCGCGTGGAGTCGGCACGCGTGGAGTCGGCGCGCGTGGGAGCGGCGTGCGTCGTATCAGGCTGCTGCGCGGCGAGCGGGACCGCGAATGTGGCGAGCGCCGCGAGGACCGCCACGCGCACGGCCCGACTCATCCGCGCCGCCGTCGTTCCGCGGCGATCGCGTCCACACCCTGGATCAATCGGTCCACTTCCTCCCGCGTCGTGTAGCACGCGCACCCGACGCGCACGAGTCCCTGCTGCGCGACGCCGAGCCGCTCGACCACGGTCGTCGCGTAGAAGTCGCCGCTCGACACGAAGACACCGGCGTCCGCGAGCCGCCGAGCGACGTCGTCCGACGATACGCCCGTCACGACGAACGACACCGTCGGTGTGCGCGGCTCGCCGGGTCCTGGCCCGAACACGCGGACGCGCGAGATGGACGAGAGCCCCTCCCACAACCGCGTGACGAGCGTGACGCCGCGCGCGTGCAGCGCGCCGTACGCGCTCTGGAGCCGCGGGCGCAACCCATCGTTCGCCGCGGCAGTCTGTGCTGCACGCGCCGCGCCATCCGCGGGTACGCGCATCACGATCGGACCGACCGCGAGCGATGCCAGGAACTCCACCGCCGCCGCGGCGCCCGCCATCCCCTCGTGATTCTGCGTCCCGGTCTCCATGCGCTCGGGCGCGGTGTCGGGCGACGGCTGCAGCTTCGGGACATCGAGCGTCTGCAACAGCTCACGCTTCCCGTACAGCACTCCGATGTGCGGGCCGTAGAACTTGTACGCCGAGCAGGCGAGAAAATCGCAGTCGATGTCGCGAACATCGACGAGCGTGTGCGGCGCGTAGTGCACCGCGTCCACGAAGACGAGCGCGCCCGCGTCGTGCGCCAACCGCGCGGCCTCGCGCACGTTGGTGATCGTGCCGAGCGCGTTCGACGCCGCGCCGATCGCCAGGAGCCGCGTGCGATTCGTGAGCTGGCGCGCCAGATCCTCGGTGTCGAGCTGCCCCGTTTCGGGGTGCATGCGCACGGTGCGCACCGTCACGCCGCGCTCCTTGGCGAGCGCCATCCACGGCGCGACGTTCGCGTGGTGGTCGAGCTCGGTCACCACGATCTCGTCGGACGGTCCGAGCCCGCGACCGATCGCGCGCGCGAGATGAAAGGTGAGCGTCGTCATGTTCGCGCCGAAGGCGACCTCGGCGGGCGACGCGTTGAGGAACGCCGCGAGCACCTCGCGCGACCGCTTGATGATGGCGTCCGTCTCCGCGCTCGTGGGGTACTGCCAGTGCGTGTTCGCGTTGTGGTGATAGAGGTAGTCGTTCATCGCCTCGACCACCTCGCGCGGCACCTGCGTTCCGCCCGGACCATCGAAGTAGGCGACCGGGTGTCCCGCGTGCACGCGATCGAGCGCGGGGAAGTGCGCGCGGATGTCCGCGGGCGAGGCGATGCCCGCCGCGAGTGGCGCGATATTCGTCATGCGATCTCGACCTGCGCCCAGTCCTCGAGCAGCCGTATCGCCTCGACGTGATCGGCCTCCTCGCCGAGCGCGTGGTGCGCCGCGCGAAAGAGCTCGGCCGTGAGCTGCAGCATGGGCGACGGAACCTGATGCTCGCGCGCGACGCCGGCCGCGATGTTCACATCCTTGTCGAGCAGCGCGAGACGGAACGTACGCGGAAACGCCCGCGTGAGCACGCGCTCGGGGAAAAGATTCTGCGACGTGTTGGAGCGCCCGCTCGATGCATTGATGACATCGAGCGCGACGCTCGCCGACACACCGGCCTTCGCCAGCGCCGCGAGCCCCTCGGCGGTGGACCAGACGTGCACGGCGAGCAGCGCGTTGTTCACCGACTTGAGCGCATCGCCCGCGCCGGTCGGGCCGCAGTGCACGATCTTCTTCCCGAACGACTCCAGCACCGGGCGCGCGCGCTCGACGTCGCTCGCGGCGCCGCCGCACATCACCGTGAGCGTCCCCTGCTCCGCTCCGCTCGTGCCACCGCTCACCGGCGCGTCGATGACCGCGACGTCGTGCTTCCGCAGACGCTCGGCGATGCGGCGCGATGTGGCGGGATCGCCCGACGTGCAGTCGATGAGCATGGCGCCGGGCTCGAACCCCGCGATCAGCCCGCTCGGACCATCGAGCAACGACTCGACGTCGTGCGACGTGGAGAGACACGTGACGACGAACTGCGCGGTGCGCGCGGCGTCGGCCGGCGTGTCGGCGATGCGCACCTCGAGCCCTCGCGCGAATTCGACCGACTTCGCGAGCGTGCGGTTCCACACCGCGAGCTCGAAGGGAGGCTCGGCCAAGTGCCGTGCCATGGGCGCGCCGATGGCGCCGAGACCGAGGAATGCGACGCGGGGAGGCATAAGCTCCTGTGCTGGAGGTTGGGAGACGAAAGTTCGTCCGGCAGCATCTGAGCGTCAATCGGCAATCGCGTGACGCGTCGCCGGCACACGACCATCGGTGGGCGCGGCGCCGTGCCACCAGACTCCGGGCACGCGATCGCGACGTCGGTCGTTTGACCGAGGTGCATCTCCCCCATTCGGCCAATGCCGGACAGCCCGCGAACGCGGCATCCTCCACAGAGACAGGACACGACGTCCGGCGAACCCATACGGAGGCATGCACATGACGACGACCAGCGAAACCGGGAGCACACTCAGCGCGTTGTCGAGCGACCTGGCGGGTGCCGTCGAGCGGGCGGGCCGCGCCACGGTCGCCATTCACGCGAGGCCGCGCATCCCGTCGAGCGGCATCCACTGGCGGCCGGGCATCATCCTCACGGCGGATCACACCGTGAAGCGCGACGAGGAGATCACCGTGACGTTCGGCGATGGGCAGACGCATCCAGCGTCGCTCGTCGGCCGCGATCCGGCCACCGACCTCGCCGTGCTGCGATCGGAGCACCACGCGGCGCCTGCCGCGGAGCTCGGCGATGCGGCATCGCTCGCGGTCGGGCACATCGTGCTCGCCGTCGGCCGAGCCGGCGAGCAGGTGAGCGCCAGTCTCGGTATCGTGAGCGCGATCGCGCACGAGTGGCGCACATGGCGCGGCGGCGTCATCGAGCGGCTCTTCCGGCTCGACCTCGCGGTGTACGATGGATTCTCCGGCGGGCCGCTCGTCGATGCGCGCGGCGCGATCGTCGGGCTCGACACATCGGGACTCGCGCGCGGCATCGCGACCGCCATCCCACGATCCACGGTCGACCGCGTGACCGATCAATTGCTGGCGACCGGCCACATCGCGCGCGGATACATCGGTCTCGCGATGCAGCCGGTGCGTCTTCCGGGCGCACTCGTACGCACGCTCGGCCTCGCCGGCGAGGGCGGCGTGATCCTCGTCGGCGTGGAGCCGGGAGGCCCCGGTGACAAAGCCGGCGCGATGATCGGGGACGTGATGGTGGCGCTCGATGACAAACCGGTGCGCACCGCGGACGATCTCGTCGCCCTCCTCGGATCGGAGAGCGTGGGACGCACGGTGCGGGCGCGCATCGTCCGTGGAGGCGCGTCGCGTGAGCTGTCGATCGTGATCGGCGAGCGCGCGCGCGGGAGTCGATGACATGTCTACACTGATGACGGATGTGCTCGAGCGCGATGCGCATCTCGCGCGAGAGCTGACAGCCATGGCCGAGCGCGTGCGAATGTGTACCGTCGATGTCGCGGCACCCGACGGCGGCGGGGGCGGATCGGGCGTGATCTGGCGCCCCGATGGACTGATCATCACGAACGCGCACGTGGCCCGCGGCACGCGGGCGACCGTGACGACGCACGACGGCCGCGCGTACGATGCCGCCGTCGTGTCCCGGGACGGCGCTCGCGATCTCGCCGCGTTGACGGTGGAGGCCGTCGGCCTGCCGTCGCCCGCCGTACGGGATGCGCGCACGCTTCGGACGGGGGAGCTCGTGCTCGCCGTGGGGAGCCCACTCGGCATTCCCGGCGCGGTGGCCGCCGGCATCGTGCACGCACCGAGCACGCGGGGGCCCGGCGGCCGGCGATGGGTGCGCGCAGCCCTTCGGCTGGCGCCGGGAAATTCCGGCGGACCGCTGGCCGACGCGCTCGGCCGCGTGGTGGGTATCAACAGCATGATCGCCGCTGGGCTCGCGATGGCCATCCCGAGCGATGCCGTGCAGCGATTCGTGAATGGACCGATGCGACCGTCGCTGGGGATCGTCGCGCGCCCCGTCCTCGTATCGCTCGCGGCCGATCGTGTGCTCGGTCTGCTCGTGCTCGACGTCCGACCTGGAAGCGTGGCGTCGGCCTCCGGGCTCGCGGCCGGCGACGTGATGATCGCCGCGGGAGGACGGCGGTTCGATTCACCGAGCGACCTGGCCGGTGAGTTGGACGAGGCCGGGCCGGATGCCGTACTGCCGCTGACGCTCCTGCGCGGTGGGCGATGCGTGACGCTCGAGGCACGACTGCACGATGGAGGCTCACGAGAGGAGGCCGCGTGATCCGCGTGCTGGTCGCGGCCGACTCGGTGGTCGCGCGCGCGGGACTCGAGTCCATCGTCGCGAGACATCCATCACTCACGGTGGCCGGCAGCTCGTCCGCCGGTGCGGAGCTCGTGCACCTCGTGGACACGCTGCAGCCCGACGTCGTCCTGCTCGAGCCTTCGGCGCACGATGACGACGTCGTCGTATCGGTGCTCCGCACCGTGAGCGATTGGGTGCACGGCACGGCGCTGGTTATCTTGAGCGACGTGCCGGTCAACGGCGCGATGGTCGAGCTGTTCCGCGCGGGCGTTCGCGCCGTGCTGCCGCGCGACGCCGGCACCGAGGAGATCTTCCTGGCGATCGAGGCCGCGGCGCTCGGACTCGCCCTGCTGCACGACGACGACATCGCTGCGCTGCTGTCGGCACGTCCCGTCGCGGCACGCGGGCTCCCGGGCGCACCCGCTCAGGCGCTCACACCACGCGAGATCGAGGTGCTCACGATGCTGGCCGAAGGGCTGGGGAACAAGCAGATCGCCGCCCGACTCGGCATCTCCGAGCACACGGTGAAAGCCCACGTCGCCGCCATCTTCGGAAAGCTCGGCGTGTCCACGCGAACCGAAGCCGCCACGTTGGGTGCACGACTCGGCCTGATTATGCTCTAATCGAGCCTCCAGCGACTGCGAACACGCCGCTGATCCTTCATCCCTCTCGCTCGCGCATGTCCTCGTTCGTCACCACACGACTCGTCATCGCCGGCATGACCAGCATGCACAGCGTGCACGCCGTCTACACCGCGCTCACGCCGGTCGAGGGGATCGTCCACCTGCAGATCGGGCTCGGCCAGGCGATGGTCCAGCACGACGGACGGGCCACCTGCGAGGCGATCGCTGAGGCGATCGCCGTGGCGGGGTACGAGGTGACGGAGTGCCGCGAGGAGCGGGGGCGGCTGCGGGTGCTGTGAGCGGAGACGGTCCGCAGCTCGCCGCCCACCGTCAGAAGCTGAGCCAATAGTTCATCTTCACCAGCAACACGTTCGTCGCCGGCGCATTCAGCAGGTCGCTCGCGTCGTGCCCCAGATCGAACACACCCGTGGGCGTGACGAGCGACCGCCCCTGCTGCCACACCACGAAGAGCGTGGAGCCCGGGTGGTACTCCCACCGCAGCACCGCCGTCGAGCGGAACTGCTTGACGTTGAAGTCGGGGTTGCCGAAGGCGAGATCCGATGTCCCGTCGCCGTTCACGTCCACCTGGTAGCTGCTCGTGCTGTCCGAGTAGCGCAGCTCCGCTGGCGTGAAGGTGTGGAAGCGGTCGCCGAACTTCGCGGCGCGCGGGTTGGCGACCTGCATGAAGTCGGCGTAGTTCCCGGCGCTGATGAACGGCTCGCCGTAGAACTCGAACGAGAGCGTGGGGGTGAAGCTGTACCTCGCGCGCGCCGTGAGCGCGACGGTCGTCTGATCGATGCGACCGAACAGGTAGTGCGTGTCGCCCAGCGCCGAGCGCTGAGTGACGTACTGCCACGGGTTGGCGTTCCACGCGACGCTGGGGCCGAGTGAGAATTCCACCCGTCCACTCGGCCGCACGCTGAGCGACGGCGAGACCGTCGTGGAGTGCATGCCGGTGGCGCCCTCGTACGAGTACGACGAGCTGATGGCCCCGCTCACGGCCCGCCGCGTGTCGGTGTTGATGGTGAGCGAGAACTGGCTCTGCGCGGGCGTGCGCAGCGCCGGTCCCCCGCGAAGCGCATCGGTCGAGAGCCCGTTGAACTGCCGTGCGACAGATAGAAACGCGCCCCAGTTGTTCAGGAAGTCGACGTTTCCGTTGAAGAACACGCCGGTCGAGCGGCGCTCGCCGCCGAAGCTCCACCCCGACCATTCCCCTACCAGCGCGTTCCAATCGCGCAGGTGGCGCCCAGGCTGGAAGTTCAGATACGAGAGGAGCGCGCCTTCCACGAGCCAGTCCGTGGATTGCTCGAAGCCCACGTCGTTCATGTCGAAGCCGGGGGAGCGCGCGTGGCCGGCGAGCGTCCATCGCCAGTGCCCGCCGCCCACTTTCCCCACCTGCGCGCTCGCGGCGTAGCCGCTGAGCAGCGTGCGTGTGGAGTCGTACGTGAGGTACGACGCATCGGGACGCTGGTAGTAGTGCCCCGGCGACCGCTGGATGAGCGCGATGGCCTGCTGGCTCCCGCGCACCGTGCTCCCCAGCACCGAGCCCGAGATCTGGTACATCCCGTTGTCGAAGCGCTGGAAGCCGTCGAGCCCCGCCGTGTACGCGCCGGTGGGGAGGAAATCGAGCGACGTGCTCCCGATGTCCCGATCGGTGGCCGTGACGATCCCGCCCAGCGCGCTCTCGCCATGGCGGAAGTCTTTCCTGAGGCGCGCGACCGCGTAGTTCGTCAACGGCTCGACGGGCGCATCGAGATGCTCGCCGGCAGAGCCCGTGTACTGCGCCATCTCGCGCTGCGTGATCGCATCGAGCACGCCGACCGTCCAGCCGTGCGCCGTCTTGCCGGAGAGCTTGGCCGCGCCGAGAATGGTCGTCGCATCGGGCGTGTTCGCGCGCACGGCGGAGTCCGGCACGCTCCCCTGCGGCGCGCGACCGATGCGCCGTGAATAGAACGGCTGATCGTTCTGGAAGTTGAAGTCGCTCGTGCCGATGGGGAATCCGACGCCGAACTGAAAGAGGTCGGCGCCTTCGATGAAGAACGGTCGCTTCTCGGGGAAGAACGTCTCGAACGCGGTGAGATTCACCACCGAGGGGTCGGCCTCCACCTGCCCGAAGTCCGGGTTCACCGTTCCCGTAAGCGTGAGATCGCTGGTGAGCCCGTACTTGACGTCGGCGCCGAGCTTGGTGCCGAGATCGTTCTGCGTGACGAAGGGGTTCCCCGCCACCCCCGGCGCGTTCGTCACACTCGCGAGCGTGTACGGCAGCACCTCCAGGCGGCGCGGCGCGTGCAGGCCGCTCAGACCCGCGAGCTCCCCGAACGCGGACGCCATCCGGCTCCCGTCCGGCGGGAGCGGTGACCAGTAGTCGCGCTCGTTCAACCGCGCGATGTCACGAATGAAGTCCACGCCCCACACCTGCGCGGTGTCCGACGTGCTGAAACGGAGCTGCGAGAGCGGGATGCGGAACTCCGCCGTCCAGCCGAGCGAGTCGATATGCGCCGCGCCTTCCCACACCGCATCCCAGCTCACGTCCTCTCCCTGTCCGTCGTCGTACTCGAGCGCGTCCTTCTGTACACCGGCGGGGTTGAGCGCGAAGCGGAACGCGGTGCGCCGATCGTGGTGGCTGTCGAACATCACCTGGGCCCAATCGGAGTAGCCCGTGTAATCGCGTCGAGCGATGGCCGAGGCGATGCCGCCCGGGTGATCGCTGTACATGCGCATGCCCACGTAGATGGCCTGCCCGTCGTAGAGCACGCGTGCTTCGGTGCGCTCGGTGGCAGGCGCGTACGGATCGGGACGCTGCTGCACGAAGCCGCTGGCGACGGGTGCGGTGCGCCACGCGGGATCATCGAGACGACCGTCGATCACGGGAGGTGTGGGGACGCGGACCGCATGGAGCACGTTCGCGGCGCCGCGACCGACCGCCGGCGATGTGGAGGTGCGACGCGCGCTCGTCTGCGCCCGGACGCTGCGGGCACCGGCGAGCGTGAGGACGATCAGCGCGAGAGCGCAGCGGCGCATGTCCGTCATGGGCATCATTCGAGAGGGGAGGAGAGTGCGATGACGAGGACGCGGCACGTGCCCCCGTACCTCGCCGTACGAGCCACACCGATCCCGTGTGTCGCTCGGCGTCCGCGGGAGGTGATGGCTCAGGTACTGAGACAACTCGCGGGGCGGCAGGGTTGGCACACGACGCCGCGCCCGATGTTGCACCGCGCACCCGCTTGTATGCGGCATCTGCTCGACGTAACTTGACGCCCGCCTTCCCTTGAGCGCACGGCCGGCACGCCATATCCGGCCCTGTGAGACGCAGAGCAGACAGGACGGGTCCCATGACTCCACCACAGCAGAAAGCCGAGCGCCCCGTCGCCGCCCTTCTGGCCCCCGACATCCTCGTGCTGCTCGATGAATCGCCGGGGGATGTCGCCGCCGAGACGGAGGAGATGCACCCGGCGAATCTGGCCGATGTCGCCGAGCTGCTCCCCGTGGATCGCGTGGCTCAGCTACTGCGCGCGCTCCCCCCCGCGCGCGCGGGCGACGTGCTCGAGTATCTCGACGAGGAGCTCCGCACCGAGGTCCTCGAGGCGCTGAGCCCGAAGCAGGCCGCGGTGCTCGTCTCCGAGATGACGCCGGACGACCGCGCCGACGCCATCGAGGATCTCGAGGAGGCGCACGCCGAGAACATCCTGGCGCAGATCCCGACCGAGCGGCGCGGCGAGACGGAGCGGCTGCTCGCGTACGAGCCCGACACGGCCGGCGGGTTGATGACCACCGAGTTCATCTCGGTGCCGGAGTACATGAGTGTGGAGCAGGCGCTGCGTGCCGTGCGCGCGGCGGCGCGCGCCGGGCGGCGCGAAGCGATCTATACGGTGTACGCGACGGACGCCGAGGGACGCGTGCGCGGCGTGCTCTCGCTACGCGAGCTGCTCGCCGCACCCGAGGGCTCGCGCATCGCCGACCTCGCGTGGAGCGACATCGTGACCGTGCCGCCCACCGCCGACCGCGAGGAGGTGGCGCGCATCACCTCGAAGTACGATCTCGTCGCCGTTCCCGTGGTGGACGAGGCGGGGCGGATCCTCGGCGTCGTGACCGTCGACGACGTGATCGATGCCCTGGTCGAGGAGCAGACGGAAGACATCCAGATGCTCGGCGCCGTGCAGCCGCTCGAGGAGCCGTACTTCCAGGCGAGCTTCTGGGACATCGCGCGGAAGCGCGGCGGGTGGCTCCTGCTGCTCTTCTTCGAGGAGATGTTCACCGGCTCGGCGCTGCGCGCGTATCAGAGCGAGCTGGAGGCGGCGGTGGCACTCGTGTTCTTCGTGCCGCTCATCATCAGCTCGGGGGGCAACTCCGGATCGCAGTCGGCCACACTCATCACGCGCGCGCTCGCGGTGGGTGACGTGCGGCTTCGCGATACGTTCCGCGTGATGTGGCGGGAGCTCGGGCAGGGGATCGCGCTCGGCGCGTTCCTGGGTGTGATCGGGTTTGCCCGTGCCGTCCTGCCCGTGCCGTTCGGCTGGGCGAACGGATTCGACGTCGCCCTCGTCGTCGGCCTGACCCTCATCGCCGTCGTGCTCGCGGGCACCATCGTCGGCGCAATGCTCCCGCTCGTCTTCACGAAGCTCGGGTTCGATCCGGCGATCGCGTCATCGCCGTTCGTCGCCTCGATGGTCGACGTCGTCGGACTGCTGATCTACTTCAATATCGCGATGCACGTGATGGGACTGCCAGCCGCCAAGCTGACCTCGGGCTGACGGCGCTCACTCGTGCTGGGTGCGGAGCTCGTCGGTCAGCGCTCCATCACCCAACGATGGGCCGCGCACGCCGCCGATCGACGGCGACCGGATCGGCAGCCGCAGCGTGAACGTGGAGCCCTTGTTCACCACGCTCTCCACGAGGAGCTCGCCGCCCATGGCGTGCGCGAACTCCCGACTGATGGCGAGCCCCAGCCCCGTCCCTTCACTGCGCCGCGTGAGCCCGGCCTCGGCCTGCGTGAAGGGCTCGAAGATCGCCTCCAGCTTGTTCGGCGCGATGCCGCACCCCGTGTCGATGACGCGGATCTCCACGCGCTCCTCGCGCGGCACGCTCTCGAGGATCACGTGGCCGCCGCTCGTGGTGAACTTCACGGCATTCGAGAGCAGGTTGATGACAATGCGCTCGAGCTTCTCGCGGTCGGTCCAGATGTGGACGTCCGCGCCCGCGGCGCGGTACTCGTAGCTGATCCCCTTCGCGCGCGCCTGCGGCGCGATGTGATTCTCCACGCCGGTGAGCGTCGCATCGAGCGGCACCTCTTCGACGCGGAACTCCAGGCGTCCCGCCTCGATGCGCGCGAAGCTCAACACGTCGTCCACGAGCGCGAGGAGCGCGCGCTGGCTCCGGCGGATTCGCTCGAGATCCTCGCGCTGCTCCGGTGTCACCGGTCCACGCACCCCCATCTCGAGCAGCTCGGCGTAGCCGGCGATCGCGTTGAGCGGTGTGCGCAGCTCGTGCGACATGGTCGCCAGGAACGCGGACTTCGCGCGGTTCGCCTCCTCCGCCTCGCGGCGCGCGACCTCCGCCTCGTCACGCGCGAACTCCGCCTCGAGCGTCGTCTCCTGGAGCTGCGCGTTCGCCGACTCCAGCTCCTCGCTCATCGACTGCGCCTCTTCCATCTGCTGCTCGAGCTCGGCGTGTGCGGCCTCGACCTCGCTGACCATGCGATTGAAGCTCTCCGCGAGGCGGCCGATCTCCTCGCTCGCGTGCGCGCTCACCACATCGACACGGCGCGAGTAATCCCCCCGCGCGATCCAGTCCGTTGCGTCCGTGAGCTCGATGAGTGGGCGCGTGAGCCGCCGGCTGATCACCCACGCCACCACGACGGCCGCGACCAACAGCACGAGTGTGAACACCACGAGCCGCGTGATCGAGGCGAGGGGCGCGGTATCCACCACGCTCACGGGCACGTCGAGGACGACCGCCCAGGGCGTGCCATCGATCCGCGACTCGGCCACGAACCGGCGCTCTGCGTCCTGCCGATCGGGGTGCACCTGCGTGGCGAAGCCGCTGGTCGGATCCTCGGCGAGCGGCGCGGCCACCTGTGTTCCGCCGATCGTGGTCCAGAACGATCCCGTGTCGTTCTTGAAGTAGACGTCGACCCCCTCGCCGATGAGTCCGTGGATCCGCGCCTGCGCGTCCGGCGACGAGTTGATCCGCCGTCGCTCCGTGATCCACCCCAATCGATGACTGTCCCGCATGATCGGCGCGACGATCCAGTAGTAGACGCCCCCGTGCTCGGCGTACAGCGGGCTGAAGTGCGCGGAGTCGCCAGTCAACGGCGCGCGGGGGGCGGCCGCTTCCGGCGGGCCGTTGGAGATCATGCCACTGCCGCGCTTCCACACCTCGCGGCGGTCGGCGGACCAGAGCTCCACCACCGTGGTCGTATCCGCACCTGACCGCAGTCGCCGGAGCTTGCTCTCGACGAGCGCGGAATCCGCGATCCCGCCGGCGAGCACCCGCCGAATCACGCTGTCCGTGCCGATGGTGTCCGTCATGAGCGCGAGATGCGACGACACGGAGTGCGCAGCCGATGCGGCAAGCTCGTGACTCACGCGCTGCAGTCGCTCGACCGCGGCCGTCCGCGACGAGTGCAGGATCTCGTGATAGGTGACGCCGAGCACCACGACGAGCACGATGAGCAGCATCGCCGCGATGAGAAGCGGCAGCTTGCGCTCGAGCGGCAGGCTGTGGCGCGGCCGTGGCGTGGACGGCCGTGAAGTGGACATGGATTCTGGCGTCATCTGGGGATGCACTCGAGCCGGTGCAACGAGGCTGGAGTCGAACAGGTGCGCGGGACCATTCAAGTTACGAAGCGACACCGGCGAGGCAAGGAGAGAGCCGTACCATTTGACATAGGGGTGGGGGGTATATAACTTTCATCCTGAACCACCAACCGATTGGAGGAAACATCCATGGAACGCCTCGAGCTGAGCATCAACGGAATGAGCTGCGACCACTGCGTGCGCGCCGTGCGCAACGCGCTGCAGCAGGTGAACGGCGTCAATGTGGAACAGGTGACGGTCGGCTCGGCGACGGTCACGTACGATCCGGCGCGTGCCACCGCGAACCAGATCGTCGAGGCGGTGAACGACGAGGGCTACGACGCCCACACTGCGTCGGCGGCGTGAGCGGCTCCGAGGCCGGCTGAGCGCGAAGCGACCCGCGCGACGAGGATGCGACCATGACCACCACGGCACACAAGATCACCGGGCAGCGCGGCGTCGAGCATCGGGACGACGCCCGCGAGCCCGGCACGACGGCGACGATCACCTTCCCCGTGACGGGGATGACGTGCGCCGCCTGCCAGGCGCGCGTGCAGCGGACGCTCACGCGGCAGCCCGGTGTGCAGGACGCCACGGTGAACCTGATGCTCAACAACGCGGCCGTCACGTACGACCCGGGCGTGATCACGCCGGACGGGCTCGTGGAGGCGGTGCGAACGACGGGGTACGGCGCCGAGCTGCCATCGCCGGCGCGTACCGCGTTCGAGGAGCAGGAGGCACAGGGCGAGGAGCGCGTGCGCGAGTACCATGCGCTCCGCTTTCGCGCCGCGGTGAGTCTCGCGGCGAGCATCGTCGTCATGATCCTCTCGATGCCGATCATGTCGGCCGCCGAGCGCGTGGGGCTCGCCCGCTCGGCCGATCCGCTCCTGCGGTGGGAGATGACCGTCCTCACGCCGACGCTCCGCGCGTGGCTCCCGTGGCTGTACGCCATCCCGGCATCGGTGCTCGCCTACACCGCCCTCGCGCTCACGCTCGTCGTGGTCGGATGGGCGGGGCGACACTTCTACACTCGTGCCTGGTCGGCTTTCCGTCACCGGTCCGCGGACATGAACACGCTGATCGCGGTGGGCACGGGCGCCGCCCTGCTCTACTCACTCGTGGCGACGTTCGCGCCGGGTGCGTTCATCGCGCACGGTATCGCGCCCGACGTGTACTACGAGGCCGTCGTGTTCATCATCGCGCTCATCCTCGTGGGAAATACCCTCGAGGCGCGCGCCAAGAGCGAGACGTCGGCCGCGCTGCGCGCGCTCGTGCGCCTGCAGCCGAGGATCGCGCGCGTGGTGCGCGACGGGCAGGAAGCCGATCTGCCCATCGAGCAGGTGCGCGCCGGCGACGTGGTGG
>DASVCF010000093.1:0-14268 GCA_036381735.1 Gemmatimonadaceae bacterium | reverse complement strand
TTCTCGGCGCAGTCGAGCGGCTGGTGACGCCGGTGCCACTGCGGGCGCGGAGGGGGGAGGGAGTGGGTCAGTGAGTCAGAACAGGACTGAACGGCGAGAGCAGAAAGCAGAAAGCAGAAAGCAGAGTGCGGCTCCTACTTTCCGCTCTCTGCTCTCTGCTTTCTGCTTTCTGCTCTCTGCTCTCTGTCGTTCCTGACCCACTGACTCACTGACTCACTCCCATGTCCTCCGCCCCCGGCTCCCCCGGCATCCCCCCTCGCTGGACCTCGAGTGCCAAGACCGGAATCGGCACCGCGCCATCCGCGGCGAGCCACGTGTGGTTCACGCTGAGCCACGGGATCTTCAACGAGATCTATTATCCCGATGTCGATTGGGCGTGCACGCGCGACATGGGGTTCATCGTCACCGATGGCGCGCAGTTCTTCTCCGAGGAGAAGCGGCACACGCGGCACGAGCTGTCGCGGCTCGCACCCGGGGTGCCGGCGTTCCGCCTGGCCAACACGTGCGATCAGGGACGCTACCGCATCGAGAAGCTGATCCTCACCTCGGTGCGGCACGACGCGCTGCTTCAGGAGACGCGCTTCACGCCGCTCATCGGCACGCTCGAGGAGTACCGCCTCTACATCCTCCTCGCGCCGCACCTCGGGAATCACGGGCGCGGCAACACCGCGTGGCTCGACGCGTACAAGGGTGTCCCCATGCTCTTCGCGCAGCGAGGCGACAGCGCGCTCGCGCTCGCGTGCTCCGCGCCGTGGCGCGCCCGCTCGGTGGGATTCGTCGGCGCGTCGGACGGATGGCAGGATCTCGAGCACCACAAGCATCTCACCATGCAGTACGAGCGCGCCGAGAACGGAAACGTGGCGCTCACCGGCGAGATCGACCTCGGCCAGTCGAACGGCGTCTTTCTCCTGTCGCTCGGCTTCGGGCGCGATGCCTCGAAGGCCGGATATCGCGCACTCGCCGCGTTGCGTGAAGGGTTCGAGCCGGCGCGCGCGGCGTACATCGGGGGATGGCAGGCGTGGCAACGCTCACTACCGCGCGACGATCGTGGATCGCCCGGCGATCCAGAATTGCAGCGCGTGAGCGCCAACGTGCTCCGCATCCACGAGTCGAAGAACTTCGCATCGGGGATGATTGCGAGTCTGTCGATTCCGTGGGGCCTCTCCAAGGGCGACGACGACCTCGGCGGCTACCACCTCGTCTGGCCGCGTGATCTGGTGGAAGCGGCGGGGGGACTCATCGCCGTCGGCGCCTTTGCCGATGCGCGTCGCGTGCTGCAGTACCTGAGCGTGACGCAGGATGGCGATGGCCGCTGGCCACAGAACATGTGGCTCGACGGCACGCCGTACTGGTCCGGCATTCAGATGGACGAGACGGCGTTCCCGATTCTGCTCGTCGATCTGCTGCGCCGCGAGAACGCGCTCACGCCCGATGACCTGGAGCGGGCGTGGCCCATGGTGCGGCGCGCGGCGGCGTACATCGCGCGCAACGGCCCGGGCACGCAGGAGGATCGCTGGGAGGAGAACGCCGGGCTCTCACCCTTCACGCTCGCCGTCGAGATCGCCGCGCTGCTCGTGGCCGCCGACATTGCCGAGCTGCGCGGCGAGCCGGAGATCGCTCGCTACCTGCGCGAAACGGCGGATGGATGGAACGACGACATCGAGCGGTGGACGTACGTGGCCGACACCGAGCTGGCTCGCGATCTGGGCGTCGAGGGGTATTACGTGCGCATCGCGCCGCTCGACGTGAGCGATGCCGCCTCGCCGAACGAAGGGTACGTCCCGATCAAGCTCGAGAAGCCATCCGCACACATCGACGGACCCGAGGGGGCGGTGGTGAGCCCCGATGCGCTGGCCCTCGTGCGCTTCGGCCTCCGCGCGCCGGATGACGAGCGCATCACGAACACGGTGAAGGCCATCGATGCGCTGCTGCGCAGGCAGCTGCCGTACGGGCCAGGGTGGCGGCGCTACAACGGCGACCGCTACGGCGAGCACGAGGACGGCTCACCGTACGACGGCGATGGAGTGGGGCGATGCTGGCCGCTCCTCACTGGCGAACGCGCGCACTACGAGCTGGCGGCCGGGCGCGCCGATCGCGCGCGCGAGCTGCTGCGCGCGCTGGAAGCGTCGGCGAACGAGAGCGGCTTCATCCCCGAGCAGGTGTGGGACGGCCCGCCGATCCCCGCGCTCGAGCTGTGGCCCGGGCGTCCGTCCGGCTCGGCGATGCCGCTCGTCTGGGCGCACGCCGAGTACCTCAAGCTGTGCCGCTCGATCGCCGATGGCCGCGTCTTCGACACGCCCGCGCAGACGACGCAGCGCTACGTCCTCCAGCACACCGAGTCGCCGATCGTCGGGTGGCGCTTCAACCTCAAGCGCCGCACGATGCCGGCGGGGAAGACGCTCCGCCTCGAGCTCCTCTCGCCAGCGCTCGTCCACTGGAGCAGCGACGAATGGCACACGACCACCGACACGACGACACGCGACACCGGCGTGAGCGTGCACGTGGCCGACCTCGACACGCAAGCGCTGGCGCCGGGCCAGCGCGTCACGTTCACCTTCTACTGGACGGAAGCCGATCGGTGGGAAGGGGTGGACTTCAGTGTCGCGATCGCGTGAAAGGCGGAAAGCAGCGAGCAGAAAGCAGAGAGCAGAGTGTCATCCCGAGCGTCAGCGAGGGATCTTGCGCGGGGGAATGAACATCCACCACAGAGGCACAGAGACGCGGAGAACGGCGGAGAACTGCAGAGAGAGCTGTTCTCTGTGTCCTCCGTGTCTCTGTGGTGAAATGCCGTTCGGCTGCCCGGGCCGAGATCCCTCGCTGACGCTCGGGATGACATGCTGGCCGTTCCCGCCCTCTGCTCTCTGCTCTCTGCTATCTGCCCTCCGCCGTCTCCCCCTTCCACTCGTTGTCCGCGCGGTTCAGGTCCTGAAAGCGGTTGTCGGGATCGAGTGTGATGCTTGCGATGTGCTTCTTTCCCGTCGCCTGCTCGACGGTCACGCTCCGGCTCCCCGAGAACCACACCGACGCGGGGCGCGTGATCGTCGTCGAGGTGCCGTCCGTGTAGTCGATGCGCGCGATGATCGGCATCGGCATCTCGCCGTGGTCGACGACGGTAAACGTCACTCGGCCGCTGCGGTCGCTCACCTTGTCGATCCCCTGATCGAACGTGTCCGTCGTGAACCACCACGCGTTCCAGAACCAGCCGAGGTCCTGGCCGATGTGGTGCTGCATGAAGGTGAAGAAGTCCCACGGCGACGGATGCTTGAAGCGCCAGGCCTTCGCGTAGTCGGCGAACGCGGCGTGCACGGCTGAATCGCCGACCACGCCGCCGAGCGCGTAGAGCGCGAGCGGCGCCTTGACGTACGCCTGGATCTCGTAGTTCGGACCCGCGAAGTCCGATGGCCACATGAGCGTCGGATCGAGCACGGTGCCCGCGATGTGGCGATAGGCGGCGCCGTCGTTCACGTGGTCGGTGGGCTTCTTCGTGAAGTCTTCCGCGGCCGCCTGGTCGATCCACTCGTTGAACCCTTCGTCCTGCCAGCCGTAGCGCGTCTCATCGGAGCTCACCGTCATGGGGAACCACTCGTGCCCCAGCTCGTGCGTGACGACGCCGAAGCCGGGGCCGGAGAAGATGATCATCGGGTACTCCATCCCGGTCTCCGGTCCGTCGGCGATCGTCGCCTGCGGGAACTCGTAGGGCATGACGTAGCGCGAATGGTGCTCGAGCGCGAAGCGTCCGAGCTGCGCCGACTTCTGGTAGTCCCGATGCTCGGGCAGATAGAGCACCTGCACGAGCGTCGGCTTGGGCGCCATCGCGTGCGTCGCGTCGTAGACGAAGTTCCTCGACGCGACGAAGGCGAAGTCGTTCACCTCGGGAGCGGTGAAGTGCCAGGTGAGCGTGCGCCCATCGAGCGTCGCCTGCCCCACGCCGCGCTCGGCGGCGGTGACGACATGCACCGTCGTGTCGACCTGCATCGCGAGCGCGAGGCGATCGCGCACGGCGGGGGTGAGCACGGAGTCGGGGTTCGCGAGCGTGCCGGTCGCGCCCACGAGCCATCCCGCGGGCACGGTGATGTGGACGTCGAAGCTCCCGAACTGGTTGTAGAACTCGCCCTTGCCGAGGTACTGGTCGGTGTCCCAGCCGCGCAGGTCATCGTACATCGCCACCTGCGGGTACCACTGCGCGATCTGATACAGATCCGTCCCCCATCGGCCCATGCGCTCGCCGCGCTCGCCGAGTGGGACGTTCGGCACCGCGAAGTGCCAGGCGACATCGATCGTCGCGTCGGTATTGGGGAGCACCGGCGAGGCGAGGCGCACCATCGCGACGGTGCCGTCGACGCGGTACTGGTTCTGATCCTCGAGTGCGATGGACGTCCCGTTCACCGAGAGCCGCTCGACCACCGTGCCGTCGGTGATGTCGGTGACATAGTCGTTCCGCGACTCCTCGGCGCGGAAGTAGTTCTGGTAGAGCCGGAGGACGATCGCGTGCAGCGTATCGGGCGAGGTGTTGTGCAGCGTGATCGTCTCGGTGCCGCGGAGCAGCGCGGAGTCCGTCACGAGGCGCGCGTCGATGCGGTAGTCGACGCTCTGCTGCCAGTAGCGGCGTCCGGGGACTCCCGTGGTGTCGCGCGTGCCGGCGGCGTACGCGCGGCGGATCATCGGCGGAAGCGGGAGGTCGCGCTGCACGGCGCGCTCGGGCCGATCGCTCCTCGCGTTGCTCTGCGCGCCGACGGAGAGCGGGGCGGCGGCGAAGAGGGCGAGAAAGAGGAGCGGTAGTGAGCGGCGGAGACGCTGGAGCGCGTGGACGCGGATCGTGGTATTGAGCATATCGGGCACGGTCGGAACTGACGGGATGACGGCAGTGTTCAATAGATGGGCAGCGGACGCGCGGCCCCGGGCGAGTGGCCGTCGAGCGTACCGGTACTATCTCGCTCGCGTGCGCTGTGAGAGCAAGGGGCGCATCTGAATCAATGGCTCATCGACGTGGACACGGGGTATTACAGCGCGGAGGGGGTGCGGACGTCGGGTGAGAACAGGCAAGCCAGGAGGAGCGTATATGCCCCGTTTTCATTTTTCTCTGAGTACCGCCGATCTGGTCGAGGCCGGTGTCGTCCAGAGCGAATCGCTGGACGAGGCAATGGCCGTGATCAACGAGCACCTGTCGGCCAAGGAAGGGGATACGCTCGAGATTGGCGTGCGTGGCTTCCCGCCGGCACGGTACGAGTGTGTGTGGGCCATGCCAGGCGCCGACCCGGCCTGGCGGCCGGCGGGATTGCAGGCAGCGTGAGAACTGAAGTGGGTCAGTGAGTCAGTGGGTCAGTGAGTCAGGAACGGCCCGTGGGGTGAGTCGATCTCGCCTTACGGGCTTTTTCTGACTCACTGACCCACTGACCGACTGACTCACTTCTCCCCTTCGCTCTCCCCCGCCTAGATCTCGTTATGTCTCACCGCCGCGCTATCCCCCAACAGGGTGAGTGGCGACGGCGAGAGTGCCGAGCCGCTGCGGGCACCGCGCTCGCGGGCGCTGCCGATGCCGCCGGGCTGCGGCAGGCTCCGCTCGAGCGAGCCGAGGAGGTCGGTCATGAGTCCCGGGAAGAGCGCGTTCACAGTGACCCACACCTTCGCCATCGTCGGGATCACGAGCTCCGCGTCGCCTCGCTTGCACGCGGTGACGATCTGCCGAGCGGCGCGCGCGGCGCCCATGCTCAGGATCGGGAGCGAGTCGCTGATGCTGAACCAGCTGTACTCGGCGCGGTGACGCCCCTTGAAGAAGGCGTTGCGCGGGCTGCCGGTGCGCAGCAGCCCCGGGCACACCGTCGTGACGACGACGTTGTCCTGGAGCAGCGCGGCGCGCATCCCCTCCGACAGCCCCGTCAGCGCGAACTTGCCCGAGCAGTAGGGGAGGAGATGCGCCATGCTGATCTTCCCACCCACCGATGAGATGTTGACGATGCGCCCCGAGCGCCGGCGTCGCATCTCGGGGAGCACGGCCAGCATCGTGTAGAGCGGCGCCCAGAAGTGGATGCGCAGCGACTCCTCGTAGTCCGCCGGCGTCATCGTCTCCATGGGCCCGACTTGGATGAGGCCGGCGTTGTTGACCAGCACATCGATGCGTCCGTAGCGGGCGCGTACCTCGCGCACGAGCCGCTCCACGCCCGCGCGCTCCGTGAGGTCGCACGGGGTGCCGAACGCCTCGATCCCGCGCGAGGCGAGATCGTCGCGCGCCCGCTCGATCTCCCGCGCGTCGCGCGCGCATACGGCGATGCGCGCGCCCTCGTGCGCGAACGCGCGCGCGAGCGCGAGCCCGAGCCCGCGCGAGCCGCCGGTGATGAGCACGACCTTGCCGCGCAGGTCGTACAGCCGCCGCGCGCGGAGCGCCGCCCGCGCGGCGAGCATGCCGCCGGCCACGCCCGCGGCGATGAGCCAGCCGATGCTGGAGCTACGGTCCTCTCGAAGAGACGTTGTCATTGGAGCGCTCTGTCGTTGCACGAACCGGGCCCCGCGTGCGACTGATTCACCTCTCTTCGCGCGTGCGGATTGCGACTTGCATCTCCCCGCACGACACCATGGATGATTCGCTGAGGATGGAGCGCCTCGCATGACCACGGTCCTACTCGCCATGCAGCACGCCCTGCTCGTCGCCGACGGCACCGCCGACCGGTGGACCGCTGACGTGCGACTCGAGGGCCGATCGCTCCGGTGCATCGCGGCCGACCCGCACCAGATGCAGCGCGCGTATTGCGGCACGCGCGACGACGGCCTGCTGCGCACCGATGACCTCGGTGCTTCGTGGCAGTCGGTGGGCGATGGTATCGCGCACCAGCAGGTGACGGCCGCGTCCGTGAGCACGCGCGAGCTCGTGCGCGGTTACGGCGCGGTGTACGCGGGCACGGAGCCGAGCGGTCTCTTTCGTTCGGCGGACGGCGGCGCGACGTGGCGCGACCTGTCGAGCTTCACGCAACTCCCCTCGGCGCGCACGTGGCGCTACCCGCCGCGCCCGCAGACGCATCACGTCCGCTGGATCACGCCCGATCCCGTGGTCGAGGGGCGGCTGTTCGTCTGTATCGAGAGCGGCGCGCTCGTGCGCAGCATCGATGACGGCGTCACGTGGGAGGACCGCACGCCCGATGGGCCGCGCGACACGCACACGCTGCGCGCACACCCGCTCGTGAACGGCGCGCTCTACGCGGCGGCAGGCGATGGCTACATGGAACCCGGCCGCGGCTTCATGCGCAGCCACGATGCGGGCGACACGTGGCAGCGTCCCGACGGCGGGCTCGCGCACCAGTATCTCTGGGGTGTAGCGGTCGATCCCGGGGACCCCGAGACGTTCGTCGTCTCGGCGGCCGCGAGCCCCGAGAAGGCGCACGATCTCCGCGATGCGGAGTCGTTCATCTACCGCAAGACACCCGGCGAGGAATGGCGCGCGGTACCCGATGGTCTTCCGGAACCCCGGGGCACGACCGTCAGCGTCCTCGCCACCGTGATCTCGGAGCCCGGTGTCTTCTACGCGGCGAACAACCACGGCGTCTACCGCTCGGCCGACGCCGGTCTCACCTGGGACCGCCTCCCCATCCCCTGGCCGCGCGAATTCGAAGAGCAGCGCGCGAGAGGGATGGCGGTGGTGCCATGAGAAAAGAAGTGGGCCAGTGAGTCAGTGGGTCAGTGAGTCAGAACAACCGGGGGGAGGGCGAAGGGAGGAGTGAGGATCCGACGGCTGTCATCCCGAGCGGAGCGAGGGATCTCGCGGGCGGTCCGAGATCCCTCGCTGCGCTCGGGATGACAAGGCTCTCCCTGCAAGCTTTTTCTGACCCACTGACCCACTGACCCACTCCCCAACTCCCTCACCTCACGCAGGAGTTCCAATGGCATCGCTACTCGACACCGTCGTCCAACACCTCGGCGGCAACGAAGTCCAACAGATCAGTCGGCACATTGGTGCGGATGAGAGCACGACGCGGAGCGCGATCTCCGCGGCGCTTCCGATGCTGCTCGGCGGAATGGCGGACAAGGCGTCGCAGCCGGGTGGCGCGGAGGAGATCGACCAGGCCGCCGAATCGCACAGCGGCATCCTCGGCAATCTGTCGAGCCTGCTCGGCGCGGCGCCGCTCGCCGATCGGGGGAGCGGTCTGGTCGGCCGGCTCCTTGGTGGGAAGCAGGAGCCCGTGCAGCACGCGGTGAGTCAATCGAGCGGACTCGATGTGGGGCAGACGAAGAAGCTGCTCGCGCTGCTCGCGCCCATCGTCCTCGGCGTGCTCGCGCACAAGAAGCACGAGGAGAAGTTGAACGCGTCGCAGCTGAGCTCCCACCTGCAGGAGGCGAAGCAGTCGGCGCAGCAGCAGGCCGCGCGTCAGACGCCGGGGCTGGGTGGGTTGCTGGGGGATGTCTTCGGCGGGTGACGGAAGAACGGGATCCGTTCCGAGGCGCCGCGCATCGTCACGTCGATGACGCGGGCGGTGCCACGTGAACGACGAAGGGCCGGTTCAGACGAACCGGCCCTTCGCTGTCGTCCGGCACGCGATCGGTCACGCCTTCTGCGACTCGATGCGCTTGCCGTTCTCGCCGCTGCGGATCTCGATCCGTCGCGGCTTCGCTTCCGCCGTGCGGGGGAGGACGATGGTCAACACGCCGTTCTCGAAGTTCGCGGTGATCTTGTCGCGGTCCACCGTGTCGGGGAGGATCAGGCTGCGCTCGAAGCGGCCGTAGCGCCGCTCGAGGACGTACGTGCCGTCGCCCTCCTTGGTGTTGTACTCGCTCCGCTTCTCGCCGGAGATGGTGAGCACGCCGTTCTCGGTCGTGATGCTCACATCCTCCGGACGGAGGCCGGGGAGCTCCAGCACGCACCGGACTTCGCCATTGCGCTCGATCACGTCCATTGGCGGCGCCCACGTCGCGCTACCGGTGTGACCGTTCCCCGACCACGCGGCATCGAAGAGACGGTCGATCTCCCGGCGGAGCGTGAACACCGGATCGGTGAGCGTCGGGGTCGCGAAGCGATTCGAAAGCATTGGAAGCAGCATGGTTCGTTACCTCCGTTGCGATTGATTGAGTGAATTGCGCGTTTCATCGTGCCGCGGCGCATCTCGTGGTGCCGATGCGCCGCGATGCACCCGGGATCGCCGCGCCGTTCCGGCGATCCCGCGCCGGCAGGGGGGAGCATCCGCTGTACCAGCTCGCCGCGGTCATGATGGCAGAGCGCGCGCGCGAACCGACGGCGCCGTGCATGACCCGCTTGTCAGCGTGACGCGCGGGCTCGTCATGCTGACAGACCGGTAGGCGCGCACCGGAGCTGCAGGACGTGCTACGGTGTCGACGGCGACGCGATGCGCTCGGTGATCCGCTGGGCCCACACTCGCGCGCCCTTCGGCACGATGTCGTGCGCGTTCCCCTTGAGCTCGTAGACATCGTCGTACACGAGCTTCCCGGTCGGCACGTCGATGAGCTGGCCGCTCAGTACCCAGATGAGATCGGTCGTCTTGCTCACCTTCGCCATCACCACCCAGCGGACGCCGAGCTCCTGGCCGACCGCGCGGGCGCACGCGACGATCACGTTGCACGGTTTGCCGGCCGCGGCATCGAGCGCGCGCTGTGAGCGTTCCGCGGCCGCGGTCACCGCGGAGTCGGTGAGCGTGACGCCGTCCACGTGTCGCAGGTAGTCGCGCATGCTGGCGGTCGCCGCGTGTGCGAGGAGCGAGTCATCGGCTTTCAGCTCGGTGGCGCGCTGTCCGTAGAAGGCGAGATTCAGCAGCGCGATCGAGGTGCCTGATCCACGTGGCGACTGCGCGGGGATGGCGAGCGGAGTTACGCCGGCCAACAGGACGATCGCGAAGCGCATCGACGCACGCGGCACCGTGCGCGTCCCGAGGTAACAGCCGAGGCGATCCATGAGGTCTCTCCGTCTGTGACGACGTGGAGTGCCGCACATCCCGTGCACATGTGTCCCGTGCGCACGCGCGGACCTCGCGCGACCGGTGTCTCGCGGTGGGCGCACCTCTTGCGGCAATATCGTATAGTTCGGCTCGAACGCCAGACCAATGGAGGAGATCCCGATGGCAGCGAAGACCAGCAGCGCGGCGGGGACGCTCACGATCTCGTCCCCCGCCTTCACCGATCACGGTCCGATCCCCCGGGAGTATACCTGTGAAGGGCCGGACATCTCGCCGCCGCTGCAGTGGTCCGGCGTGCCGGCCGGCACGAAGAGTCTGGTGCTGATCGTCGACGACCCGGACGCTCCCGACCCGAAGAAGCCGCAGCGCATCTACGTGCACTGGGTGCTGTACAACATTCCACCGAGCGCGACGGGGCTCCCCGCGGACGCATCGCCGGACAAACTCCCGCGGGGCGCAGGCGAGGGACGCAACGACTTCGGTGATTCGGGGTACGGTGGCCCGTGTCCCCCGATCGGCCGGCACCGCTACTTCTTCAAGCTGTACGCGCTCGACACCGAGCTCTCGGGGCTGAGCCAGCCCACGAAGGGGGAGGTCGAGCAGGCGATGCACGGCAACATCATCGCGCAAGCGCAGGTGATGGGGACGTACGAGAAGACGAAGTGAACGAGAGGAGATTAGATTTCGTGAGTCGGTGAGTCAGGACGACAGGGAGAAGGGAGAAGGGAAAAGGGAGGAACCGGTGGCGCTCGGCATGACAAGGCTCCCGATCGGAATGCCAGACGTTCAGGTCGTTCCTCCTCTCTCCTTTCTGCTCTCTGCTTTCTGTCGTTCCCGGCTCACTCGCTGACCGCGCTCTACCTGCATCCCGAGGACCGCTCATGGCCACTGCCGTTACCACCGAGAAGAAGCCACGCACCGCGCAGTCGCGTCCACCGTTCAAGGTGCGCGATCTCTCGCTCGCCGAGTTCGGACGCAACGAGATCCGGCTGGCCGAGTACGAGATGCCGGGGCTCATGGCGCTGCGCGCGGAGTACGCGGGGAAGAAGCCGCTCGCGGGCGCGAAGATCATGGGGTCGCTGCACATGACGGTGCAGACGGCTGTGTTGATCGAGACGCTGGTCGAGCTCGGCGCCGATGTGCGGTGGGTGTCGTGCAACATCTTCTCGACCCAGGATCACGCGGCGGCGGCGGTCGTCGTCGGACCGAAGGGGACGCCGGAGAATCCCAAGGGCGTGCCCGTCTTCGCGTGGAAGGGGGAGACGCTCGAGGAGTACTGGTGGTGCACGAACGAGGCGCTCATGTGGCCCGATGGCTCGGGTCCCAACATGCTCCTCGATGACGGCGGCGACGCGACGCTCCTCGTGCACAAGGGCGTCGAGTTCGAGAAGGCGGGCGCGGTGCCGGCATTCGATGCCGAGCACGAGCCCGAAGAGTGGGGCGTCATCCTCGACCTGCTGCGCAACGAGCAGCAGGTGCATCCGGGTCGGTGGACCAAGGTCGCGGCCGGCATTCGCGGCGTCTCCGAGGAGACGACGACCGGCGTGCACCGGCTCTACGACATGATGAAGAAGGGCGAGCTCCTCTTTCCCGCGTTCAACGTCAACGACTCGGTCACGAAGTCGAAGTTCGACAACCTGTACGGGTGCCGACACTCGCTCACCGACGGGATCCTGCGCGCGAGCGATGTGATGCTCGCCGGGAAGGTGGCCGTCGTCTGCGGCTACGGCGAGGTGGGGAAGGGGTGCGCGCAG
This sequence comes from Gemmatimonadaceae bacterium, assembly GCA_036381735.1. Taxonomy (GTDB): domain Bacteria; phylum Gemmatimonadota; class Gemmatimonadetes; order Gemmatimonadales; family Gemmatimonadaceae; genus DASSNR01. The sequence continues at coordinate 2,624 of DASVCF010000093.1, read as the reverse complement.
GCGCTGCGCGGGCAGGGCGCGCGCGTCGTCATCACCGAGATCGATCCGATCTGCGCGCTGCAGGCGGCCATGGAAGGGTACCAGGTGACGACGCTCGATGATGTCGTGGAGACGGCGGACATCTTCGTCACCGCGACCGGGAACAAGGGGATCATCACCGCCGACCACATGCGGCGGATGAAGGACAAGGCGATCGTGGGGAACATCGGCCACTTCGACAACGAGATCGATATGGCCGGGCTCAAGAAGACGCGCGGCATCAAGCGTGTGAACATCAAGCCGCAGTACGACGAGTGGGTGTTCCCCGACGGGCACAGCGTGATGATTCTGGCCGAGGGGCGGCTGCTGAATCTCGGATGCGCGACGGGACATCCGAGCTTCGTCATGAGCGCGAGCTTCACCAATCAGGTGATGGCGCAGATCGAGCTCTTCAACAACGCGGCGAAGTACGAGCGGAAGGTGTACGTGCTGCCGAAGCATCTCGACGAGAAGGTCGCTCGGCTGCATCTCGACAAGCTCGGCGTGAAGCTCACGGAGCTGAGCTCGGATCAGGCGGCGTACATCGGCGTGCCGGTGGAGGGGCCGTACAAGCCGGATCACTACCGGTACTGATCGGCTGTCGTCATTCCGAGCGCTCTGACGGTATCATTCCGAGCGCCGCCTGTCATTCCGAGCGCAGGGTGTCATTCCGAGCGCAGCGAGGAATCCCTCGCGCCGGACACCCGAACAGCAGCTCACCACAGAGACACGGAGGGCACAGAGAAAAGCAGTTGCAGTTCTCTGTGCCCTCCGTGTCTCTGTGGTGCAATCTGTAGGGCCGCGAGCGATGGCCCAACCGGATCAGGCCGTCGGCGCCCCGTGATCCTCCGGGCTCATGATCCGGAACGCGCCCGCGGCCACCGCACCGCCCAAGAGATTCGCCACCAGGTACACCCAGAAGTTCGCCCACGACGAAAGCCCGAAGAAGCAGATGCCGAGCCCCACGGCCGTGTTGAACGCGGCGCCCGTGAGCGCGCCGACGGCGAAGACGCCCGCACCCACCGTGAAGCCGATGGCGAGCCCGAAGTAGCTGTTCCCCGCCGAGCGCGCCGACGTCGCCGTGGTGAGCACGGTGAGCACGAGGGCGAAGCTGAACACGAACTCCGCGAGGAGCGCGCGTCCGACGTTGATGCCGCTGAAGGCGCCGACCCCCACCGACCCCGGGTGCGCGACGAGGAACCAGCCGAGCAGCGCCGCGCAGATGGCGCCCGCGCACTGGAAGATCCAGTACACGATCATGTCGGTGAAGGAGAGCTTGCCGCGGAGCGCGACGCCGAGCGAGACGCCGGGGTTGTAGTGGCCGCCGGAGATGGGGCCGCCCATGTACACCATCGTCATGAGGATCGCCCCGATGGCGAGTCCGGGGAGCACGTTGTAGTGCACGCTCAGGATGACGGTGAGGACGAGGAAGAAGGTGCCGATGAATTCGGTGAGATAGGCGCGCATGGGTGGATCCTTAGTGGGTGGGAAATGGACGTCCCGACCTGGCGCGGAGAGTATGGAGGGAAAGGCCCGCGCGGTCAACGAGGGAGCGGCACGGCCGGCGCTCGCGGCGAGCCGGGGAGCACGCGGCGCACCGGGGATCGAGCGGGGAATTATGAACAGCTCGTAACGAATTCATCCTCGACTCTTAATCCATCATCCGTGAACTCGTAATCGTTCCATCACGTGGGGTTTACCGGCCGATGCTACCGTGGCCGATGAGGCGTAGGTGCTGGTCGACTCATGGTCACGCTACCGGAGGGTACCCGCATGCTGAACACGCTCATCGAGTCTCGGCGGACGAAGGATCGGCGGTCGGGAGGGACGGCAGTGAGCGTCGTGCTGCACGCCGCGCTCATCGTACTCGGCGTCGTGGTGACGACGCAGGCGAAGGAGCCGCCGAAGCCGCCGCCGACTCGGCCCGATATCGTCTACCGCCTTGCCGTGACGCCGCCCGTGCAGCCGGAGCCCGTCACGCGGACGCGCAGGCCGGCCGCACCGTCGCTCCCCCGGCGCACCGTCCCCGACGTCGTCCCGCCGACGATTCCGACGACGATCCCAACGACGCTCCCGCCAATCGATCCCACCGCGCCGGTCGTGGATCTCACGGACTTCGACAGCGTCGCTGTCCCCGGCGGAGCCGTGGATGATGCGGGACCCGCCGCGCCTGGTGCCGGTGGGACGTACTACGCCTTCCAGGTCGAGAAGCAGACCGTCCCAATCGATGGGAATCCCAAGCCGCGGTACCCGTCGATGCTCGAGTCGGCGCACGTGGATGGCACGGTGCTCGTGCAGTTCGTGGTCGATACCACGGGGCGCGTCGACATGTCGACGTTCACGGTGTTGAAGGCCACGAACGCGCTCTTCGTCGACGCGGTCAAGCGCGTGTTGCCGAGCTGGCGGTTCTACCCGGCCGAGGCGGGCGGGCACAGGGTGCGGCAGCTCGTGCAGATGCCGTTGGCGTTCACGGTGCCGTGAGCGCCAGTTGTCTCCCGAGCACGCATGTCATCCCGAGCGTAGCGAGGGATCGCTCGCTACGCTCGGGATGACATGCCGGCTCGGGATGACATGCCGGCTCGGGATGACATGCCGGCTCGGGATGA
>DASVCF010000092.1:0-3762 GCA_036381735.1 Gemmatimonadaceae bacterium | reverse complement strand
CAGTGCTCGAAGAGATGTCCGGCGCGCGCGGCGGGGCGGGGGAGCCGGACCTCGCGCGTGACCGTGTGCGCGCTCGCGCCGCGTGGGAGCGCACTGCGCGCGCCGTCGAGCGTGAGCGTGATGGCGATCGCCGCCGCCGCGCGCCCATCGGCCGCGAGCCCCACGACGAGCCGGTCGAGCGCGGCGCGCACGAGAAAGAGCACGGGCTCCATCGTATCGACCGGTGTAGGGAGCTCGGCCTCCACGACGCGAGCGGGCTGCGGTGTGGCGAGGATCGGCCGACGCTCGTCCTCGCCGCGCGCGAGATGCCAGACGACGAGCCCCACCGCGCCCCATCGCCGCTCCACATCATCCGCATCGAGTGCGGCAATGTCGCCGGCGGTGCGCAGCCCGAGCGCGGCGAACGTCTCGCGCAGCTCGTCGTCCATCGGCACGAGCGCGAGCGGCGCGGGAGCGAGGTAGCGCGCATCGCCGCCCGTCGGGATGATGACGACGTCGTGCGCGCCGCGCCGGCTCGCCCACGTGGCGGCGCGCGCGGCCACGCACGAATCGGCGATGGCGACGCGGGCGCGCGGGTGCCACGTGCGCGCGATCTCCACGAGTGTCTGTGCGAGCGCGGGCTCGCCGCCCAACCCCTCGAAGCCACTGGCGCCCACCCACCACACGCCCGGCTCGTCCGCGGCCGGCGTCACGCGCGGGCTCGCGGCGAGGAGGTCGGCGGTCACCTGCGTGATCGCGCGCGCGAGCGCGAGATCATCCGGCAGTGTGACGCTCGCGGGTGAGTGCGCGCCGAGCTCTCGACCGCGCGACGCCGCGACGGTCGGGAACTTCGGGATGCGCACACAGGCGACGCGCCACACGGATGTCATAGCTCACCTCGACGGTTCGACGGACTCCACCTTTCTCCACCGTGATCACCAGGGTCCCGCCCCCCGCCGAGCTGCCGCGGGGTCCTGCGTCGCATGTGCGGACGCGCTCTCGCGCATCCGCCGAGCGTCGTCGATGCGGCTGTCGTCGATGTGGTGATGCGTAGGGGGCCGATCGTCGTTCGACGCGCAGCCGGAGCGCGCCGCCCATGCTCGTCGCGCCGTGCTCATCTTCGGCGACCACGACGAGCGCGGCATCGGCCTCACGCGCCAGGCGGGTGAGGCGCACGGCGACGGATCGCGTGAGCGGCGGCGCGCCGTCGAGGATGACGAGCCCGAACGCGCCGCTGCGCAGCAACACATCCGCGCACCAGGCGCCGGCGGTGGGCGTCTTCGGCCGCACCATCGTGATGCCGGGCGATGATGCGGCACTCACGTGCGCCCAGTCGCGCGGGGCGAGCGTGCGGCGCGCATCGATGTACGCCACCCGCACCGCCTGCTTCACCGTGTGCTCGACGAGCGTGCGGAGGAGCGTCGTCTTCCCGCTGCCGCGCGCGCCCAGGAGCTCGGTGAGCCGGCCGCGCGGGAGCCCGCGCGCGGGGAGTGCCGCGTCGAGCGCCTCGATCCCCGTGGCCACTCCCGCACGATCCGGCGCGGTGGGGCGGAGCACCTCGGCGAGCTGCTGCTTGAGCGTGGCGAGCGACGTGGACATGACGTGAGCGTGATGGAGAGCGGTGCACCGCACGACCTGGGGGACAGCGCAGAATCCAGGCCGTTACCGAACAAATACCGAAGTACGATGACGTAAACAGACGCATCGCGCAAGCCGGTCGAGCGCGGCGGAGGGGTACCGTGCGGAGGCACGGCGAATCGTGTGCGCTAGCTCACACTCTCCAGCGCCGTTCGCGAAAGGTTAGGCGGCCGTCCCGATAGGGGGTCTGGAGCTTGCAAGCAGCAGAGCCCCGGATCCGAACGGGTCTGCACGACAATAGTAGCAAGACGGTCATAAATCAGGCAGGAGGCATCATGAAGTTGACCCTCGCGGCGGTGGCGGCAATGGTCATCATTCCCGGCATCGCGATGGCACAACAGGACACGAGCACCTCGCGTCAGGATACGAGTCAACAGAACATGTCGACCGATACCTCGCACGGCGCAGTCTCGGACACCGGCATGAAGGGACAGCAGGGCCAGCAGGGGATGACGACGGATACCTCGCGCGGTGCCGTCTCGGATACCGGCCAGCAAGGACAGCAGGGCCAGCAAGGGCAACAGGGCATGACCACGGATACGTCACGCGGAGCGGTGACGGATACCTCGCGCGGCGCCGTTTCGGGTGGAGGCGGCGGCATGGCGCCCAACATGGGCCTCACGAACGATCAGGTGAAGCAGCTCCAGACGGCGCTCGATTCCGCCGGCTGCAAGGTGCAGGCGGATGGACAGTTCGGTCCCGCGACCGACAAGGCGGTCTACTGCTTCCAGCGCAAGAACGACATCAGCGGCCGGAACCTCAACGAGGTGATCCGCAAGCTGAACCTCGGCTTCACCGCGTCCGACAGCTTGATGCCGAAGTCTGGGAAGAAGGGCCACAAGATGGGTGGCATGGGGCAGGACACCAGCGCGATGCACCACGACACCAGCTCGGTCATCCGGCGGCCATGACGTCCGCACGCCTGCTGTCGTATCTCACGAGCACGGAATCGTGCTCGTGAGATACAATGACGCCGTCGATGCACGATCGGGGAGAGTGACCACTCTCCCCGATCGTGCATCAGCCCCTCGCGAGCTCCCGCTCGGACGCTCCTGCCATCAGCTAGCGGAACACCGGATCGGTGCGATAGTTGCAAGCTGAAACCGTGCGAACATACGTGCGCTGGCGGCAGAGCGTATTCATCAGTTGGCTCAAGCCCTCAACACGCATACCGTCACGGGAACAAGGTATGCGGGCACACATCGACGGCTGGATCGCAGACGAGTTGGCGGGAGCTACCAACCAATGCCCTGAATCCCTGATGGAACTGGCACTTCTTCCAGCTGCAAGGCGCCCCTGAGTGCGGGCGTCTTGCCTGCCGCGTTTCGGACTGGGACGGGACGCACGGAGAAGGGGGAGCAATCATGGACAATCAAATTGGAGTGACGTACACGGGCGATCATACGAGAACTGCAGTCGAAGCTGGATCGACGAGTGAGGCCATCGCCGGAGCCGGTGCACTCGTTCTCGGCATTCTGGGATTGATCGGACTCCTGCCCGCTGTGCTGGCGTCCATTGCGTGCATCGCGGCGGGAGCGGGGTTGCTGCTCGCCGGCGGCGCCATTGCGGGACGCTTCTCGCGAATGGCCAACGCCATCGAACCCAATCGGCCACGACAGGAAGTGACGGGGAGCCTCGGGATGGAAGCGCTCGCGGGCGCGGCCGGCGTGGTGCTCGGCATTCTCGCGCTACTCGGAGTCGGGACCATTGCCCTGCTCTCCATTGCGGCCATCGTGCTCGGCGCGGGGCTCATCATGGCCGGCGGTGCCCGGTCGCGCCTCGAGTCGCTCTCGCACCAGCGGAATCTGACCACCGGCGAATCGCGGACGATGGAGGACGTCGTCTACGTTTCGAGCGGCTCCGACATCCTCGTTGGGGTCGGCACCATCGTGCTGGGCATTCTCGCGTTGAGCGGGATCGCTCCACTCACGCTGGATCTCATCTCGATGTTGGCGATCGGCGCCGCCATTCTGCTCGGCGGTTCGACGATCGCGGCCCGGGTCTTCGGCCACTTCGGCTGATCGCCCTTCCGGGCGCACGACCCACATGGCCCCACCACTCGGCACCGGGTGGCGGGGCCGTGCTGTTGGAGCTCCCGCCACGCTGCGAGTAGCTACGCGGCGGCGGAGCGCTGGTGTTCCAGCG
>DASVCF010000091.1:0-32122 GCA_036381735.1 Gemmatimonadaceae bacterium | reverse complement strand
ACGCTGCCGCCGCTCACCTGCACGCGGTCCTCGTTCACCGGCCACTTCGACATCGCGTTCCAACCGACAGCGAGCACGTTCCCGTTCGCTCCGCGGGCTGGCGCACCCACGCGGGCGCTCACCATGATGCGACAGATCGTGAACGGGATCCGCCTCGCGCCGGAGACGACACCGTAGCCCGTCGCTGTCACCCCGAGCGCCGCACTTGTCGTCCAGACCGCAGCGAGGAATGGTCACGGCATGTCATCCCGAGCGTGAGCGAGGGATCTCGCTGGCGGGCCGAGATCCCTCGCTGCGCTCGGAATGACACTGCCCCGTGATGCACGGAGGGCACAGAGAACCGTTTGGTTGTTCTCTGTGCCCTCCGTGTCTCTGTGGTACAGCGCCGTTTGCGGCGTCCGGACCGCTTACTCCTCCTCGTCCTCCGGTCCCACGCCCACCGGCTCCTCCGCGCCCTCGGCCTCCGCTTCCCCCTCGTCCTCGATCACCACGCGGGCCACGTCGCATACGCGGTCGCCGTCGTCCAGGTTCACGAGCTTCACGCCCTGCGTGTTGCGCCCGCTCACGCGGATCCCCTTCACCGGCATCCGGATCACGATCCCGTGCTTCGTGATGAGCATCAGCTCATCGTCGGGGAGCACTTCCTTGATCGTCACCACGTCGCCCGTCTTCTCGGTGCGGTTCAGGGTGATGATCCCCTTCCCGCCCCGCTTCTGCACGCGGTACTCGCCGATCTCCGAGCACTTGCCCATCCCCTTGTTCGTCACCACGAGCAGCGTCGCGTCGCGCTTGATGATCACCATGCCGACCACCACGTCGTCCTCGCGTAGCTCGATCCCCTTCACCCCCGTGGTGTCGCGCCCCATCTCGCGCACGTCCTGCTCGTGAAAGCGGATCGACAACCCGTGCCGCGTCGCGAGCACCACGTCGTTCGTGCCGGTCGTGATCTGCACGTCGATCAGCTCATCGCCCTTCTCGATCTTGATCGCCTTGATCCCCGTCGACCGCGGATTCGCGTACTGCGAGAGCGCGGTCTTCTTCACCGTCCCCCGCCGGGTGGCGAAGAGCAGGTATTGCGAGTCGCTGAACTCGCGCACCGGGACCATGGCCGAGATCGTCGTGTCGGCCGTGACGTTGATCAGGTTGACGACGGGCTTCCCCTTCGCCGCGCGTCCCGCCTGCGGGATCTCGTGCACCTTGAGCCAGAAGCAGCGCCCATCGTCGGTGAAGAAGAGGATGTAGTCGTGCGTCGAGGCGATGAACAGGTGCTCGATGAAGTCCTCATCCTTGAGCCCCTGCCCGTTCAATCCACGCCCGCCGCGCCGCTGCTTCTTGTACGTCGACACCGACGTCCGCTTGATGTACCCCGAGTGTGACACGGTGACGACCATGTCCTCTTCGGCGATCAGATCCTCGATGGTGAACTCGCCCTGGTCGCCGGTGATCTCGGTGCGCCGCTCGTCGCCGTACTTGTCGGCGAGCTTCTGCAGCTCCTCCTTCATGATCCCCATGCGGCGGTCGCGCGACGCGAGGATCCCTTTCAGGTCCTTGATCAGCGCGCGCACTTCCTTGAGCTCGGCCTCGAGCTTCTCGATCTCGAGTCCCGTGAGCTTGGCGAGCCGCATGTTGAGGATCGCCTCCGCCTGCCGCTCGCTCAGCTTGAACCGCTTCTGCAGCTGCGCGCTCGCCTTCGGCGTGTCGTCCGCGGCGCGGATGACCTTGATCACCTCGTCGATGTTGTCGACGGCGATCTTGAGTCCCTCGAGGATGTGCTCGCGCTCGAGCGCCTTGTCGAGGTCGAACTGCGTGCGGCGGACGATCACCTCGTGCCGGTAATCGATGAAGTGCTGCAGGATGGGCTTGAGCCCCATGACCTGCGGCACCAGCCGCTTCGTCGCGGGATCGGGGACGAGGGCGAGCATGATCACGCCGAACGTCGCCTGCATGGTGGTGTGCTTGTAGAGCTGATTCAGCACCACGCGCGGAATCGCGTCGCGCTTGAGCTCGATCACCACGCGGATCCCCTCGCGCTGCGACGACTCGTCGCGGAGGTCGGAGATTCCCTCGATCTTCCGATCGCGCACGAGCTGCGCGATGCTCTCCACCAGGCTCTTCTTGTTCACCTGGTACGGCAGCTCGGTGATGACGATCTGCGACTTGTTCGAGGATTCGCGCTCCTCGATCACCGCCCGCGCGCGCATGATGATGCGCCCGCGCCCCGTCTCCTGGTAGTCGCGGATCCCCTCGCGCCCGTAGATGTAGGCGCCCGTCGGGAAGTCCGGCCCCTTCACGAAGCGGCGTAGATCGCCGATCGTCGCTTCAGGATTGTCGATGAGATGCACGACCGCGTTGATCGTCTCACGCAGGTTGTGCGGCGGGATGTTCGTCGCCATGCCAACCGCGATGCCGGCCGAGCCGTTGACGATCAGATTCGGAATCGCGGCGGGGAGGACCGTCGGCTCCTGGAGCCGATCGTCGAAGTTCGGCGCGAAATCGACCGTGTTCTTGTCGATGTCGGCGAGCATCTCCATCGCCATCGGCGTGAGCCGCGCTTCCGTGTACCGGTACGCGGCCGCCGGATCGCCATCGACGGTGCCGTAGTTCCCCTGCCCATCCACCAGCGGATAGCGGAGCGAGAAGTCCTGCACCATACGCACGAGCGCGTCGTACACGCTCGCGTCACCGTGCGGGTGATATTTACCCAACACGTCGCCGACGACGGTCGCCGACTTCTTGTACGGCCGCCCCGGAACCAGACCCAGCTCGTTCATCGCATACAGCACACGTCGATGCACGGGCTTGAGTCCGTCGCGCACATCGGGGAGCGCGCGCGAGACGATCACGCTCATCGAGTAGTTGATGAACGACTCTTTGATCTCGTCGTCGATGAGACGCGAGAGGATACGTTCCCGGTTGTTAGGAGCGGTCATGATCCTGCGGTCGAAGGAAGGTCGATTTCGAGTCGTGCAGAGACTTAGAAATATACCGGAACAAGGGGTGAAAGGCAACCGCCCGGAACCCATTTAAGTCTTTGCCAGACATTGCGTTACCGAAACCGCGCCCCGCCCTCTCGACGTCCCGTCGCCGGCCGTGAAACACAGCCGATCGGACGCGAGGATGCGCCCCAAAAAACGCCGCAGGGCGTCGGACCAGCGAACGGTCCGACGCCCTGTGCTCACCCCGGGATGACGCGATCGAAATTACGCGCCGGTTCCCGCCGTCGTGCCGCGACGCCCGCCGGCGCGCCCCTGCGTTTGTCCCTGCGTTTGCCCCTGCGTTTGCCCCGCACCAGCACCGCCGCCCGCCCCGGCACGCATCCGCGCACCCTGCAATCTGAGCTGGTTGTGCACGCTCGTGACGCCGAGCGTCGAATCCGCAATGTCGGCGATCGTCCGCTTCGCCCAGCGGCTGTCCACGTTCCCGCTGAGCGTCACCACCCCATCGTTCACCTCGACGTTGACATCGCTCGCGTCGATGCCGGGGTGCGCCGTGATCCGATCGTTGATGTCATCCTCGATCCGGTCATCGGAGCGCGTGTATCCCGTCGGCCCCACTCCGCTGTACCCTTCGGTGCCGTAGCCACCGTACCCACCGAAGTCCTCCATCCCGTAGCCGCCGTAGCCTCCAAAGCCGCCATAGCCGCCGTATGCCGAATCGAAGTAGTTGTTGCCCGGCCCGCCGTACGCGCCGAAGTTGCCATAGGCCCCGTAGCCGCCGGCGCCCATGTACGGATAATTCCACGTGCTGTTGTAGCCGTACCCGGTGCCGGCGTAGGGCCAGTTCAGATCGCTGCTGTAACCGAGCTCGCTGTTGTAGCCCAGGCCCGGGTTGTTCCAGCCGGGCCCCATCCCACCACCGTAGTTGCCGGTGCGGTAGTTGCCGGTGTTCCGCGCCCCCCACCCTGTTCCGTAGCCTCCACCGTACGCCCCCCGCCCCTGCCCCGCACCAAAGCCCGGGTTGCCCCAGTTGTAGCCGGTGTTCGGCGCGTAGTTCCCCGTCCCGTAGTACCCCATCCCGCCGTAGCCCAGGCCCGTGTTCGGCCAGTTGGAGTTACCGCCGTAACCGGCCCAGTTCCCCATTTCCTGCCTACCCGCACCGTACCTGTAGCTCGGCCAGCCGTAGTACCCGTAGTTCCCGATGTTGCCGTATCCACGATCCGGCCGGCTCCATGCGTTGAAGCGATTGCCGGGGCTGTTGCCATAGCCGACCGAACCAACCCCGTCAGCGGTACGATTTGCCATGCTGCTGCCTCCTTCCTGACTGCCAGATCACCCGAGTAGTGATGCGATACAACACATCACCTTGGCGACCGGAGGCACGCATCAACACACGTACCTCCCGCCACCATCCGCGTGATGTGCTGGACGAGCCGGCGACGATCAGCGAGCGGTGTGACTCGACGATCAGCGAGCGGCTCGAGGATCAGCGTGCGACGCGGCTCGAAGGCGATTCCGTGAATGCGCCCCGCGGCGCAGATCGCTCGGCGGATTGGATCGTGAGCTCGTTGCGTACATCGCGGACACCGGGCGTCGCGTCCGCGATGTCGCGCGCCATGCGCTTGGCGGCACGACTATCGACGGTTCCGGTGAGCGTCACGACGCCGTCGCTCACGCGCACCTCGATGTCGCTCGCATCGAGGTCCGGGTGCGCCGTCAGCTGATCGTGGATGTCCTCGTGAATGCGCTCGTTCGAGCGCACGTATCCGCGCGGGCCGACACCGGCGTACGTCGGTCGAGTGCGCGCACGACGGTAGACGTCCGTACTGTCAGCACCGACATCGCCGTACGTGCCGCCGTAGCCGCCGGAGAGGTCGACGTTCGGCGGACCGAAGCCGGCGCCAGGTGGCGTCTCGCCGGCATACGGCGACGCGTACTCCAAGTTGGAGAAGTCGAGATTGGCGCCGCCGAATCCGGCGAAGGGATCCGAGTTGAAGAAGGTGCCGGACGACCCGTACCCGTACCCACGCCCTCCGTAGTACGGTCCGATGTCACTCGGCCGTCCGTACCACTGCCCCGCGCCCGGTCCCCAGAGCGGCGGGTTCCAGTAGTTCGCGCTCTGAAAGTCCGTGATGCGATCCGCCATGCTCCCTCCCGAGCATCACTGCACGGTTGCACGATCGCGCTGCCGAGCGGATGCGCCCTGCACCGCGATCACGCTGGAGCATCAACCGACGTACCGTGGCGGAGGCGGGGCGTGAAGTGGTGGACGTACGAGTTGTGAGCTGTGGACTCTGACCCCTTTGATCCTCACAGCCCATAGCTCACAGCTCTCTCTCGTCCCCCACTAACTCCTCCCCCTCGTCCTCCCGCTCCGCCTCGCGCGCGAGCTGTTCGCGCTCGGCGCGGATGCGCTCGTACCACTCGCGCGTCACCTGGCCCGCGAGCTCGCGGTTGCCGAGGCCGAAGGACAGGGCGAGCGCGAGCGCGATGGCGCCGAAGACGATCGCGAACGCCGTCGTCACGATGTCGGTGGCGATCCCGAGCTGCTGCAGCGCCATGAAGATGGAGAGGATGATGACGCCCACGCGTCCGGCGCGCGCGAGCATCGGCCCGCCGTGCACGCTCCCCGCCGATGCCATGACGAGCCCATCGACGAACTCGCCGAGCACGATCCCCACGAGGAGGATCACGATCGCGGCAATGAGACTCGGGATGTAGCTGACGAGCTGCGTGAAGACGGTGGCGAGCGAATCCAGACCGAGCGCATTCGCGGCAAGGAGGATCACCGCGAACATCAGAAACCAGAAGACGAGCTTCCCGATGAGTCGCGATGGACTGCGTTGCCACCCCGTGCGCTCCACCGCATCGAGCACGCCGCCTTCCTTGGCCCATCGATTGACGCCGAGTCGAGCGAGCGCGTTGTCGGTCGCGCGCTCCAACAGCTTCGCGAGGAGGTAGCCCGCGAACAGGATGACGAGCGCGCCGATGAGGGCGGGAATGTACTCGAGGAGCTGCAGAACGCTGTCGCGCAGCCGGTCCGTGAAATCCACCTGTCGACTCCGGGATGAGGGGCGTACCGGTTACCGCACGGCTGCACGACGACGTGCAGAACATCCCTGCGCACCGCGCCCCGCCGCAGCGGACCGCAGAAACATCGTGGAGGATCGGACCTGAGGGAAGGGTGTGATCGGGTCGAGCGGAGGGCAGTCGTCGTCGCGGGCGCGGGCATCCGGCCCTGGTTTCACAGGTGACGACGGCTGGGCTGCCCGTAGAGTGCGGCCGCAGTGGCCGCACCCACAGGCCATCGCCCGCAGCGACTACCTCCCAGTCGCCGTTCGCTGTCGCGTGACGCTCCCCTGCTGCCGACTCCCCTGCCGCTCCGTCCCCCGCTGCGGATTCTTCGCGCGCGGTGTCCCGCGCGACGCCTCCTGCCCCGCGCCCTGCCGCTCCTCGCCATGCTGCCCCTCGGCCGGTCGCCCCGCACCCTGCTGGCCGGCGGGCTGCACGCGCAGCAGGTTCTCCACCTCATCGACGCCGTACACCGTTTCCGACAGCTCCTCGGCGGCATACTTGGCGTCGCGGCTGTTCACCGTGCCGGTCAGCGAGACGACGCCATCGGCGACATCGACCTCGATGTCGGTGGCATCGATCCACGGATGCGCGGTGAGGCGATCATTGATGTCATCTTCGATGCGATCGTCCGCACGCCGGTAGTTGCGCGGTCCACGTCCCGCGTAGTTCTGCACACCGATGCCGAGCACACCATCGAGTCCGCCCGCTGCCCCGATTCCGGCCGCACCCGCGCCCGCCGCTCCGACGTAGCCGCCGTAGCCTGTGGCGAATCCACCGGCGCCGTACCCCGTTCCGTACGGTCCAGTGAAGCCCGGACCTATGATGTTCCACGGCTCGGCGATGATGATCCGGTCGGGAGCGCCGTAGCCTCCCATTGGCTGGTTTGGAAAGTTGCCGGCGAACCGGCCTGCGTGTCCGCCGCCGTATCCACGGTATGCCATGCTGCCTCCTTCATGCTGCGTCGTACGTCGCGTGCGATGACGAGAACCGTCCTCGCCACCGGGACATCACGACGTCAAGAGGTGTTCCTTGCATGGCAGCGCCCGTGAGCGAGTGGACGCACAACGGCGGTCGTCCAGATGACCGTAGGATCAAAGGGGTCAGGTTCGATTGATCGGATCGATCAATCGAACCTGACCCCTTTGATCGACGACTGAGCGCCGACGACCGCCGTCAGGTCCTCGTCCCCCGCTTCACATCGAAGATCGCGCTGCGATGACACCGTGGGCAGATGAGCCACTCCCGCTTGCGTGCGTATCCCAGCCCGAACGAGCCGCCGCCGATCGGGCGCGACGTCATCGGCGCGGCGCAGCGCGGACAGTCCGGCGTGCGCCCCTCGGCGAATGCGGCGCGGATGTCGCGCTGCTCCGCGGCCGTGTACTGCGCATCGTCACCCTTCATCGATCGGGAACGGCGATGCGGGTTCGGACGTGGAAGCATCGGACTCCGGGCGCTCGGACGCGGGCCGTTCCGAATCGTGATGCACCGATCGCGCGCGCGAGGATGGCTCGATCTCGCCGCGCGGACCCGGATTGCGCTCCACGCTCGTGCGAAAACGCGCGAGCTCCATCTTGAAATGTGCGAGCACGAGCATGCGTCCCACGGTGCGCCAGAGGAGCGCCATCGCGAGCGAACCCTCGCTCACCTCGTACACGCGGCGGATGAGCGTCTCCGATCCATCGGCGATGAAACTCCAGCGCTCGCGCCCACTCCACGCGCCGCTGAATGCGAAGATGACTTCGCGCTCGCTCACCGCTTCGACGAGATACTCGAACGCCATCCCCATCACGCTCACCCGGAATCGATCGCCGGGACCGAGCATATCCGCGCGCGTGAGCGGGGTGAAGCTGACATCGGGCGCGACCCACTCCGCGAAACGCGAGGTCGTTACCAGCGCGCGCAGCGCCTGCGGCACCGCCACCGCCGCAGCCGTCATGTCCTCGATGCGCTCCATGTCGCGGAATCTAATCAGTGGGGGTGAGTGGGTCAGAAGAAACCTGAACGGCGAGAGCAGAAAGCAGAGAGCAGAGAGCAGAACTGTCATCCCGAGCGTAGGCCTGTCCTCCCGAGCGTAGGCCTGTCCTCCCGAGCGTCAGCGAGGGATCTCAGTGGCTGCCCGAGATTCCTCGCTCCGCTCGGGATGACAACTCCTCCCTAATCCCTCCTCCCTGCTTTCTGCTCTCTGCTTTCCGCTCTCTGCTTTCCGCCGTCCCCAACTCACTGACTCACTCTGATGACGATCTTCCCGAACTGTTCGCCTGATGCGAGGCGTTGGAACGCGGCGAGACTGTCATCGAGGTTGTAGACGGAATCGAGCGGCGGGATGAGCCGGTGGGCGCGGAATTCGTCGACGATCCGGTCGTACTCGCGATCGTTGCCCATCGTCGAGCCCATGAGCGTCCACTGATTCCAGAACATGCGCCGCAGGTCGGTCTCGACGATCGGGCCCGTCGTGGCGCCGCACGTCACGAGCCGGCCACGTTTGCCGAGCGCGAGCAGCGATTGCCCCCACGTCGCCTGTCCCACGTTGTCGATCACCACGTCCACGCCGCGCTTGCCGGTTCGCGCGCGGATCTCGCGCGCCACATCCACTTGTGTGTGATTGAACGTCTCGTCCGCGCCGAGCGCACGGGCGCGCTCGAGCTTCGTATCGCTCCCCGAGGTGACCCACACACGCGCGCCCTGCATCTTCGCGATCTGCAGCGCGGCCACCGCGACGCCGCCACCGATCCCCCAGATGAGCACGGTCTCCCCTTCGCGCACGGCAGCGCGCGTCACCACCATGCGCCATGCCGTGAGCGTGGCGAGCGAGAAGGCAGCCGCGGTGTCCCACGGCGCGTCCTGTGGAATCGAGCGCACGTTCGCCGCCGGGACGACGACGTACTCCGCGATCGTCCCCGGCAGATGCTCGCCGAGGAGACGATAGCGCACGCACAGCGACTGTTCGCCCGCCAGGCAATACTCGCACGTGCGGTCGCTGATCCCCGGGTTGATCATCACGTGGTCGCCGACTGTGATGCCGCGCACGTCGCGTCCCACGGCATCGACGATGCCGGCGCCGTCGCCGCCCATGATCCATGGCGGGGTGATCGTGACGCCAGGCAATCCGCCGACGACGAAGAGATCGAGATGATTGAGCGCCGCATCGTGAATGCGGACGCGAACATCGGTGGGAGCGCACAGCTCGGGGATCGGCAGATCGGCGCGAACCTCGAGCCGCTCCAGCCCCCCGTGCGCGGAGATGGTGAGTGCTCGCACGGTCTGGTGGGTGGGTTATATTTGGAACGTCGAATCCTACCGACGTGGGACGTCGTCATCAATCGGCGTCCCCGGCGCATCCAGCAGCCGGTGCAGTTCCCGCACACTCAGCACTCCGGAGTCATGATCTCGATCAAGGTGCCACCGCTCGGAGAATCGATCGTCGAGGCGACCGTCGGGCGTTGGCTGAAGCAGGAAGGCGACGTAGTCGCGCGCGGTGAGCCTCTCGTGGAGCTCGAGACCGACAAGGTCAACGTGGAGGTACCGGCGCCGAACGCAGGCGTACTGACGAAGCAGCTCCGCAAGACCGGCGACGTCGTCGCGGTGGACGAGACGATCGCGGAGGTGGATGAGACGCGGAGCTCGGGGTACGGGACTCGGGACGCGGGAGCGGCGACGGTCGCAGCGAAGGCCGAGCCGACACGCACGGCTGCAGCTGCCGCCGCGGCGTCGTCACAGCCTACTGCCGGCACCGCGCACGGCGAGGTGAAGACGTCGCCCGCCGTGCGCCGCATGGCCGCGGAAGAAGGGATCGATGTCTCGCGCGTGCCCGGCACCGGACGCGATGGCCGCGTGACGAAGACGGACATGGTGAACGCGCGCGAGGCGAGAGTCGAGAGCCGAGAGACGGCCGCCCCGCCCGCTCCGTTCACCGCGCCGGTGGCTCCCGCACCTCGAGCCCCGAGCCCCCAGCCCCGACCCCCGGCCCCAGCGGCCACCGACCGCGAAACCCGCGAGCCGATGACCACGCGCCGCAAGCGCATCGCCGAGCATCTGCTCGAGGCGCAGCACGCGACCGCGCACCTCACCACCTTCAACGAGGTGGACATGAGCGCGGTGATGGCGCTCCGCGCGCGGCTCAAGGATCGCGTGGAGAAGGAACACGGCGTCAAGCTGACGTACATGCCGTTCTTCATGAAGGCCGCGTCGCTCGCGCTCAAGGCGTACCCCGTCATCAACGCGCAGGTCGATGGCGACACGATCGTCCACAAGCACTACATCAACATGGGGATCGCCGTCGCCTCCGATCAGGGGCTCGTCGTCCCCGTGATCCGCGACGCGGACCGCAAGGGGATGGTCGAGGTGAGCCGCGAGATGGCCGAGGTCGCGCAGCGGGCGCGCGCCGGAAGGCTGACGATGGATGATCTCACCGGCGGCACGTTCACGATCACGAACGGCGGCGTCTTCGGTTCGCTCGTCTCGACACCGATCCTCAACTTCCCGCAGAGCGGGATCCTCGGCCTCCACAAGATCCAGGAGCGCCCCGTCGCCATCGACGGCAAGGTCGAGATCCGCCCGATGATGTACATCGCCCTCTCTTACGACCACCGCATCGTCGAGGGCCAACACGCCGTGCTCTTCCTCGTGCGCGTCAAGGAGTTGATGGAGGATCCGGCGAGTATGCTCATTGAATGAAGTGGGTCAGTGAGTCAGTGGGTCAGTGAGTCAGGAACGACTCGTACGGCTGTCATCCCGAGCATCGAGCCTGTCATCCCGAGCGCTAGCGCTGTCATCCCGAGCGCAGCGAGGGATCTCGGGCTGCTGTCATTCCGAGCGAACGCGAGGAATCTCGGCCCAGGCACGAGATCCCTCGCTGCGCTCGGGATGACAAGCGCTCGGGATGACAAACGCTCGGGATGATAAGGGGTTCAGGTCGTACCTTCTCTTTCCTTTCTGCTCTCTGCTCTCTGCTTTCTGTCGTGCCTGATCCACTGGCTCACTGACCGTCTCCTACCGACCGATATCCTCATGCCCGATACGACACCCACCGCAGCCGACGTCGTCATCATCGGCGGCGGGCCCGGCGGCTACGTGGCCGCCATTCGCGCCGCACAGCTCGGACTCACCACCGTCTGCGTCGAGCGCGACAAGACGCTCGGCGGCACCTGCGTCAACGTGGGGTGCATCCCATCCAAGGCGCTGCTGCAGTCATCCGAACACTTCGAGTTCGCCCGGCTGCACGCGGCCGAGCATGGGGTAGAGCTCGGCAACATCTCGCTCAACCTCGGCACGATGCTCAAGCGCAAGGACGAGGTCGTGGGCGCCAACACGAAGGGGATCGAATTCCTCTTTCGGAAGAACAAGATCACGTGGGCCAAGGGAACGGGGACGCTGCGCCCCGGCAACCGCGTCGACGTGACCGGCGCCGACGGGACGGTCACCAGCTACCAGGCGAAGGACGTGATCATCGCCACCGGGTCGGTGCCGATCGCGCTCCCCTTTCTGCCGTTCGATGAGAAGCGCGTCCTCTCCAACACGGGCGCGCTCAGCATCCCCGAGGTGCCCAAGCATCTCGTCGTGATCGGCGGAGGCGTCATCGGGCTGGAGCTGGGCTCCGTCTGGCGTCGGCTGGGCGCGAAGGTGACGATCGTCGAGATGATGCCGACCATCCTCGCCGGCAACGACGCCGACATCGTCAAGGACGCGGACCGCACGTTCCGCAAGCAGGGACTGGACATCCGGACCGGCACGAAGGTGGTGAACGCCAAGCGCACCGGCGATGGCGTGAAGGTGGAGATCGAGAAGGACGGCCAGCGCGAAACGCTCGATGCCGACTACGTGCTCGTCGCGATCGGACGGCGTCCGTCGCTCACCGGCATCGACGCGGTCGCGCTCGGGCTCAAGCTCGGCAAGCGCGGTGAGATCGTGGTCGATGCCCAGATGCGGACGAGCGTGCCGACCATCTACGCCATCGGTGATGCCGTGGGCGGGATGCTGCTCGCGCACAAGGCGGAAGAGGAAGGCGTCGTCGCCGCCGAAGTGATCGCGGGCAAGCCGGCGACCATGCACTACGACTGGATTCCATCGGTGGTGTACACGTGGCCCGAGGTCGCGGCGGTCGGGCTCACCGAACAGCAGGCGCGCGAGAGCGGCCGCGAGATCTGCGTGGGCAAGTTCCCGTTCTCGGCGAACGGGCGCGCGCGGACGATGGGCGAGACCACCGGGTTCGTGAAGATCATCGCGGACGCGCGCACCGATGCGCTGCTCGGCGCGCACCTCATCGGACCGAACGTGTCGGAGCTGGTCGCCGAGTTGGTGCTCGCCTTCGCGTTCCACGGCTCGTCCGAGGACGTGGGCATCACGGTGCACGCGCACCCCACGCTCTCAGAGACGACCAAGGAAGCCGCGCTGGGCGTGCTCAGCCGCGCGCTGCACATCTGAGTGCACCCCGTCCGGCTGCGGCCGCTCGCCGCAACCGATGCCCCCGCGGCGCGCGCGCTCATCGCCGGCGCCATGGGGGCTACGCCCTACATCGCGGTCATTGCTGACGCCCTCGACCTCGCACTCCAAACGGTGCACGCGGGCATCGGACTGGAATCGCTGGGGCTCGTCGCGGAGCGGGAGGACGAGCTCGTCGGGGTGGCGCTGTACGGGCTGGTGGCAGGAAGTGAAGGTACCGGCAAGCTGCACTTCGTCGCGGTGACGGCGAGCGCGCGACTGCAGGGTGTCGCCAGCGAGCTGTGCGATGCGGCAGCCGCGGCGCTCGCGGCGCACGGCGCACGCTTCGTCATCGCGGAGGTGGCCGACGATCCACGGATCGCGCCGGGCCGCGCGCTCCTCGCGCACGCCGCCTTCCGCGAGGAAGCGCGCGTCGCGGATTACTTCGCCGACCGGATCGCGCTCGTCGTCCTGCGGCGGGAGACCGACGCGACACGCACTCGAGCAACGGGACCGTGATGCGAAACGGGGAGGGCCGTTGGGCTCTCCCCGTCGTCGTTGCTCGCGGTGCGTCGTAGAGCCGCGCCGATCCGATCCGCGCGGATCAGAACATTCGCGTGGTCGAGGTATCACGCATCCGCGTCGTGTCCCGCATCTGCGTCGTGTCGCGCATCTGCGTCGTGTCCCGCATCTGCGTCGTGTCGCGCAGCATCGTGGTGTCGCGCTGGGTTCCGGTCGTCGTATCACGCAAAGTGTCACGCAGGCCCGCGCCGGTCGTGTCGCTGCGGTTCATCTGCGTGGTGTCACGCTGATTCATCTGCGTGGTGTCGCCGCGATTCATCTGCGTGGTGTCATTCCGGTTGAACGAGGTGTCGATGGCGCCCTTCGAGGTCGTCGTATCCACCCCACCCTGCTGGCCCTGCTGGCCTTGCTGGAGGGTGTCGCTCTGACTCTTCTGGCCCGTGTCGCTGGTCGTCGGCACGGGACGGATGCGCCCCGCGTTCTGGCCGCCCGTCTGCTGCGGCTTGTTGGGGTTCACCGCGCCGGCGCCCGTCGTGTCGGTCGCGCTGGCACCCGTATTCCCGGAGAGGTTGACGTTCAACTTCTGCCCAAGCTCCTGCAGGTTGCTGGCGTTCGTCTTCTGCTCGCCGCACGAGATGGCCTGCTGCGTCTTGGGACCGATGATCCCATCCTTCGGTCCGGCGTTACAACCCAGACTATCAAGCGCGGTTTGCAGCTTCTTCACGTCACGCTTGCGGAGCCCCTGATTCCCCGTCGGGGCAATGGCACCCGCCGCGGATGATGTGATGGTGTCCTTTCCCTGCTGACTCTGCCCTTGCTGCGCCTGGCCCTGCTGGCCCTGCGCGTTGGCGGTCCCGGTGTCGCTCTGGGCAGCATTGGTCGTCCCGGTGTCGCTCTGGGTGCCCATGTTCTCGTTCGGCGGCGTGGTCAGCGGCTGCGTGCCGTGATAGCCCTGCTGGTCGCCCTGACCGGTGTCGCCCTGCGCGGCGCGCTGCTGCAGAATCGCGGAGTCGCGCTGCCGCTCCTGCTGTGTGCGTGGTGTGTTCTGGGCGCTCGCGCCGCCCGCATTACCACCCCCAGATGTACCTGCTCCGCCCCCCGCTTGCGCAAATGCGAGCGCCGGCACACAAACCGTCAGCGCGCATAGCGTCATCAACTTATTTCGCATTACATCCTCCTGCTGTGTGAAGCCCGGCGATCTCGCCGGTCCGTCGCGATGCGAGGGGTACCAAGTGCAATCTCCAGACCCATCCGACGCTGCGGAGTTGGGGGTCGCACAGGGCAAAAAAAGGCGCCAGCCCGAGGGCTGGCGCCTGTCACGACGCAATGTGATGTATGACCGTACAGTGTACGGCCGTACGACCGTGCGATATGCTACCTGACCGCGATCAGCGCAGACGCAGCACGGTCGCGCCGAGCAGCATACCGGCGGCGAGAAGCCCCGCGGTCGCCGCGACCGCGGCGGTCGGCGTCACTTCGAGTGGCCGACGCCACCAGGGCGTGATCACGCGCGGTGTCGTCTGCGGCAGCGCGTCCATGATCTGCTGATACACGTGGACCGGCGTCCGCATGTGCCGGCGCGCGCGTGTCTCCCGCTCGATGTGCTTCCAGAAATCCACGTGCTGCTCCATGTCGCCATCGCGCACCGCCGCTTCCGGCAAGTCACCATCCAGCCACGCCTGTACGGCGGCTGGCGTACGGTGGCTCGTCAGCGGCACTTCGCGGTCAGGCGCTGGGCGATTCCTCGGCGCCTCGCGGAACTTTTCACGCCCGGACCGGTTGCCGGACTCCTGGGGATCAAGATTCTCGTGCATTAGGCGTATTTCCCCTCAAGCAGAGCTTGGAGCGCTTCGCGTGCCCGATGCACGCGCATCTTTAGTGCCCCGACGGTGGTTCCCAATAGATCGGCCATCTCTTCGTACGATCGTCCTTCAACGTGCTTCATGATGAAGGCTTCGCGGAGCGATGGCGCCAGCGCTGCGAGAGCACTGTCGAGATCGCTGCGGAGCTCCGTACGGTCCAGCTCTTCATCGGGCGTCGCGAACGACGAGGGCTGATCGTCTTCCTCGTAGCTCACGTGCGTTCGACGGATGTTCTTCAGCCAGTCCTTGCATCCGTTCGCCACGATCCGGAAGATCCACGCGTCGAAGCGGCCGTGGACTTCCGCGAGATGCTGGTACGCCTTGATGAACGATGCCTGAAGGATATCCTCCGCGACATCGGGGCTTCCGGTCATGCCCAGCGCATGGCGGTACAGGGGATCGCTGTAGCGCCCGACCAGAAGGCCGAACGCATTGCGGTCTCCCGCCAGTACACGCGCAATCACGTCGTGATCCGCTTCCTGCGGATCGACCGGGCGAGTCGTCACCGTGGTCTTCACGGCGCTAGTGTAACGTCTTTTCCGCTCCCTGAACAGCCCTGCCGGGCCGGGCAGCGGTCGAGCGAGGGTGGCCATGCCCATAGGACGAGGGGCGGGGCAGGAGGTAACAGCGGTTGTGGGTTGTGGGTTATGGGTAGTGGGTTGTGAGCTCCGAAGGACTATGGATGCCCGGACCCACAACTACTCACAACCCACCACTCACAACCCACAACTCCTACCGTAACCGGACGTAGTACAGCAGCTCCCGCACGCTATCCCCCCGATACCGGCGGCCATCGCGGTCGCTGTCAGCGCGGTAGCGCCGATAGTGGAGGGCGAAGCGCCGGACGCATCCATCGATCGACGCCGATTTCAACGTGCGGCGCATTACCGGCTCCCGGAGAAGTCCCTCGGAGTTGTAGCTCACGAGCACGTGGCGTGCGCCCGTGGCCTGTAACAGCTCGGCGAGCGCCCGCTCGACCCGGCGCGGTGAGCACCAGGCGCTCCGCTGCTCGCGTGCGTCGAGCAGGCCGGTCTTGCCGGAGAGCACCGGGCGCTCGTCGAACCAGCCGCGCGCGATGATTTCGGGAACGTGGTAGTAGCCAACGTACTGGCGCGAGTTGTACGGCGGATCGACATACAAGAGGTCGATTGCGCCGAGCGCGCGCGCCACGGTGGCCGCGTCGGCGTGGTGCGCGCTCGAGCCGCGTGCGCCGCGCACGGGCCGCTCGGGCGTCAACGTGAGCGCGCGCCGAGCGTTCGGCTGCCACTGCTTGATGTACGCCGCGTAGACCCCCGCCGTGTTCGCCACGCGGTCCGCGCCCTCGATGAGGGCGGCGAGCAGAACATAGTACGCCTCATCACCGATCAGCTCGGCGGTGCGCCAGGCGTGCAGCCGCTCGCGAACGGCATCGATGCGCGCGGCGTTCTCCTCGGTGAAGTACATGCGCCCGCCGCCGGGCGCAAAGTGCTCGCTCACGAAGTCGCGTCGCGGCTCGAGCCAACCCGCGAGATACTCGGCCACCGCATCGAGCGCGCCGCCGCCACGATCGCTCACCGCCTTCCGGAACGATGCGGAGCGCAGCGCGCGACGCAGGTCCGGATCGCCGGCACGGAGCGCCGCGAAGCTCGGACTCCGCTGGACGACCACGTACGCGCGCTGAAAGACGTACGAGTACGTCATGATATCGCTCGACGCCACGCACCACCCCGCTGACTTCAACGCACGCCCCACCGATGCCGTCCCGGCGAACGCGTCGTGCGCCGACCCGGGCTCGAGCCCGAGACGGCGAAGCGTGCGCTGGAGAAAGGGGAGGAGTCGAGTTTTGTTGCCGATGTAGCGCATTCAGAACGCCCGCCATCCCTGTCGTCGGATCTCGGCGCCGTGTTCGTCCAGGCGCGGCGGTGGAAAGCGTACGGTCCCGGGGACGCTCGGCGCAACACCGGTGAGCGCGGAGGCGTTCGCGTCGCGGAGCGCCTCGAGCACGCCTTTCACCACGCCGCAGGGCACCTGGGCGCGCTCCAGTGCGGCGAGCCAGTGCGCGGCGGGGCGCGTCGCCAGACAGCCGCGCAGTGCGGCCACGAGCTCATCACGATGCGTGACCCGCCCCGCGTTCGTCATGAAGCGCGGGTCCCGGGCGAGGTCCGGGCGATCGATGGCGAGCGCGCAGGCGCGCCACTGCGCATCGTTTCCCACGGCGACGACGATCGGACGGTCGCTCGCGGGAAAGAGCTCGTACGGGACCAGATTCGGATGCGCGTTCCCCCACCGCGACGCGTCGGTGCCGGTCACGAGAACGTTCTGCGCGACGTTGACCAGCGCCGCCGTGGCGCTCTGCGCAAGGGAGACGGTGACGTGCCGCCCGCGCCCCGTACGTCCGCGCTCGATCAGCGCCGCGAGGATGGCAATGGTCGCGTCCTTGCCGACGACCACGTCGGCCAGCGCGACCCCCGCTTTCATCGGTTCTCCGGAGCGATCTCCCGTGATCGACATCCAGCCGCACTCGGCTTGCACGACGTAGTCGTAGCCCGGGCGGTCGCTCTGGGGGCCGAAGCCGGTGATCGTGCACCAGACGAGCGCGGGGCGTGCCGCCAGCATCTCGGCGGGCGCGAGGCCAAGACTCTCCAGCACCCCTCGGCGGAAGTTGTCGACCACGATATCCGCTTGAGCCATGAGTGAGGCGACGAGCGCGCGATCGGCCGGATCGCGAAGATCGGCGGCCAGGCTCTTCTTGTTGCGGTTGACGCTGAGGTAGTAGGCACTCTCGCCGCGCTGGTCGAATGGCGGCCCCCATCCGCGGGTATCGTCCCCCACGCCGGGGCGCTCGATCTTGATGACGTCCGCACCGAGGTCGCCGAGCATCATTGTGCACAGCGGACCGGCGAGCACGCGGGTGAGGTCGAGGACGCGGAGGCCGGAGAGCATGATAGTGGCTTGTAAGTGGCGCGAAAGAGTTGCGCGAAATGCTGTGAGTTATGAGTTGTGGGTTGTGAGTAGCTGTGAGTTGGGCTGTGAGCTCAACCTTCCAGAGAACGTCGAGCTCACAACCCACCCACAGCCCAAAGCTCACAGCTCAGAGCTCACAGCTCACACTTGCGTACAACGGTCAAAATCATAAACTTACCCCTCGCAATCCAGACCTCGCCCCGGCGGCGTTGGCTAGGCAGGTGTCGCCTGGGTCTCTTGCGAAAGCTCAGTCCCACCCCCCTGCACCTCCATAACGCGCCCAAGGAGCGAGCCCGTACATGGTGGATAAGGCACACGCCGCAGATCCAAAGGCCGGCGATGACGCAGCGCCTTCGGGACCACCCGCGAGGCGGTCCATGCATCGGCATACCGACCCACGGGAGGCGGTCGCCGAGATGGCGGCACGGGCGCAGGAAATCAGTCAGGAAGCGGGGAGCCGAATCGGCAAGGCCATGAAGGACATCATCAGTGCGGCGGCGGGGCTGGCCGGCTTCGCGGTCGAGAGCGCGCGTGACTTGGCGCAGTACATGGTGCGCCGCGGTCAGATGACGCAGGAAGAGGCGGACAAGTTGATCCAGGAGGCTGAGGCGGCGTACGCCAAGAACGCCAAGCCGGCCGTGAAACCGGCCGCTGCGGCTGCCAGAAAACCCGCCCCCGCGAGCTCACCCACGAAGCCGGCGGCCAAGAGCGCGGCGGCCAAGAAGAGCGAGAAGCCCAAAGCGACCAAGACCGCGGCACGGGCGAGCACGCCGAAAAAGAAGTCGGCCGCTGCCGAGCGCGGAAAGGCGCAGTCGAAGGCCGCGAAGAAAAAGAAGTAGTCGATCTTCTCCGGCCTTCCTTCGACGGCGCGCGTGGCCTCCCCCACGCGCGCCGTCGTCACGTTCGCCATCGAACCAGCCACTCGAGGAACGCTCGCACCTCGATCGGATCGCACGCGGAAAATTCCGCGGCGGTCGGCGTCGATTCGTCGCCGTGCAGCACGCGGACGGTGATCGCGCGGGGCGAGCGCGCGCGCAACGCCCGAAACGCATCCTCGTCGGTCTGGTCATCGCCGATGAAGACGCACGCGCCCGCATCGTCCAACCCGCCGAGCTGGCGGCCGAGCAGCAGCACGGCGGTCCCTTTGTCCACGCGCACGGGCGGGCGGATCTCGAGCACTTGCTTGCCGAGCGTGAGTCGGAGGCCGAGCTGCGCGACCACATCCTCTACGGCCGCACGGAGCCGCGGGACGACGGCGGGATCGGCGATGCGGTAGTGCACGCTGAGCGTCCACCCCTTGTCCTCGAGGAACACGCCGGGCACGTGCGCCACCTGCGGCTCGAGGCGGCGCGCGGCCTGTGCGACGATCGGGCGATAGTGCGCCACCTGCTGATCCACGAGCTCTTCGCCGTCGGGCCCCGTGATCTCGAAGCCGTGGTTCCCGATCACCCACACGTGCAGCGCGGACACCATGCGTCGCGCATCGGCCGCGGCGCGCCCCGAGACGAGCACTACCTGCACGCCATCGCGCGCGGCGAGCGTGGCGATGGCGCGTCGCGTTTCGGCGGGGACGACGGCGGCATCCGGGCGCGGGGCCAGCGGGGCGAGCGTCCCATCGACGTCGAGCATGATGACGAGCGGCGTCCCATCGAGCCGCTCCTGAAGCGGCTCGGACACCGGGAAGAGCGGCGTCGGCGTCACGCCGTGCTCCGCGTGCCGCCGTGTGCGCTGATGATCGCTTCGGTGCGCGAGAGGATCGCCTCGAGCCAATCGAAGATCGAGCGCTCCCTGAGCTGCCGGCGCATGCGGTGCATGCGCACGCGCCGCTCCCCTTCGCTCATGTCGAGCGCTCGGCGGATGCCCGCGACGAAGCCGTCGATGTTGAACGGGTTGATGAGAATCGCCTCGTCGATCTCTTCGGCCGCGCCGGTGAACCGGCTCAGCACGAGCACGCCGCGCTCCTCGATCTGGCAGGCGACGAACTCCTTGGCCACGAGATTCATCCCATCCTGCAGCGACGACACCAGGCACAGGTCGGCCGCGCGATACACGCCAGCCAGCAGCTCGGCGCTCACGTTCTCATGCACGAGCACGATCGGCGTCCAGTGCTCGGTGCCGAAGCGCTGGTTGATCTCCATGACCGTGTTGACCATCTCCTCCTCGAGTGCCCGGTACGCCGGAAGCTCGGAGCGCGAGGGTGTGGCGACAAGCAGGAAGGTGAACGTCTCGCGCAGCTCGGGATGCTGCGCCCACAGCATGCGGAGCGCACGGAGCCGTTCCGGGATCCCCTTCGTGTAGTCGACGCGGTCGACGCCGAGCCCGAGCTGGCGGTTGCCGAACGCGTAGCGCTTCCGGAGCCGATCTGCGAGCGACGCGCTCTCGGGTGATTGCGCGAGCCCCTCGTAGCGGTCGACGTCGATGCTGATCGGGAACGCGGCCACCTGCACGGTCCGTCCCTGGTACTGCACGGTGAGCGTATCCGCGTCGATGTCGGCGTCCGCGAGAAACTCGGCGACGCAGCCGAGGAAGTTGATGGCGTAGCGTTCCGTCTGGAACCCGATCAGGTCGTTGCCGAGCATGCCGCGGAGCAGCGCGTCGTGCACATCCTCGGGGAGAAGGCGGAGAAAGTCCGCCGGCGGAAAGGGGATGTGCCAGAACTGGTGGATGAGGAGCGGCGTCTTCATCTCGCGGATCATCGCGGCCGCCAGGCCGAAATGATAGTCCTGAATCCAGACGACCGGCTCCTTCTCGGCGCGATCCACCTCGTCGGCCACGGCGCAGGCGAACTTGCGGTTCACATCTTGGTAGCGCCGCCAGTACTCGCTGCTGTACTCGAAGTGCTGAACGAGAAGGTGGCACAGCGGCCAGAGCGAGCGGTTGGCGAAGCCCAGGTAGTAGCCCTCGATGTCGGCTTCATCGAGGAAGACGCGGTGCAGCGTGTACGCGGGATGGTCGGGCGGGACCTGGAGGCGCCCGTCGCCATTCGACGTCTCCGCGTCCGCGGTCCCGGAGCCCCATGCGACCCAGACGCCGTGGGTCGTCTGCATGGTGGGATCGAGCGCGGAGACGAGCCCGCCCGGCGGCTGGCGCACCTCGATCCCGGTATCGCCGTGGCGATGCTCGTACGGCTCCCGATTCGACAGGAGGATCAGCGTGCGATCTTCGAGGTAGTGGGCGAGGTCGGCCATGGCTCAAGCATTCCGAGGCGCACGACGCGTGCCCAGTAGCACGGCGCCGGTAAGGAGCGCGGGTAGGCAATCGCGCTTCCGCGCACTAGTTTGGGACACGATCATGGTACGGGTTGAATGCGCCTTCACAATATCCACATGCGCAATATGCACAGATGGACGGGAATCGCGATGATGCTCGTGCCCGTGAGCGCGTGCGCGCCGGCCATCGCACAGCGGGCGGACAGCGGTCCGCTCCGGACCGAAATCGCCGCGATGCTCGAGCGCTCCGCCAGCGCCTGGAACCGCGGCGACCTCGATGCGTTCGTGTCGGACTATCTGAACAGCGATCGGACGACGTACATCGGGCGCCGCGGCGTGATTCACGGGCGCGCCGCGATCCGGGACGTGTACGCGCCGCGCTTCGCCAAGCCAGGCCTGCAGGACTCGTTGTCGTTCGACAAGCTCGAGGTCGACTCGCTCGCGCCGGGGGTGATCAACGTCATCGCCGAGTACGTGCTCTCGCGCGGCGACTCGACCGTGGCGCGCGGTCCGACGTCCCTGGTCATGGAGCGGGTGGATGGCGGGTGGAAGATCGTGCACGACCACTCGAGCTGACGATGCGGCGGATTCAGGCACTGGCGCCCACGCGCATCGACTTCGGCGGCGGGTGGACGGACGTCCCGCCGTACACCGCCGAGCAGGGCGGGTGCGTCTGTAACGTCGCGATCTCGCGGTGCGCATCGGTGACGGTGACGCCGACGCCGCGCTCCGGCATCACCATCGATGACGGCGGCATCCTGCACGTGGCACCCGACGCGGAGGCGCTCCCGCCCACCGGTGGCGCGGAGATGGCGAAGGCCGCCCTTCGCTGCTTCGACACCGGGTCGCTGGTCATGCGGCTCGCCAACGATTTTCCGAAGGGCGCCGGACTTGGCGGCTCGTCGGCCGCGGGCGTCGCGCTGGTCGGCGCGCTGTCGACGTGGTGCGGCACGCCGCTCGAGCGCGCGCAGATCGCCGAGCGCAGCCGGGAGATCGAGGTCAACCACCTGCGTGTGGCGGGCGGCAGCCAGGACCATTACGCGGCGGCTTTCGGCGGCGCGCTCGCGCTGCACTTCGCCGACACGGTCTCGATGCGGCAGATTCCGCTCCCACCGTCGCTCATCGCGATGCTGGAGCGGCGGTGCACGATCGTGTACACGGGGGAGACGCGCCTCTCGGGCAAGACGATCACCGCGGTGCTGAACGCGTACAAGGCGCGCGCGCCGCGCGTGACCAACGCGCTCGCGCGCATGAAGGCGCTGGCCGAGCAGATGATCGGCGCGCTGGAGCGCAGCTCGGTGGATGAGCTGGGGGCGCTCGTGGCGGAGCACTGGGAGTATCAGCGCATGCTGCACACGCACATCTCCACGCCGGCCATCGAGCAGGTGCTGGCGACGGCGCGCGCCGCGGGCGCGATCGGCGGCAAGGCGCTCGGCGCATCGGGCGGCGGCTCGGTGCTGGTGATCGCGCCCGAGGCGCGGGCGACGCAGGTGCGCGATGCCGTGTCGCGCGTCGCGCAGCTGCTGCCGTTCACGATCGACACGCAGGGACTGCGCGTCACCACGGAGGAAGTGGAGTGACGATCGCCCGCGGCGACGCGGTCGCGCTCACGCGCGAGCTGGTGCGCGTGGACTCGCGCAACCCCGTGCTCGTCCCCGGCGCGCCGGGTGAGGGCGCGGTGGCGCGCGCGCTGAGCGCGGTTCTCGAGGCGTGGGGCTTCCGTGTGGACGTGTGCGATGTGGCGCCAGGCCGCCCGAACGTCGTGGCGCGCGTCGGCGGCGGTGCCGGACGGTCGCTCCTGTTCAACGGGCATCTCGACGTCGTGGGCACCGAGGGGATGCGGCACGCGCCGTTCGACGCCGAGGAGTGCGACGGACGAATGTACGGCCGTGGCTCGGCGGACATGAAGGGCGGCGTAGCGGCGATGTGCGCCGCCGCCGTGCACGCGGTCGACCAGGGGCTCGAGGGCGAGATCATCATCGCGGCGGTGATCGACGAGGAGGGGGAGAGCCTGGGGACGCGCGCGCTCGTCGCGCAAGGCGTGCGGGCCGAGGCGGCGATCGTCACCGAGCCGACGCGGCTCGCCATCGCGTCCGCGCACCGCGGGTTCGCGTGGATTCGCGTCACGGTGCACGGGCGCGCCGCACACGGCAGCCGGTACGACATCGGCATCGACGCGGTCCGCCACGCCGCGTTGCTGCTCGCCGAGCTCGACGCGCTCGAGGAGCACGAGCTCACGACGCACACGCACCCGTTGCTCGGCCACGCGTCGCTGCACGCGTCGCGCATCGAGGGTGGGAGCGGGATGTCCACCTATCCCGACCAGTGCGTGGTGGACATCGAGCGACGCACCGTACCGGGCGAGACGGTCGAGCACGTGCTGGCGGAAGTGCGGGCCGCGTGCGAGCGCGTGCGCGCGCGCCGGCCGCACTTCAGCGCGGATGTGCACGTCCTGTTCGCGCAGGGTCCGAGCGATGTGGCGCCCGAGGCGCCGGTGGTGCGCGCGCTCGCCGCGGCGATCGAGGCGGAGGGCGGCACGCCTGTGATCGAAGGGCTCAGCGCGTGGACGGACGCGGCGCTGCTGAACGAGGCGGGGATCCCGGCGATCTGCTACGGGCCGGGCGACATCGCGCTGGCGCACTCGGCGGAGGAGTGGGTGCCGATCGCCGAGATCGAGCGGGCGACGGACGTGCTGACGCGGCTGGCGCGCGAGTGGTGCGCGGCGGGCGGGAGCGACGCGTGGCGCAGCTGACGCACACCGAGTACGACCTGCTCGAGCGAGCGATCATCGATGGGCGGCGCCTCGTCATCTACCGGCGCGGGACCGAGTACGTGGTGATCCCGCAGGCGCTGCGCGTGCGCGGCGGGCGCGAGCTGATCGAGGCCACGCACCCGACGACCGGCGACACGATCACGTTCGACCTGGCCGACATCGACAGCCTGCACGTCATCCAGTAGATGAGCGATGGCTGACGTATCGTTGCCGCGTGTCGCGGTGTACGCGGACGAATCGTGCCTGGGGAACGGCCGCGATGGCGACAACCCCGGCGGAGCGGGTGGCGTGATCGAGGTCCGACATCCGCGCAGCCGCGATGTGGTGCGCCGCGACTTCTGGCTCTCCGAGCCCGCGACGACCAACAACCGCATGGCGCTCCGGTCGGCGATCGAGGCGTTGCGCCTGCTCTCGGCCAAGGGGCAGCGATTCTCCGTCGTCTTCACCAGCGACTCGCGTTATCTGGTGGACGGGATGACCGCGTGGGTGTACGACTGGATGCGGCGCGGGTGGAAGCGGAAGGCCGGCCCGATCGAGAACCTCGAGCTGTGGCAGACGCTGGTGGACGCGGCGCGCGCGCATCAGGTCTGCTGGCGTTGGGTGCGGGGGCACGCCGGCCATCCACAAAATGAATATGCGAATCTGCTCGCAACCCGCGCGGCGGCGCAGCAGAACGCGTCCGCGGGCGCGGTCCCCTCGGAGTTCGACGAGTGGATGCAGATCGAGCGGGCGAAGCGCCGCCTGACGGTCGAGCCCGATCCGTTTCCCGATGCACTCCCGTGCCCGGGCGGGCGGCGCGTTACCTGATCGCGGGGCGGCACGTCTCACGTACGCCGTCAAATTCTCCCCGAGGTGTGCAACATGAAGAAGGCGCTCGTCGTCCTCGCGATCGGTATCGCGGTCGGCTATTGGCTCGGCTTCCAGGACGCCCAGACGAACAGCGACAACATCGTCGTGCGGATCATCCAGAGCACGGGTGGCTCGAACCGCGCGAACTTCCGCGGCCCCAACGTCGACAGGCAGCTCGATAGTCTGTCGAAGTAGCCGCACATGGATCGCCCCATCACCCTGAGCATCCTGGTCCCGTGCTACAACGAGGCGGCGACGATCGAGCGCACCATCGACGCGCTGGATGCGCTGGCGGAGCAGCTCGCACCGTCGCTGGCCCTGCAGGTCATCGCTGTCGATGACGCCTCCGCGGATGCGACGTTCCAGGAGCTCACGCGGCTCGCGCGGTCGCGCGACGGTTCGCTCATCGTCGCGCGGCACGAGGTGAACCGCGGGAAGGGGGCCGCGCTGCGCACGGCGCGCGAGCACGCGACCGGCGACATCGTGGTCATCCAGGACGCCGATCTGGAGTACGACCCGGCGGACATCCCGCAGCTCATCGCACCCATTCTCGAGGGGAAGGCCGACGCGGTGATCGGCTCGCGCTTCCTCGGGAGTGGCGCGCACCGCGTGCTCTACTTCTGGCACCGCGTCGCGAACGGACTGCTCACCTTGCTCTCCAACATGCTCACCGACCTGAACGTCACCGACATGGAGAGCGGCTACAAGGCGTTCACGATGCGGGCGTTCCGGATCATGCATCTCACGCGCGAGCGCTTCGGGATCGAGCCGGAGATCGTCGCCCGGCTCTCGCAGATGGGCGCGCGCATCTACGAGGTGCCGATCAGCTACCACGGGCGCACGTACGAGGAGGGGAAGAAGATCACGTGGCGCGATGGCGTCGCGGCGCTCTTCCACATGCTCGGCGCCCGCCTGAGCGCCCGCCGTCAGCCGCGCCTCCCCGCGCGCGTGCGTGCGCAGCCGGTGCTGGCGATGGAGTACGATCGGAGGTCGTCGGCGAGGGTGGCGGCAGAGAGGGTAGAGTTGTGAGTCATGGGTTGTGAGTTATGAGTGGTCGTGAGTGCGACCATCGACGTCGCTCACCGCTCACCACGCAGGCCTCACAACCCAGAACCCATGACCCACAACCCCTTGCGCTCGCCCTGCCTCTCGCACACCTAATAGAGAGTGCCCGTCGCCCGACGGAATTCGGTGCGATGCCGGCGTGTGCACTCCCTCAAGATGAGCAGTCGAACGAGCCATGGACGATGTCGATCGCATGTTTCGCCGCCTTGTGCAGAACATTCGCAGCGGGCACCCCGAGTATCTCGCGCGACCGTTCGAGGTGGCGGAGCTGTACCAGCACCTCGTACCCTACCGGTTGAACCGTCGCGAGCTGGGGATCGAGACAAATCAGGACTACGAGGCCGCGCTGTGCCAGCTGCTCGCCGGCGAGCGCGGCTATCTGACGGGCGACGAGGACATGCAGAGCGCGATCCGGAAGGAGATCACGGGCGCCAACCCGAACACGGCGATCTTCCGTGAGTTCGCGGCATCACGCGTCGCGCTCTCGGCGGCAGCGGTACAGCAGCTGAACGAGATGCCCGCGGCGCCGTCCGGCGCACCGACGCTCTCGACGCCGCCCACCCCCCGCGCGCCGATCGACCCCTTGGCGGCCGGACACGCGCACCCGCCGCGGCGCGCGACCACCGCGCCATCGGCAGGGATGTTCGCACCCGAACCCGCGCCCGCGGCTCCGCCATCCGGTGCGAGCAACAGCGGACGCAACAGCACGGGCGCCGCATCGCCGCCGCGCCAGGCGACATCTCCATCGGCATCCGCCGCGACGGCGAAGGCGTGCGCGTACTGCGGTGGACGGCTCCCGATGGGGCGCGAGGCCGCGTTCTGTCCGCACTGCGGGCAGAACCTCCGCGTGCAGCGGTGCCCCGCGTGCGGCTCGGAGCTCGACGTCAACTGGCGCTTCTGCATCACGTGCGGGCGGGGAGTCGCGTCCACATGAAGATGCCGCTCGCCGTGACGCTGCTCGTCCTGCTCGCGGCATGCGGTGGTGAGCCCAGACAACGCAGTGCGACGGTCGATACCGCCGTTGCGTTGCCGTACGACACGTTCGCGCGCGAGAGCACCACCGCCAGTGATACCGCCAGCGCGAGCGATTCCACGGCGACGGCGTCCCCGGACTCGCTCATGGGCCCGAACACGGTCCCGATGCTCGGCGGCGCCGCTGTCGTGCTGCGCGCCGACAGCATGGCCGGCTCCGCCATCTACCACGGCAAGGGGCGATGCTTCACCTGCCACGGCGCGCAAGCGGATGGGATGACGACGCTGGGGCCCAGCCTCATCGACACCACGTGGCTGCGCGGCAACGGCTCCATCCCCGCTATCGAGCAGGTGGTCACGAACGGCGTCGCATCGCCGATGGTCGCGCAGATCGCGATGCCGGCCTTCGGTGGACAGCTCTCCCCCGCGGAGATCCATCAGGTGGCGGCGTACGTCTACGCGCTCACGCACCCCAAGGCCGTCGTCGGCGACACGACCACGGTCGACAGCAGCGCGCGTCCCGACACGACGCACGCGGGCAGCACGCGCACCGTCACCATCCCGCGGTCGTCACCGCGACCACCGACCACGCACGACACGAGCGGCATCCTTCAGCCCTAGCTCGCCATGCCACGACTCGCCGTCATCCCTGGAGATGG
This sequence comes from Gemmatimonadaceae bacterium, assembly GCA_036381735.1. Lineage (GTDB taxonomy): Bacteria > Gemmatimonadota > Gemmatimonadetes > Gemmatimonadales > Gemmatimonadaceae > DASSNR01. The sequence continues at coordinate 4,840 of DASVCF010000091.1, read as the reverse complement.
AATCGGTCCCGAGGTCATCCACGAAGCGCTCAAGACGCTCGAGGCGGCGGAGGCGGCCTACCATCCGGGGATCGAGATCGAGATGCTGCCGTACGGTGCCGATCACTACCTCGCGACCGGGGTCACGCTCCCGCCCGGCGAGATGCAGCGGCTTGGCAGCGACTTCGATGCGATTCTCGTCGGCGCGCTCGGCGATCCGCGCGTGCCCGGGAACGAGCACGCACGCGACATCCTGCTCGGGATGCGCTTCCAACTCGACCTCTACGTGAACGAGCGTCCCGCGCGGCTGTTCGACGATCGCCTGACGCCGCTCAAGGGGAAGACGACGCGCGACATCGATCTCATGATCTTCCGCGAGAACACGGAGGGGTTGTACGTCTCGGTGGGCGGCACGTTCAAGCGCGGCACACCGGACGAGATCGCGATCGCCGAAGAGCTCAACACGCGGCGCGGCGTCGAGCGCATCATCCGCTACGCCTTCGAGTGGGCGGCCGCCCATGACAAGACACGCGTGACGATGGCCGACAAGGCGAACGCGATCGCCGCGCACCAGCTGTGGCGCCGCGTGTTCGAGGAGGTGGGGCGCGAGTATCCGGGGATCACGCGCGACACGCGCTACATCGACGCGATGGCGATGGACCTCATCCGCACGCCGGAGTCGTTCCCGGTGATCGTGACCGGGAATCTCTTCGGCGACATCCTCTCGGACCTCGCCTCGATGCTCGTCGGCGGCCTGGGGATCGCGCCGAGTGCGAACCGGCATCCGGGGAAGATCACGATGTTCGAGCCGGTGCACGGGAGCGCGCCACCGCTCGCGGGCAAGGACGCGGCCAACCCGATGGCGGCGATTCTCACCGTCGCGATGATGCTCGAGACGCTCGGCGCACACGAGGCGGCGTGCGCCGTGGAGAACGCGGTGCGCGCGAGCGTGGCGGCCGGCGTTACGACTGCGGACCTGGGCGGCTCGTCCGGGACACGGGCGGTGGGGGACTGGATCGCGACGCGGGTACGCGAAGGAGCAGCGTAAAGGTCGAGCCTTCGCCTTCGACGCTCTGCACGCTGAGGTCACCGCCCATCCCGCGTGCGAGATCACGGCTGATGGCGAGGCCGAGTCCCGTTCCCTCGGTGGTGTGCGTCAGCTTGCGGTTCACCTGCACGAAGGGATCGAAGATCGCGTCCAGCTTGTCGGAGGGGATGCCGCAGCCCGTGTCCGTCACCGCGAGGCAAATCACGTCGCGCGGCGCGTCCTCGCAGGCGCGGGTCTCGACCGTCACGCGCCCGCCGGTCTCCGTGAACTTGGCGGCGTTGGAGAGCAGGTTCAGGAGGATCTGCTGCACCTTGTCGCGGTCCACAGTGACGGCGATGTCCGGATTCAGGCGCACCTCGTAAAGCACGCCCTTCGACGCGAGCTGGAGCTCGATCATCGGCGTGATGGCGGAGACGATGTCGGCGAGGCGCAGCTCCTCGAGGCGATACTCGACGCGGCCCGCCTCGAGCTTGGCGAAGTTGAGCACGTCGTTGATGAGCATGAGGAGATGTTGCTGGCTCTTCCGTACCCGCTCCAACGCCGTGCGCTGGGCTTCGGTGACCGGCCCGTGAATTCCCATCTGGACGAGCTGCAGGTATCCCGCGATCGCGTTGAGCGGCGTGCGCAGCTCGTGGCTCATGTTCGCCAGAAACTCCGACTTCGCGCGGTTCGCCTCCTCCGCGATGGCACGAGCCTCCTCGGCCTCGCGGCGGGCGGCATCGAGTGCCAGGGCCGCGCGCTTTCGCTCGAGGAGGTCGGCGGCCTGTCGCACGAGGATGTCCAGGAGGCGCAGGTCGCGCTCCGAGGGATGGTGCGGCTCCCGCCAGTGTGTGGACAACATGCCGAGCATCTGCCCGCCGCGTGAGATGAGCGGGGTGGTCTGCACGGCGCGAATGTCCGTCTGCCGGTACGTGGCCTGATCCGCGGTGTCCGCCATGAAGTCGCACGATTCGATGTCGGATACGATCACTCGCTCGCCGCTACGCAGTGCCGCGCCGCACGAGCTGCCCGAATCGAGACGAACCCACGCCCAGAAGATCTCGGCCTCGCTGGTGAAGCCCCGGCAGCCGAGCAGCTCCAGCTCACCGCCCTTCCCCCGTTCGGGGTGGAGCATCTGCATGCTGGCGCAGTCCGAGTGCATGATGGCCATGACGGCGTCGATGATGCTCTGGCACAAGGCATCGATGTCGTCCTGGTCGATCAGCTGTGCGCTGATGCGCTGCAGGAGGATCGCGTCCGCCAGCGCCGCCTCGCGTGCCGCTTCGCTTCTGCGCAACGCCGCCTCGGTGCGCGCCCGCTCGAGCGCGATGCCCGCGACGTGCGCGCCGAAGTCGGCCAGCCGCGACTCCCATTCGGCCGGCGTGCGCGGATCGACGAAGCACAGCACGAACGAGGCGCAGGGTGCGCCAGTGCCGTCGAACACCGGAGTGGAGTGACACGATCGGATGCCGTGGGCCAGGCACAGCGATCGCCAGGACTCGGACCACGTGGCACTGTGCTCGATATCCACGCAGCTCACGGGGGTGCCGGAGTGGACGGCCAGGCCGCACGTGCCCAGGGCCGCCTCCCCGATGGGCGCACCTTCCAGCCCTGACGTGAACGATGCAGGCAGTTCGGGCGCGACGGGACGCAGGAAGGTACGCCGCTCCTCGTCGGCCACGAGCACGGCGGCGTGTACGCGCGCGTCCAACTGAGTGACCGCGGCGCACAGCGCAGCGAGACACGCATCGAGCGGGCGCCCCCGGGCGATCATCTCCAGGAGCCGCGTCTGTTGCGTCAGCAGCTGCTCGGTCCGCTTGCGATCGGTGATGTCGAGCGTCGCGCCGACCAGGCGGCACGGTGTGCCGTCATCTCCGCACAGCACACTGCCGCGCGAAAGAATCCAGCGCACGGCGCCGTCGGGGCAGATGCATCGATACTCCTGCTCGTACTCCCCGCCGGTCTCGATGGCCGCCAGCCCACTTCGCTGAACGCGCGCACGGTCCTCCGGATGGATGGACGCCAACCAATCATCGTATGTGAACCGATCGTCCGGCGAGCGGCCGAAGTTCGCGAGGTTCCGCTCCGAGCAGGTGAGCACACCTGTCGCGAGATCGGTCTCCCATGTCCCAACGCGCGCCGTCTCGACGGATACGCGGAGTCGCTCGGCGCTATCGCGGAGTGCCGCGACCGCCCACTCGTCATCGAGGCGTGGTGCCGCATCGGCATCTGTGGCGGTGGCACCGACGAACTCTCGGTCGGCGCCGCGGTTCACGGAATGCGGCTCGGGTGCGGCCGCCGGGATCACGCCACTCTCTTCACTCACTCCCGCCTACTGGATGCAGACATCGTTGTCGCGGGCCGCGTGTGGAAGCGTCCGCGCTGGCCGTCGACCCGCGCCGACGAAGGGTGAAAACATGGAGAGAGGATCGAACCGATTCAACCGGGGAGCGCGAACCCGAGCCGCACGCGTGCACACGATGGATCACACCGTCGCGCGCACCACACACTCTCGCGTGATCGCCGTCACCAATGCGCACCCCGTCAGCCCCATCGTGAGGTCGAGCTCGGCGAGCACGTTCCGGATGACCTCGCGCACGCCGCGTTCCCCGGCGATCGCGAGTCCGTACACGTACGGCCGCCCGAGACACACCGCCGTCGCGCCGAGTGCCAGCGCCTTGAAGACGTCCGCGCCGCCACGGATGCCGCTGTCGAAGAGCACGGGCACGCGGCCGCTGACGGCCTCCACGACATCGGGGAGCGCATCGAGCGCGCCGATCGCACCGTCCACCTGCCGACCGCCGTGGTTGGAGACGATCACGCCGTTCATGCCGGCATCGATCGCCCGGCGCGCGTCGTCGGGGTGCAGGATCCCTTTGAGCAGGATGGGGAGCGTGGTGAGCCCGCGCAGAAAATGGAGATCCTTCCACGCGAGCGATGGACGCGAGTACGTGGAGATGAAGCGCTGCGCGGCCGCCCTCGGCTCGCCGGATCGCAGATTCTTCACGAACGTGCCGGGATGGCGCCGCGTCATCTCGAGCAGCGCGCGCACGGCAGCGAGGGTGACGCGCGGCGTTCGTCCCCTGGTGGCCTGCTCGACGGGCGGCGCCAGACTCGCGCGGAAGACGGGATCGCTCGTGTACTGCGCGATCCCCTTCCCTCGCAGAAACGGGAGATACGCGAGATCGAGATCGCGCGGACGCCAGCCGAGCATCGTCGTGTCGAGCGTGAGCACGATGGCGCGGCAGCCGCATGCCTCGGCACGCCGCACGAAGCTCGTCACCAGCTCGTTCGAGGTGCTCCAGTAGAGCTGGAACCATCGCGGCGCATCGCCCATCTCGGCCGCGCACCGCTCCATCGGATACGACGCCTGGTTCGAGAAGATCATCGGCACCTGTTCCACGGCCGCCGCGCGCGCCACCGCGAGATCGGCATCGCGATGCGCCATCTCGAGCACGCCCACGGGCGCGAGGAGCAGCGGCGTGGGCAGGATGTCGCCAAAGAGTGAAATGGACAGGTCGCGGTATGACGTCCCGCGCAGCACACGCGGGACGATGCGCCACCGCTCGAACGCGGCCCGGTTCGCGCGCACCGTGCTCTCGCTCCCGGCGCCCGTGGCGATGTACGCGTGCGCCTCGCGGCGCATCACCGCACGCGCGGCGTCTTCCAGCCGCGTCGCGTCGGTCGGTACCGCGGGCTTCGTCCCCGCGACACCGTCGAGAAAGATCTCAGCCTGTCGCTCTCGCCCACGCTCGCGTGGCGGGTGCTGCATGGAATCGCGCATCGTCACGATGGACCTCACGCGATCAATGGGGTCAGACTCGATTGATCCGC